>JAHBXY010000052.1 GCA_019636275.1 Planctomycetota bacterium | reverse complement strand
CCGCCACGACGGCGCCGCTCACGGCGCCGCCCAGCGCGGCCAGCGCCAGCTCGCGCGCGGTCGGCCGGCGACCGGCCGCCAGGGCCACGACGGTCGTGGCGGCCACGACGAGGACGGCGCCGACGAGCGCCCCGAAGATCACGTGCATGTCCGTTCCCTCCGGCGAGACGAAGGTCGCGTTCGCAAGGAGGGGGCCGGTCGGGCCGGTCAACGTAACTGGCGCGCTGTCGAGCGCGTTCGTCTCAGCTCCGGACCTCGAAGTCCGGGGGTGGAACCTCCGTCGACACCCGCGCCCGGCGGACGCGCTCGAGCACGCCCAGGAGGCCCTCGGGCTCGAAGAACACCACGTCGATCGCCTCGGCCAGGCGGATCCGCGTGCCCGAGCGCACCGCGACCCCGCGCTCCGTCGGCACGCGCTGGAGGTCGGCGCGCGTGCCGTTCGTCGACCCGGCGTCGAGGACGCGCCACTCGTCGTCTCGGCGCTCCAGGTAGGCCTGGACCTTCGACACCCGCGCGTCGGCCACGACGACGTCGTTGTCGGACCCGCGCCCGATCGAGATGGGCGCGGCGTCCGCCGCTGGCAGGAGCGGCACGAGGACCTGCAGGTCCCAGTAGGCGACGGTCCGCGCCGGGTCGACCCGCTCGGTCGCCGCGTCGGGGGGCTCGGCCTCACCGGCGAGCGGCAGGCGCGGCAGGACGAGATGCGGCGCGCGCACCTCGGCCAGGAACTCCTCGCGGGTCCGGTCGACCCATGAGGCGAAGAACGCTGCGAAGGGCACGGTCGGCACGGTCAGCCCCGGCGAGTGTAGCCCCGGGCCCGCGCCTTCGCTCCAGGGGTGATCCGCAGCGCGTCGCGTAAGTGCCTGGATTTGAGTGAGTAACGGAGAATGGCCCGGGAATATCCCTCGACCTGTGGCGTAATGCGGCACCGTGTCTAGAATCGTGCTCAGCCGCGCCACTGGGGTCGAGGGGGCGTCCCCTTCGTCCCACTCGGGCGATCACAACCGAGAGCCTGCTTGCAGCACCCAGCTGTCCTGGAGCCGAGGGTCGATGCCGCCCCCGCCTCCGCCGCGCCGAAGCGGCGCCTCTCGATCTGCCTGATCAACCCGAAGTTCGAGCCCTCCTACTGGGGCTTCGACTTCGCCCTGCCGCTGTACCCCGGCGACAAGCGCTGCACGATGATCACCGGCGCCCTGCCGACGCTGGCGGGCCTGGTCCCCGCCGGGCACGACGTCACGATCGTCGACGAGAACGTCGAGGAGATCGACTGGGCCGGGATCACGCGCTTCGACCTCGTCGGCCTGACCGGCATGATCGTGCAGAAGCGGCGCATGCGCGAGATCCTCCTCCGGCTCAAGGAGCTGAAGGTCTACACCGTCGTCGGCGGCGCCTACGCCTCGGTCGACCGCGAGTTCTTCGAGCGCGACCAGCTCTGCTCGGTCCTGTTCTCGGGCGAGGCCGAGACCACCTGGCCCCGGTTCATCGACGACTTCGCCGCCGGCCGCGCCACGCAGACCTACTACGAGCAGGCCGACCGGACCGACATGACGACGGTCCCCCGCCCGCGCTACGACCTGCTCAAGGTCGACCGCTACGCCTCGGGGGCGCTGCAGTTCTCGCGCGGCTGCCCGTTCCAGTGCGAGTTCTGCGACATCATCGTCACCTTCGGCCGCAAGCCGCGCACGAAGCACCCCGACCAGGTGATCGCCGAGCTCGAGGACATGCGCCGGGCGGGCTTCCATTCGGTGTTCATCGTCGACGACAACTTCATCGGCAACAAGAAGGCCGCCAAGGAGCTCCTCGAGCGCCTCGTCGAGTGGCAGGAGAAGAACGGCTTCCCGCTGCGCCTGTCGACCGAGGCGAGCGTGAACCTCGCCGACGACCCGCGGCTGCTCGAGCTCATGTATCAGGCGAACTTCCGCCACGTGTTCATGGGGATCGAGTCGCCGCGCGCCGACTCGCTCCTCGAGGTGAAGAAGCTGCAGAACACGCACGGCGACTCGCTCGAGGCCAAGCTCTCGCGCATCCAGAACGCCGGGATCGACATCCACGCCGGGTTCATCGTCGGCTTCGACAGCGACGACGACGAGATCTTCGAGGACCAGTTCCGCTTCATCCAGGACAACGGCATCCTCCTGGCCATGGTCGGCATGCTGGGCGCGATCCCCAAGACGCCCCTCTACGACCGGCTGAAGAAGGAGGGGCGCCTCGTCGAGGACGATCCGAACCTCAACTTCGTGCCCAAGCAGATGAGCCGCGAGGCCCTGCAGCAGGGCTACTGGAAGCTGCTCGAGCGGCTCTACTCGCCCGAGGCCTTCCTCGAGCGCTACTTCCGCTCCTACCGCTATCCCGAGTACCATCGCCGCCGCGCCGAGATCTCGCGGAAGGCGAGCGAGGGCAAGACGGTGCCGACGCTGCTCTACGGGCTGGCGCTCCTGGCCTCGATCACGAAGACGCTCGTCAAGGACGGCGCCGTGCGCTCGGTCGGCAGCGTCTACGCGAAGTACTTCGTCAAGTCGAACCTGAAGTACCGGCGCGACGTGATCGGCTTCGCGCAGTTCATGAACCGCTGCGTCACGCACTGGCACTTCTACAAGTTCACCCAGCTCGCGATCGCCGGGAAGCTGCGCACCTTCAACTCGGGCTGAGCCACGCGCGTCCCGGCCGGCCCAGCGCCCTCGTGGCGCGGGCGCGGCGCGGCGCTTGCGCCGCGTCCTCCGCACGGAGGACGCGATGCCTGCTCGCAGCACGCTCGGCTCGGACCTGCTCGTCGGCGCCGCCGCCGGCGCGGTCGCCAGCGCGGTGACCGCCGGCGCGGACCGGCTGCTCGACCCCCTCGTGAGCGACGCCGCGCGCCGCCGCGAGCGCGCCGTCCGCGAGGGGCCGGGCCACGACGTGGCGGCCGGCGCCTTCGCCCGTCGCCTCGCCGGCCCCGGCGCCGACGCGCGCGCCCTCCGCCGCGGGCGCGCGCTCTTCGGCCTGCTCTTCGGCGTGGGCTGGGGGCTCGTCTACGCGGCCGTGCGACGGCGCCAGCCCGCGGCCGCCCGCGCGGCGGGGCTCCCGTTCGCGGTGCCGTTCTTCCTCGCCTGCGACGGCGCGATCGCGCCGCTCACGGGGCTCAGCCCGTCTCCGCGGGCCCTCCCCTGGCAGGTCAACGCCAAGGAGCTGGCCAACCACGCCGTGTGGACGGCGGCGGCCGAGCTCGTCACCCGGGCCGTCCGCCGGGGCATCTGAGGCAAAAGGGGACACCTCTCCGCGCCGCTCGCCCGTAGCGCCGGCGGGTTCGCGCCAGGTATGAGGGACCTCCGCGCCCACGGCGCGGAGGGGACCATGGGGGGGATCGGCGGCGACGAGGAGGTCGTCAAGCGGGCGGTGCCGCTGGCGGACCTGTCGGGGGTCGAGGAGGCGCTGCGCCGCCGGGACCCCGACAAGGGGCCGCTGGTCGAGGCCCTGCGCAAGGTGCGCCCGGCCGACGTCGGCCGCGAGTTCTCGCGCTACACCGTGAACGAGTGTCGGCGCGTGCTCGAGGCGGTCGACGACCGGCGCGGCGCGGCCATGCTGCGCAGCGCGCACCCGACCGTCGCCGCGCAGGTGCTCCTCCTGTGCGACCGCGAGCACGCGGCGCGCATGCTGCGCTTCCTGCACCTCGACGTGCAGACGGCGATCCTGGGCACGCTCGAGCCCGAGCAGCGGCTGTTCGTCGGCGAGGCCCTGACCGACGACGAGCGGCGGCAGGTCGAGCGCCTGCTCAGCCACGGCGAGACGGCGGTCGGGCGCCTCATGACGCCGAAGGTCTGGGCGGTCGAGCAGGGCAAGACGGCGGGTGAGGCCATGGCGGCCCTGCGCGAGCGCCACGCCGACGTCGAGGTGGCGGCCAACTGCTATGTCCTGGACGCGGAGCGGCGGGTCGTGGGCGTCGTCCCCCTGCGCGAGGTGTCGATCGCGCCGCCCGAGGCGAAGCTCGACGACCTCATGACCCGCGACGTGCTCGTGGTGAACGAGCACGCCGAGCGCGGCGACGCGGCCGAGATCATCATCACGCACAACTTCCTCTCGCTGCCGGTCGTCGACGACGAGCGGCGCCTCGTCGGCGCGGTCACGGTCGACGACCTGCTCGACGCGGCGCTGGCGCACGTCGGGACGGGCCTCCTCAACCAGGGCGGCGTGGCCGGCAAGGTGGCCGCGGCCCTGCCCTACTTCCAGACCCCGATCACGCGGGTCGTGCGCAGCCGCGTCACCTGGCTGGTGCTCCTGTTCGTCGCCGAGACGGCCACGGGCACCGTGCTGCGCGCGTTCGAGCACGAGCTCGACAAGCACGTGGCGCTGGCGTTCTTCATCCCGCTGCTGATCGGCACCGGCGGCAACGCCGGCTCGCAGACCGTGTCCACGATCATCCGCGCCCTGGCGCTGGGCGAGATCGTCGTGCGCGACGCCCTGCGCGTCCTATGGAAGGAGGTCAGCACGGGCTTCGTCCTGGGCGTCCTCCTGGGCGCGATCGCCTACGGCCGGGCCCTCATGTGGGGCGTCGGCGGGGCGGTGGCCGCCAGCGTGGCGCTCACGATCCTCGTCGTGTGCACCTGGGCCAACCTCGTCGGCTCGGTGATCCCGATCGGCGCCCAGCGCCTCGGGATCGACCCGACGGTGATCTCGGGGCCGTTGATCACGACCCTCGTCGACGCGACGGGGCTCCTGATCTACCTGACGATCGCCATGACGATCCTGGGGATGACCGCCCAGCCGGTGTGACGGCAGGCTTCACTCGAGTCGGGACGTGGAGGGGGGCTCCCGGAGCCCGCTCTCCGCGTTCCATGGGTGACCGAGGCGTGGTGCTGCCGGACCCCGGAGCGACGGGACGGCGCCGTCCCATGGCCGCATCAGGTCACGGGCCACCGGCGCGTTACGGCTCGACGTGCGGGGCGAACCCTCCCCGAACCATCCACGGGTGACTACGCTCCCGGCATGGGGGGTGTGAGGTCACCTTCATGCTCCGTCTCGCGCTCGCCGGCCTCGCGGCGCTGCCGCTGTGCGCCATCCAGCTCCACGTGGAGGTCGAGCCCTCCGCCCGGATCACCCGCCGCGTGCTCTTCGTCGTCGACCGCTCGGGGAGCATGCACGGCGACCACTTCTCGCGCGCGCTCGACGCCGTGCGCGAGATGCTCGAGCACTCGACCGACGAGCTCGAGTTCGCCGTGCTCGCCTTCAACGACGTGCCCACCCGCTGGGCGGGCGTCCCCGAGACCGACCGGCCGCGCCCGGTCCCGCCGGGCTGGGCGGCGCTCCCCTCCGACTCCGCGCTGAGCAAGGCCAACGGCTGGCTGGAGGAGATGGGCGCCGGCGGCGACACGCTGATCATCCCGGCCCTGCGCGCCGCGCTCGTCGAGCCGCGGAGCGACCTGTCCGTCGTCCTCGTCACCGACGGCCTGTTCGGGCGCGAGCGCACCGACGACATCATGGGCACGATCGCCAACCTCCAGGAGCAGCGCGAGCGCGACGGCCACGGGCGCGCCGTGATCGCCTGCTACGGCCTGGGCCCCTCGCAGAAGATCCTCGCGCGGATCGGCGAGGTCGGCGGCGGCGGCTACGTGCGCGAGGACATGGACTTCGACGACGACGGCCCGGGCCTCCTGCCGCCGACCAAGTCGTTCCGGTAGTCGGCTGCGCGCGCGGGGCCGGCCCGCCACAATGCTCGCGCGGAGGCGCGGTGCAGGGGCGGCGGGTCGGCCCTTTCGTGATCGAGCGCGACCTGGGTCGCGGCGCGCAGGGCGCCGTGCTCCAGGCGCGCGACACGCGCTCCGGGGTCTCGGTCGCGCTCAAGGTCCTGACGTCGACCGCCGACAAGGTCCGCCGCCGCTTCCTGCGCGAGGGCCAGGCCCTGGCGAGCCTGCGCCACCCGCACATCCTCGCCGTGCGCGAGGTCGTCGAGGCGCCGTCGCCGCTCCTCGTCGTCGACCTCGTCGACGGCTCCTCGCTCCAGGCGCGCCTCGACGCCGAGGGGCCGCTGCCGCCGGCCGATGCGGCGGCGATCGCCTGCAAGCTGGCCCTGGCGGTCGACTACGCCCACCAGGTGGGCGTCCTGCACCGCGACCTCAAGCCGGACAACGTGCTCCTGGCCGGCGGCGAGCCGGTGCTCGTCGACTTCGGCCTGGCGCGACTCACCGACCCCGACGAGCACACGCGCGTCACCGAGGAGGGGCAGGTCCTCGGGACGCCCGGCTACTGGCCGCCGGAGCAGGCCGCCGGCGAGCGCGAGCCCGACGCGCGCAGCGACGTCTACGGTCTGGGCGCGACCCTCTACGCGCTGCTCACCGGCGGGCCGCCCTTCCACGCCGAGACGCTCATGGAGGCGCTGGCCCAGGTCGCCCGGGCCGCGCCCGAGCCGCCGTCGCGGCGCCGGCCGGGCGTGCCCGCCGCGCTCGACGCGGTGGTCCTGCGCTGCCTGGAGAAGGACCCGGCGGACCGCTATCCGACCGCCCGCGCCCTGGCCCACGACCTCGAGGCGCACCTGCAAGGGACCGCGCCGGCGCCGGCCGCAGCGCGCCGCGCGCCCGCGCCCCGGCCGGCGCGCGGCGGTGGGCGGAGGGCCGTCGTCGGGGCAGTGCTCGGTGTGCTGTCCGGTGTGCTGCCCGGTGTGCTGATCGGTGTGCTGATCGGTGTGCTGATCGGCGTCGCCGCCGGTTCACGAGCGACGCCGCCGACGCCGCCGCCCGCCGCCGCCGCCACGGACGATCGCCCCGTCGGCGCCGCGACCGCCGTCGCGCTGCGGGTCACCGGCGCCGACGGGGGCGCCCGTCGCCGACGCGGCCGTCGCCTGCGTCCGCCCGGCGGCCTGACGGGCGCCTGGCCAGGCGCACGGACGCCGACGGGCGCGCGCTCCTGCGCGTCGACGCCGCGGCGGGCCCCGTCGTCGTCCACGCGTGGACGTCGAGCCACGCCGGGCGCTCGGGGCCGCTCGACCTCGCGCCCGGCGGGCTCGTCGAGGTCGACCTCGGCCTCGACCGCCCGGTCGCGCCCGGCGCCGTGCGCCTGCGGGTCGTCGCCGGCGACCCGCCGGCGCCCGTCAACGGCCCCCTCTCCTACCGCCTGGGCGAGGCGCGCGGCATGGCGCTGTTCACCGACGGCGCGCGCACGCTCGACGGGGCCCCCGCGCCGCTCGCGGCGCTGGCCGTGTGGGGCGACGGGCTGGCGCCGGCGTGCGTGGCGGTCGAGGTGCCGCCCGGCGGCGCGGCGGAGACGACGCTGCACCTCCCGCCGGCCGCCGCCCTCGCCGGGCGCGTCCGGGCCGACGCGCCCGGCGGCGGCGTGGTCGTCGCGACCGTGGCGCTCGGCCCCTGGGGGCCCACCGCGATCGCGAGCGCCAGGGTCGCGCCGGACGGCGGCTTCTCGCTCACGGGCCTCCTCCGGGGGGCCGAGCACCGGGTGGCCCTGGGCCTGCCAGGCCACCTGCCGTTCGACCTGCGGGTCACGCCGGCGGACGACGGCCCGCTCGAGGTCACGCCGCCGGGCGGCCCCGGCCTCGAGGTCTTCGTCGAGGGCGAGCGGGGCGCGCCGGTGGCCGGCGCGCGCGTGAAGGTCGTCCTGCGCCGCCCCGCCCCCTGGTGGCCCGACCCGGCGCCGGGGACCACCGACGCGCAGGGCCGCGCGGCGTGGGCCGGCGCGGCCGAGGTCGGCCTGGTCGAGGTCGAGGCGCCGGGGCTGCGCCCGGCCACCGTCGGCGTCGAGGGGCCCACGTGTCGCGTCGCGCTGGTCCCGCGCGCCGCGCGGACGCGCGTCCAGGGGATCGCGATCGACCCGGGCGGCCGGCCGCTCGCGGGCGTCGCCGTGCACGCGCGCGTCGGCGACGGCTCGGCGCCGACGTCGTCCACGACCGACGCGCTGGGCGGGTTCGGCGTCGACGCGCCGATCGGCGAGGCGGTCGAGCTCAGCTTCGAGCGGCCCGACGGCCCCCGCGTGGTCCGGCGCGTCCTCGTGCCCACCGACGAACCCGTCCACCTGCGGGTCACGCTGCCGCCCGGCGCGCGCGTCCGGGGCCGCGTCGAGGGCCCGCTCGCCGGCCGGGCCGACCACGTGCGCGCCGTGGGGCCCGACGGCGCGGTCGAGCGGGCGACCGTCACCGACCTCGGGACGTTCGACCTCGGCTGGCTGGCGCCCGGCCGCTGGACGTTCACGGCCGGCGTCCGGCGGCCGTCGGGGGGCCTGGGCTTCTTCCGCCGCGAGGTGCTCGTCGAGGGCCCGGCCGTCGACGTGGTCCTGCGCCTCGACCACGCCGACGACGACCCCTGACGGAGGTCGTTCGACGTCCTCTGCGTCCGGCCTGCGCGTGCCGGGTGGCCCTCGAGCCCCGGCGCCGTCATGCTGGCTCCGTGGACGAACGGCTCCGCGCCCTCGGACGGCTGGCGACGCACGACCGCGAGGCGTCGTGGGCGCGGCTGCGCGCGCTCGCCCGCGCGCGCGGCCGGCGCGAGCTGCACCTCGACGTCGCTCGCCTGGCCCGCGAGGGCGATGTGGCGGCGGGGGAGGCGCTCGCGGCCTGGAGCCCGCTCGGCCCGGCGCCCGCGGCCGAGCCACCGGGGCGCGACCTCGTCGCCACGCCGAGCGTCGTCGCGGCCCCGTGGCTCGATCCGATGACCGTGCTCGCGGCCGGCCCGGACCTGTGGATCGGGCACCGCGGCGTCGGTCAGGGCTGGGGGCGGCTGGCGGCGATCGCGCCGGGGTCGCCCGACGCGCCGCGCTGGGTGGCGGACACGGGCGGGGCGGCCGCCTGGCGCGGCGACGACGTCGTCCACGCCACCCCGCGCAGCCGCGCCGGCGGCGAGGTCCTGGCGCGCGACGCGCGCACGGGCGAGGTCCTGGGTCGCACGGCCGTGCCAGGCCGCGTGTGGGCGCTCGCCGTCGAGGGCGACCGGGGCCTGCTCAAGACGGGCGACCCGCCCGGCGCCGCGCGTCTCACCTGCTTCGACGCCGGCGAGGACGACTTCGGCCGCGCGCTGTGGACCGCCGACGTCCCGTTCGTCGACGACGTCCACCTCGGCGGCGGGCGCGTGCTCCTGCTGCAGGAGGGGCCGGCGCGCGTCCAGGCCCTCGACCTCGACACGGGCCGCCCGCTGTGGGCGCGCTCCGCCGGCGCCGACCTGCTTCCCGACGCCGCCCTCGACACGACGCTCCTCTTCGCCGACGCGGCCGGCGTCGTGCTCCACGCGGCGGGCGTCGCCGCCGGCCGCGGGGTCACGGCGGCGCTCGACCCGCGCTCGGGCGCGATCGTCTGGGCGCGCGACCACGCCGCCGGCGGCCGGCCGACCGTCGGGCCCTCGGTCGTGGTCCTGGGCGACGGCACGAGCGGGCCGCTCGTGGCGCTCGATCGCCGCAGCGGCGCCGTGGCCTGGGAGGCGGCGACGCCCCCGATCGCGGCGGCGCGGGCGAGCGACGCCCTCGTCGTCCTGGCGCGCGCCGGGCGCGGCGGCCCGACGGCCGCGGTGCTCGACGCCCGCACGGGCGCGCCGCTGGTCGACCTGGCCCTCGACGTCGTCGGCAGCCCCGCCCTGAGCGCGCTGGCCTCGGCCTCCGTCGGCGTCGTGGCCGCCTCCACGCCCGGGCGCCTGGCCCTCGTCCGCTTCGAGGGCTGACCGCGACAGCCGGCGACCGGCACGCGCGGTGCGAGCGTCGACGCGCGCGCGCCGGACTGGCGGCCGCGGCGCGCGCGCGCCGGTCGTCGTGGGACGACGGTGTCCCGGCCGAGGTCCGCGCCGCCCGAGGGAGACCCATGCGTCCCAGGCACCGCCGTCCCCCTCGCCCGGCGCGCGTGCGGCGCACCCGCCGCCCCGCCGCCGCCGCCCCGCCCCGCCCCCGCCCCGCGCGGCGCTCCGGCGCGCTCGCGCCCGGCCAGGCGCTCCCTGGTCCGATCCTGGCGGGCGCGCTGGTGACGGCGGCGCCGCTCGTCCTGCTCCTGGCCCTCGGCGCCAGCCTGGGCCTCGTCGGCGCCGCGCCGGGCGCGTTGGGCGTCGTGTGGTGCGTGCTGGCCGCCGCCGCGTCGTTCGCCCTGGGCGGCTACGCCGCCGCCTGGCTGGCGGGCGCCGCCGACCGGCGCCAGGGGGCCCTCGTCGGGGCGCTCACCTGGTGCGTCGTCGCCGTCGCGAGCGCGTGGTGGGCGCCGACGACCACCGTCGCGCCGGCGACCGCGCGCGCCCGCGCACCCGCGCCCGCCCGCGCCGCAGCGACCGCCGGCGGCCAGGCCCACGCCTGCGGCGGCCCCGGCCGAAAGAGCCGCGCCCTTCACCCTGCCCACGCCGCCGCTGCCGCCGCCGCGGCTTCGAGCCACGGCCGCTGGTCGGCCACGGCGCCGTGCCGCCGTTCGCCGCCGTGCCCCCCGCCGACGGCGCGCCGCCTCCGCCGACCCACGACCTACGCCTGCGGAGCCGGTGGCGCCTTCCGACGATCCCCGGCGGACGACCCCCGGCCGAGGAGCGCCCGCCGGGCGCCTGAACGCCCGCGGGTCTGCCGCGCCGCGCTTCGCCCCCGCCCGGGGCCCCGAGCCTGCCGCCGCCGATCCTGCCCCCGCCGCCGCTGCCGGCGCCTGGGCCGGCCTCGCGGTCACGCTGGCAGCGCTGCCGGCGCCGACGACCTTGCCGCCGACGACGGGCGACGCGCGGCTCGTCCTCGCACCTGCCGCGCCAGGCCGCGGCCTGGCGGTCGCCTGGTGGCTGGGCCTCTGGCCATCGCCGGCGCGGAGCTGGGCGGCGGCTACGCCGGCAAGAGAGCCCGCCCCGCCCGAGCCGCCGCCGCACGACCAGGCGCCGCCGGTCGTCGAGCAGCCGGCGCCGACCGCCGCGGCCTTCGGCGGTCCGCCTCCGGGCCACCCCCGCCGCCGACCCTGAGGTGTGCTCGATGGCTGCGGCCGCGGAGCGCGCGCGGGCTCGAAGCATGCCGATACGACGTCGCCCGCGCGCGCGCCGCCTCGCCTCAGCCTCCGCGGCCTCGCCTCGCGTGCTGCTCCGTTCGAGGGCTGGTCACCCGCGAGACGTGGTAGCGCCGATCTCTTCGATGGCTCTCGAGGAGTGCTCGACGGCTGCGGCCGCGGCGGCGGGGCGGGCTCGAAGCATGCCGCTACGACGCCGCCCGCGGGCGCGCCGCGTCGCCTCAGCGCGCCCGCGAGCGTCGGTGCTTCGTACGCCCTGAGCGCTACTTGGGCCCGGACGTCAGCGCCGCCCGCAGGTCGTAGCGCTGGTAGGGCTGGTCGCACGCCGGCGCGCCGTCAGGGGCCGCGACCGCCACCCACACCTCGAGCGTCTCGGGGCGGAAGATCGCCACGTGCAGGTTGCTCGACATGGAGACCGGGCGCTTGACCAGGTCCATGAGCACCTGCTCGTCGACCTGACCGTAGTGCGGCGCCAGGCGCTCCATGAAGTGCCCGTAACGGTCCGGCCCCGAGAGGACCAGCGTGTCGGGCCGCTGCAGGGCCACGAAGCCCTTCACCCCGTCCTTGCCCTGCAGGAGCACGCGGTGCTGGTTGGCGTCGACCTTGACCCCGCGCGCGAAGGCCTTGCCGTCGGCCGCGCCGCCGCGCGGGCGCAGGTTCTCGAACAGCGCGTAGCTCTCGCCCGGGCGGATCGCCTCGCACACGTCCGGCGTGGTCCAGAGCCCCACGGCGTCGCGCGTCTTGCCGTCCGAGATCACGTAGTAGTACTCGCAGGTCCGCGCCGACGCGCGGAAGACGTCGAGCGCCTCCGCCAGCGTGCCCGCGCGCTCGAGCGCATCGCGCATGAGCAGCGCCATGGGCACGCCGTCCCAGTGGCCCAGGCCGCCGCCGCCCATCTCGCCGATCGCCACCTGCGCCTCGTTCATGCCGGTGACGGTGCCGATGAACCCGGCGAAGCCGACGTTGATCCAGGAGCGCAGCCCCTCGTCGGTCGGCTGGTGGACGATCACGAGCGCCACGTCCTGCAGGCCCAGGCGCGTCATGTAGTCGAGGATCCGCACGTGGTAGAGCGCGCCGCCCTTCGTGGCCGCGCCGCGCAGGGCGATCCCGCTGCAGTGGAAGGCCTCGGGGAACAGGTTGGCGGCCTCGACGTCGGCGTAGGGGACCTCGGCGCCGTCGGCCAGCCCGCGCATCTCCTCCTTGAAGCGCGCCGGAATGTGCGGGCGCAGGAGGTCGTGCATGAGCGGCCGCATCATCAGGTAGGCCTGGTACTCGGCCGACTTGCCCAGGTCGTCCTGGTTGTGGAGGATCCGCTGCGCCATGGCGCGGACCTGCTCGCGCAGGAGCCTGCCGTGCTGGAAGCCCATCTCGTAGGGCGTGCCCTTGAGGTGCAGGACCAGCCCGCCGTGCTCGGCGCGCTCGAGGTGGCCCTGGCCCTCGCGGGCCAGCACCTCCGCGCGCGCGGGCAGGGCGGCGACGACGAGGGCGACGAGGGCAGCGAAGGCGACGGACGGAGCGCGCATGGAGGGCCTCCCGGCGGGGCTCACTCTAGAGGCCCGGCCGGGAGCACGTCAACCGGCCGCCGCCAGGCGGAGACGTTCAGGCGCTACGGCGGCAGTGCTGCGCCAGCGTCTGGAGGAGGGTGGGCACCGGCACCGGCTTGGCGAGCGTCGCCTGCACGTCGAACGCCTGGCCCGTCGCGTCGGCGTACGTCGACGCCGACAGGAGCACGACCGGCAGGTCGCGGTGCGGGCTGCCGGCGGCGCGCAGCCAGGCCAGCAGCTCCCAACCGTTCATGACGGGCATCATGAGGTCGAGCACGACGACGCACGGCGCCTCGCCCGCCTCGAGCAGCGCGCGCGCCTCGGCCCCATGGGCCGCCGGCAGGACCCGGTAGCCCTCGAGCTCGCAGAGGCGGGTGAGCTCCTCGCGCAGGTCGTGGTCGTCGTCGACGAGGAGCACGGGTCCGTTCACACGGCGACCGGCTCAGGCGTCCGGCAGGAGGTCGAGGCAAACCTCCGGCGCGAGCAGCACCACCCGCAGGAGCGCCCGCTCGCCGGGCGTGGGTAAGCGGTGCCCCTCCTCCCAGGCCGCGAGCGTCTCCTCGGGCACGTCCAGCACGCGCGCCAGCTCGGGCCGCGTGAGCTCGGTCGCCGCCCGGGCCTCGCGGGCCAGGAGCGCCGGGTCGCCCGGGACCCGTGGCCTGAGCGACGGCCGCGCGGAAGAAGGGGTGAGGTCGTGGAAGGTCTCGGCCCTGGACTCGCGTCCGTGCCGTTCGGGGGTGTACTTCATCGGTCTCCTGCCGGGGGTGCAGCGCGCTCCGTGCCGTGTCCCAGGGTCCCGCAAGTCGTTGGCCGCCGAGCCACCCCCGGGGCGAGCGTCCGCGGAGGAATCGACGCGCGGGATCGTCCGCGTCTCAAGTCTTTGCCCGCTCGTAGGGCGACGGCCAGGTCACGTCGACGCCCAGCTCGCGGGCCGCGCGCAGGGGCCAGTGGGGGTCGCGCAGCAGCTCGCGCGCGAGGAGGACCAGGTCGGCCTGGCCCGAGCGCACGACCTCGTCCGCCTGCGCCGGCGAGGTGATCAGGCCGACGGCCGCCGTGGGCACGCCCGCCTCGCGGCGCACCCGCGCCGCGAACGGGACCTGGTAGCCAGGTCCCGCGGGGATCTTGACCCCCGGCACGGCGCCGCCCGACGAGCAGTCGACGAGGTCGACGCCGTCGGCGCGCAGGAGGCGCGCCAGGGCCACCGTGTCGTCGACGGTCCAGCCGCCCTCGACCCAGTCGGAGGCCGAGACGCGCACGAGCAGCGGCAGGCGCTCGGGCCATACGCCGCGCACGGCGGCGACGACCTCGCGCAGCAGGCGCGCGCGTCCTTCGAGGTCGCCGCCGTGGGCGTCGTCTCTCCGGTTCGTCAGCGGCGAGAGGAACTCGTGCAGCAGGTAGCCGTGCGCGGCGTGGACCTCGAGCACCTCGACGCCGATCGCCAGCGCGCGCGCGGCGGCGGCGCGGAACGCCTCGACGACGCGCCCGAGGCCCGCCCGGTCGAGCGCCTCGGGGACGGCGTGGTCGGGCGAGAAGGGCAGCGGGCTGGGACCGACGGGCGTCCAGCCCCCCTCGCCCGCCCCCAGCGGCGCGCCGCCCTCCCAGGGGCGCCGCACGCTCGCCTTGCGGCCGGCGTGGGCGAGCTGCACGCCGGCGGCGGCCCCCTGCGCGCGCACGAAGCGCACGACCGGCGCCAGGGCCCCGGCCTGCGCGTCGTCCCACAGCCCGAGGTCCTGGGGCGAGATCCGCCCCTCGGGCAGCACGGCGGCGGCCTCGGTCAGGACCAGCCCGGCGCCCCCGACCGCGCGCGCGCCGAGGTGCACGAGGTGCCACTCCGTGGCCCGCCCGTCGGGCGAGGAGTACTGGCACATGGGCGACACGCCGATGCGGTTGCGCAGGGTCACGTCGCGGAGGCGCAGGGGCGAGAAGAGTCCGTCCATCGCGCGTTCAGCCGCCTCCCAGGAGGCGCCGCAGCCGCTTCAGCGGGCCGTCCGCCGGCGGCGCGGGCACGAGCGGCGGCCCGGGCGACGGCGGGGGCAACGGCGGCATGGGCACGACGCTGCCCATGACCGGCCCCGGGTCGATCCGCCGGGGCGCGCCGGCGAGCGGGCGCGGGGGCAGGTCCCCCTCGAGCAGGCACGGCCCCTCGCCGCGGGCGAGGCCCCGGTCGGGCGCGTCGATCAGGTGCTCGAGGACCTGCGGCAGGACGTGCGGGTAGACGGCCACGCAGTGGCCGGCCGCGGCCAGGCGGTCGAAGTCGCCGGGCGAGCCGGCGAGGTGCACCTGCCGGTCACAGCCCGCGCAGCGCCGCGCGCCCGGCGCCTCGGGCGTCATGTCGTCCCAGCGCTGGTCGCACACGAACGCGAGGCGGTAGCGCGTGCGGAGCTCCTCGCGCCGCCCGGCGCGCAGGAGCGCCGCCTTGAGGCGCAGCGCCGTCTCGACGTCGCCCGGGTCCTGGCGCACGGCGCGCTCGAGCCGCTCCACCTCGTCGTCCACGCCTGCAGCGTAGAGGGGGGCGTCCAGGCGTGCCAGCGATGAGTGATGCGCTCGCGAGGGGCGGGCGATGGGCGCACGTCCCGGACTGGCACGCCGTCCCCATCGCTCGCTCTGGCGGGTGGGGACGAGCGGCGGATGGAGAGGTACTCACTGCCAGGGGCGGGTCCCAGCCCCCGGGGCGCGGCTGCTACCCTGACCCGCGATGGACCTCGCCAACGTCTACCTGGGGCAGCGCCACGGCGAGAGCCTGGCCAACGCGCAGGGGATCATCGTCAGCGACCCGGCCCGCGGCGTCGCGGGCTACGGCCTCACGGCGCGCGGGCGCGAGCAGGCGCGCGCGGCGGCGCTGCGCTGCGCGCTCCTGGGCCCCGGGGCCGTGATCGTCAGCTCGGACTTCCTCCGCGCGCGCGAGACGGCCGAGGCGGCGCGGGAGGCCCTGGGCGCGGGGCCGGTGCGCACGTCGACGGCGCTGCGCGAGCGGTGGTTCGGGGCGCACGAGGGCGGGACGAACCAGGCCTACGCGCGCGTGTGGGCGCGGGACCGGGCCGACCCGACGCACACCGACGACGGCGTCGAGGCCGCTCAGGCCGTGCGCGACCGCGCCTGGGCGCTGGTCGAGGCGCTCGAGGCGGAGCTGCGCGGGGCCACGGTCCTGCTCGTCGCGCACGGCGACCCCCTGCAGCTCCTGCAGACCGCCTTCCTCGGCCGCGGCGCGGGCGAGCACCGCGACCTGCCCCCGTGGGAGCCGGGCGAGGTGCGGGCCCTCTCGGGGTCGGGGCGCTGATCGGGGTCGGGGACGCCGGGGTCCGCGCGCGCGAGAGAGCCTCTAGAATCCGCCCGTGCCCCGACCGACCGACCGACCCGGGTGGCGGACGCTCCTGTCGCACGCGCGGCGGCACTGGCGCACGTACGCCGTCGGCGTCGCCGCCCTGGCGCTGGTCGACGCGATCGACGGGATCGCCGTGCCGTGGCTCACGGGGGCCGCCTTCGCCAACCTCGAGCGCGAGCCGGACCTGCGCGTGTCGACGGCGCTGATCGGCGCCGCGTTCGCGTTCGCGGCGCTGCTGCAGCTCGGCATGCGCTACGCGTGGCGGCACTTCTTCATCCGCACGGCCGATCGCGTCGGCAGCGAGATGCGCACGGCGCTGTTCCTGCGCCTGCAGGCGCTGCCGCTCTCCTACCACGACCGCGCGCGCTCGGGCGACCTCGTCAGCCGCATGACGAACGACATGAACGACGTGCGCACGGCGGCCGGCTCGGGCTTCCTCCTGGCCGCCGATGCCGCGCTCTACCTCCTGTTCGTCATCCCGCAGCTCCTGTGGATCTCGCCGCGCCTCTCGGCCGTGGCCCTCCTCTTCGTGCCGCTCGTGCTCGTCCTCGTGCGCAAGGGCGGGCAGGCCGTCCACGCGCGCAGCGCGGCCGTGCAGGAGCGGATCGCGGCCCTCTCGGCGCGCCTGCAGGAGAGCTTCGCCGGGGCGCGCGTGGTCAAGGCCTTCGCGATCGAGCCCGGCGAGGAGCTGCGCTTCCAGGCGCTGGCCCGCGCCTACCAGGGGGCGCAGGTGCACCTGGCCCGCTTCCAGGCCGGCTACGCCCCGTCGCTCGGCATGGTCTTCGACCTGGCGCACGTGCTCGTCCTGGGCCTCGGCGCGCGCGAGGTGCTGAACGGCCGGCTGACCCTGGCCGAGCTGGTCGTCTACACGCGGGCCTTCGACAAGGTCGTCTGGCCGATGATGGCGATCGGCATGGTCACCGGCATGCTCCAGCGCGGGGCGGCCGCGCAGGCGCGGATCGACGAGGTGCTGACCGAGCCGGTCGACCCGGCGGCGCCCGGGGGCGCGGCGCCCGCCGTCGACGACGGGCCGCGGCTCGCGGGCGGCCTCTCGGTGCGCGACCTCACCTTCCGCTACTCCGGGGCCGACCCGGCGCGCCCGCCGGCGCTCGACGGGGTGAGCTTCGAGGCGCCGCCCGGCGCCCTCGTCGGCGTGGTCGGGCCGGTCGGCGCCGGCAAGTCGACGCTCCTGTCGCTGATCGCGCGCCTGCAGGAGCCGCCGCCCGGGGCGGTGCTCCTCGACGGCCACGACGTGCGCGACCTGCCGCCCCCGGCTCTGCGGCGCGCCGTGGCGGTCGTCCCTCAGGAGGCCTTCCTCTTCTCGGCGACGATCGCCGAGAACGTGGCCTTCGGCCGCCAGGCCGACCTCGACCAGGCCGCGATCGAGGAGGCCTGCCGCGCGGCGCACGTCGACGGCGAGGTGCGCGCGCTCGACGGCGGCTACGCCGCCCTCCTGGGCGAGCGCGGGGTGAACCTGTCGGGCGGCCAGCGGCAGCGGCTGACGATCGCGCGCGCGCTCGCGCGCGGCCCCGCGCTGCTCCTGCTCGACGACGCGCTCTCGGCGGTCGACGCCGAGACGGAGGCGGGGATCGCCCGCGCCGTGCGCGAGCGCAGCGGGCCCACGCGGGTGGTCGTCACGCACCGCCTCTCCGCCGTCCGCGGGGCGGACCTGATCGTCGTCCTGGACCGCGGGCGCGTCGTGGCCCGCGGCACCCACGAGGCGCTCATGGCCGAGGGCGGCCTCTACGCGCGGCTGGCCCGCGCCGAGCGCCTCGAGGAGGAGGCGGCCCGGCTGGAGCGCGCGCTCGGCGACGAGGCCGCCCGTGGCTGAGGCGACCGGCGGCAAGGCGCGGGGCGGCGAGCGGCAGGCGGGCGCGGTCCAGCCCGACGACGACGCCGACCTGCGGCCGGTCGACCTGCAGGTCGCCTGGCGCCTCCTGCCCTTCGCGCGCCCGCACCTGCGCCTCGTGGTCCTGGGCCTCGGCCTCATGCTGGTGGTCACCGCCTTCGGCCTCCTGGGGCCGCGGCTGCTCGGGGCGACCGTCGACGCGATCGCCGCCCGCGATGCGGACGGCGTCCTCCGCTGGACGCTCCTCCTGGGGGCCTCGTTCGTGGGCCTGTTCCTGGGCCGCTGGGCGCAGGGCTTTGCGCTGGGCGTCCTGGGCCAGCGGATCCTCTACGACCTGCGCGTGACGCTCTACGAACACCTCGAGCGGCAGGCGCTCTCGTTCTTCCAGCGCTGGCCGGTCGGGCGGCTGGTCACGCGCGTCACGGGCGACGTCGAGGCGCTGGCCGAGCTGTTCTCGGTCGGCATGATCACGATCCTCTCGGACGTGGTCACGATCGTGGCCGTCGCCGGCGTCCTCCTGTGGATCGACCTGGAGCTGGCCCTGCTCGGCCTCTCGGCCTTGCCGCCGCTGCTGTGCCTGGTGCTCGTCATGCGCCGCCCGGTGCGCGGGGCCAACCGCGCCGTGCGCCGGCGCGTGGCCGAGATCGCCGCCTTCTCGCACGAGCGGCTGCAGGGGGTGCGTGTCGTGCGCGCCTGCGGCGCCGAGGCCGAGGACCAGGCGCGCTTCGCCGCCGTCGACGGCGCCGCCGTGGCGGCCTACGACCGGCGCACGCACCTCGACGCGCTCAACAACCCCGGCGTCTATGCGATCACGGCCTTCGCCGTGGCGCTGGTCCTGTGGCGCGGCGGCGAGGCGGCGCTCGCCGGGCGCATCTCGGCCGGCACGCTGCTCGAGGTGATCGCCTACCTCAACTGGCTCTACATGCCGATCCGCGACCTGGCGTCGAAGTACACGCTCCTCCAGCAGGCGGCAGCCTCGTCGGAGCGGATCTTCGAGCTGCTCGACCACGCCCCCGAGGTCGCCGACCCCGCCGCGCCAGCGGCGCTGCCGACGCCGGCGCGCGGCGAGGTGGAGCTGCGCGGGGTGCGCTTCGCCTATGCGCCCGGGGGGGCCCCGGCGCTCGACGGCGTGTCGCTGCGGGTGGCGCCGGGCGAGACGGTCGCCGTCGTCGGGGCGACGGGGGCCGGGAAGTCGACGCTCGGCAGCCTGGTCCTGCGCCTGTGGGACCCGCAGGCCGGGCAGGTGCTCCTCGACGGCGTCGACGTGCGCGCCGTCCGTCAGGCCGACGTGCGGCGGCGGGTGGCCCTCGTCCTGCAGGACGTGTTCCTCTTCGCCGGGACGATCGAGGAGAACATCTCGCTCGGCGACCCCGCCGTCGACCGGGCCGCCGTCGAGCGGGCCGCGCGGGCGGTCGCCGCCGACGACGTGATCGCGCGTCTGGGCGGCTACGACGCCGTCCTCGGCGAGCGCGCGGCGACGCTCTCGCAGGGCGAGCGCCAGCTCATCGCCTTCGCCCGCGCGCTCGTGCGCGAGCCGGCCGTGCTGATCCTCGACGAGGCCACGGCCAGCATCGACCCCGCGACCGAGGCCCGGCTGCAGGCCGGCGTGCGCGCGCTCGTCCGCGGGCGCACGGCGATCGTGATCGCCCACCGCCTGGCCACGATCCAGTCGGCCGACCGGATCGTCGTCCTGCACGCCGGCCGCGTGGCGGAGGAGGGCCCCCACGCCGACCTCCTGGCCCGGGGCGGGCTCTACGCGCGGCTCGTCGAGCTGCAGCGCCTGGGCCATGAGCGTGACGACGTGGCGGCGACGGCGTAGCAGGGGGCGAGCGGCTGGGAGCAGGGTGCCGGGGCAGGACGTCGGCCCGGGTGGGCGTCGACGAGGGCGGTCGAGTGGCTGGCGCCCGTGAGCACGGCCTCGGGGCTGGACGTCGGCCCGGGGTTCGTCGACGAGGGCGATCGAGTGGCTGGGCGCGCGTGAGCAGGGTGCCGGCGCGGGACGTCGGCCCGGAGTCCGACGACGAGGGCGGTCGAGGGGCTGGCGCCGGTGAGCACGGTCGCGGGGCTGGAGGTCGGCCCGCGGTTCGGCGACGAGGGCGGTCGAGTGGCTGGCGCCGGTGAGCACGGTCCCGGGGTTGGCCGTCGGCCCGCGGTCCGATGACGGGGGCGGTCGAGAGGCTGGCGCCCGTGAGCACGGTCGCGGTGCTGGCCGTCGGCCCGGGGTCGGAAGACGAGGGCGGTCGAGTGGCTGGCGCCCGTGAGCATGGTCCCGGGGCTGGACGTCGGCCCGCGGTCCGTCGACGAGGGCGGTCGAGAGGCTGGCGCCCGTGAGCACGGTCCCGGGGTTGGCCGTCGGCCCGCGGTCCGATGACGAGGGCGGTCGAGAGGCTGGCGCCAGCACGGGCTCGGGGCTGGACGTCGGCCCGGGGTCCGTCGACGAGGGCGGTCGAGTGGCTGGCGTCGGTGAGCACGGGCTCGGGGCTGGACGTCGGCCCGGGGTCCGTCGACGAGGGCGGTCGAGTGGCTGGCGTCGGTGAGCACGGTCGCGGTGCTGGACCTCGGCCCGCGGTCCGTTGACGAGGGCGGTCGAGTGGCTGGCGTCGGTGAGCACGGTCGCGGTGCTGGACCTCGGCCCGCGGTCCGTTGACGAGGGCGGTCGAGAGGCTGGCGCCCGTGAGTGTGGTGCCGGCGCTGGAGGTCGGCCCGCGGTCCGACGACGAGGGCGGTCGAGTGGCTGGCGCCGGTGAGCACGGTCGCGGTGCTGGACCTCGGCCCGCGGTTCGGCGACGAGGGCGGTCGAGTGGCTGGCGTCGGTGAGCACGGTCGCGGTGCTGGACCTCGGCCCGCCGTCCGATGACGAGGGCGGTCGAGTGGCTGGCGTCGGTGAGCACGGTCGCGGTGCTGGACGTCGGCCCGCGGTTCGGCGACGAGGGCGGTCGAGTGGCTGGCGCCCATGAGTGTGGTGCCGGCGCTGGACGTCGGCCCGGGGTCCGTCGACGAGGGCGGTCGAGTGGCTGGCGTCGGTGAGCAGGTCGCGGTGCTGGACCTCGGCCCGCGGTTCGGCGACGAGGGCGGTCGAGTGGCTAGCGCCCGTGAGCACGGTCCCGGGGCTGGAGGTCGGCCCGCGGTCCGATGACGAGGGCGGTCGAGAGGCTGGCGCCGTGAGCACGGTCCCGGGGCTGGAGGTCGGCCCGCAGTCCGACGACGAGGGCGCGCCCGTGAGCACGGTCCCCGGGCTGGAGGTCGGCCCGCAGTCCGACGACGAGGGCGCGCCCGTGAGCACGGTCCCCGGGCTGGAGGTCGGCCCGCGGTCCGACGACGAGGGCGGTCGAGAGGCTGGCGCCCGTGAGCACGGTCCCGGGGCTGGAGGTCGGCCCGGGGTCGGAAGACGAGGGCGGTCGAGTGGCTGGCGCCCGTGAGCACGGTCGCGTGCTGGCCGTCGGCCCGGGGTCGGAAGACGAGGGCGGTCGAGAGGCTGGCGCCCGTGAGCACGGTCGCGTGCTGGCCGTCGGCCCGGGGTCGGAAGACGAGGGCGGTCGAGAGGTTGGCGCCCGTGAGCACGGTCGCGTGCTGGCCGTCGGCCCGGGGTCGGAAGACGAGGGCGGTCGAGTGGCTGGCGCCGGTGAGCACGGGCTCGGGGCTGGACGCCGGCTCGGAGATCGGCGACGAGGGCGGTCGAGTGGCTGGCGCCGGTGAGCACGGGCTCGGGGCTGGACGCCGGCTCGGAGATCGGCGACGAGGGCGGTCGAGTGGCTAGCGCCCGTGAGCACGGTCGCGGTGCTGGCCGTCGGCCCAGGGTTCGTCGACGAGGGCGGTCGAGACACTGGCGCCCGTGAGCACGGGCTCGAGGCTGGACGTCGGTCCGCGGCCGCTGACGGCGGGGAGGTTGGTTGTGACCAGTGGTGCTGCTCAGGGGGCGGGCGCCGCCCGCTGCTGGCCCGTCAGTGCGGCCTTGCGCGGACCTGGCCACGATTCGTCCCCGTCGCGCCCGGACTCGACTCGCGTCCGGCGCGAGCCGCATAATGCACACATTTGAAACTCGCAATGGGACGCTGGCCCCGGTATCCTTCCTTGTTGGCGTGGCGCATTGGCCGATCGGCCAGCGCAGGACGACGAGGGCGGTCGAGGCTGGCGCCCGTGAGCACGGTCCCGGGCTGGAGGTCGGCCCGGGGTCGGAAGATGAGTGGCGTCGAGTGGCTGGCGCCCGTGAGCACGGTCGCGTGCTGGCCGTCGGCCCGGGGTCGGAAGACGAGGGCGGTCGAGAGGCTGGCGCCCGCACGGTCGCGTGCTGGCCGTCGGCCCGGGGTCGGAAGACGAGGGCGGCCGAGTGGTTGGCGCCCGTGAGCACGGTCGCGTGCTGGCTGCCGGCCCGGGGTCGGAAGACGAGGGCGGTCGGAGCAGGCTGGCGCCCGTGAGCACGGTCGTGTCGTTTCCCGTCGGCCTGGGTCGGAAGACGAGGGCGGTCGAGAGGTTGGCGCCCGTGAGCACGGTCGCGTGCTGGCCGTCGGCCCGGGGTCGGAAGACGAGGGCGGTCGAGTGGCTGGCGCCGGTGAGCACGGGCTCGGGGCTGGACGCCGGCTCGGAGATCGGCGACGAGGGCGGTCGAGTGGCTGGCGCCGGTGAGCACGGGCTCGGGGCTGGACGCCGGCTCGGAGATCGGCGACGAGGGCGGTCGAGTGGCTAGCGCCCGTGAGCACGGTCGCGGTGCTGGCCGTCGGCCCAGGGTTCGTCGACGAGGGCGGTCGAGTGGCTGGCGCCGGTGAGCACGGGCTCGGGGCTGGACGCCGGCTCGGAGATCGGCGACGAGGGCGGTCGAGTGGCTAGCGCCCGTGAGCACGGTCGCGTGCTGGCCGTCGGCCCGGGGTCGGAAGACGAGGGCGGTCGAGAGGTTGGCGCCCGTGAGCACGGTCGCGTGCTGGCCGTCGGCCCGGGGTCGGAAGACGAGGGCGGTCGAGTGGCTGGCGCCGGTGAGCACGGGCTCGGGGCTGGACGCCGGCTCGGAGATCGGCGACGAGGGCGGTCGAGTGGCTGGCGCCCGTGAGCACGGTCCCGGGGCTGGCCGTCGGCCCGGGGTTCGACGACGAGGGCGGTCGAGTGGCTGGCGCCCGTGAGCACGGTCGCGGGGCTGGCCGTCGGCCCGGGGTTCGTCGACGAGGGCGGTCGAGTGGCTGGCGCCTGTGAGCACGGGCTCGGGGCGGGCCGTCGGCCCGGGGTCCGTCGACGAGGGCGGTCGAGTGGCTGGCGCCCGTGAGCAATGGCTCGGGGCGGGCCGTCGGCCCGGGGTCCGTCGACGAGGGCGGTCGAGTGGCTGGCGCCCGTGAGCACGGGCTCGAGGCTTGACGTCGGCGGGCCCGGCCGCCGACGAATGCGTATGTGTGGTTGTCACGCGTGAGCGCTGATCAGGAGGCGGGCGCTGCCGGCAGCCCACCCGTCAACACGGCCTCGTGATGGCCCGGTCGAGGCTCCCCTCCCCCTCCGGCCCCTGGCTCGATTCGCACCTGGCGCGAGCCGCATGATGCACACATTTGAAACTTGCAATCAGGCGCCGGTCTCGGTATTCTCTCCTGCTGGCGTGGCGCATTGGCCGATCGGCCAGCGCAGAGTCGCCGCCACCACCACCAACCACACCGCACGAAGGAGGGTCCATGAAGACGACCTCGCGCCGAGGCTCCGCCTCGTCCCTGCCGCTCCCCAAGGCCGAGCTCGAGGCGACCCTCGATGAGGCGCGGCGGATCGACGCTCGGATCGCCGACGTGGTCCGTCGCGAGCGGCAGGCCACCGCCGAGCTGGCCTACCTCCTCCTGCATGCCGAGCGGCGGGACGTGCACCGGGCCTTCGGTCACACGCGGATCGGGAAGTACGCCGTCGCTCGCGGCTTCGTCAACTCGGACCGGAAGGCCCGCGAGCTGATCGCGCTGGCGCAGGAGCTCGAGCGCCTGCCGCGCATGCGGATCGACTTCCGCGCCGGCCAGGTCGACTGGACCAAGGCGCGGACCGTCGCGCCGGTCGCCACGACCGAGACCGAGGAGCGCTGGCTGGACCTCGCGAAGACCTGCACCAACCGCCAGCTCGAGGTCCTGGTCGCCGAGGCGAAGGGCCAGGAGGCGCCGGTGCGGCGGGCGTTCAAGCAGACGAAGGAGCAGGCAGGCTGGCTCGACGAGGCCCTTCGCCTGGCGCGGCTGAACAGCGATCGCCCCCTCACCGACGAGCAGGCGCTCGAGATCGTGTGTCGCGGCTACGCCGAGGGCGTGGCCAGCCGGTCCGGCGCGGGGCCGGCGTACCGGATCGTGATCCACAAGTGCGAGTGCGGCGCGCCGGCGACCCTCCAAGGCCGCGACGGACCGGTCAAGCTCTCGCCCGCCAGCGAGGCGGCGGCGAAGCGCGACGCCGAGGTGCACGACCTGCGCACGGGCACAGGCAAGGTGACGAAGACGATCCCGCAGCAGATCCGGCGCCTGGTCATGGATCGTGACGGCGGCACGTGCAAGGTCCCGGGCTGCGGCGCGCGTGGGAAGCTCCACATCCACCACGAGCCCGGGCGCGAGGCCACCGGGCACGATCCGGATCGCATGCTCTTGATGTGCGATCGCCACCACCCTGACCGCCATCAGGGCTACGTCGAGATCAGGGGCGACGCGCGGGTGGGCTTCCGCTTCTTCCTCGCCGACGGGACGGAGCTCACGGACGCTCCGGCACCGGTCGCGCCCGTGAGCACGCCTGCTACGCCGGTCGAGGCGGCGTCGACGGGCGTGCGGCAGAGCGAGGCGCAGGAGGAGGACGAGCCGGCGCGAATCGCCGTGCTGGCGCTCGTGGGCCTGAAGTGCACGAAGACCGAGGCCCGCGAGCTCGTGCGCCGGGCCGGCGAGCGGCTCGCAGGACGAGGCGAGGCGCGCTCGGTCGAGGCGCTGACGGCGGAGGCGCTGCGGGTCGTCGGCGACGGCCTGATCGGGCGGGGGGTCGAGCAGGTCGACTCGGGCACGCGGCCGGCATAGCGAGACGCTCGGGCGGCGGTCGGCGTCGAAGCATTGACGGCGCCCAGCGCCCCGGCGCGCGGGCCGGGGCTCGCACGACGCAGCCCCTCGACGACCTCGTCGCCGCCGACACGCCCGGCGACGCGCGGACCGCGCTCACACGGCCCAGCCCGCCGGCCTCCTGGTCGTCGAGGACGATTCCCGCCCGGCGACGCGCGGCCGTACTCACACGACCCAGCCCGTCGACGACCTCGTCGCCGCCGACGATCACGCCCGGGGACGCGCGGGCCGGTGATCACACGAACCAGCCCGTCGACGACGACCTCGTCGTCGACGACGATCCCGCCCGGCGACGCGCGGGCCGGTGCTCACACGACGCAGCCCGTCGACGACCTCGTCGCCGCCGACGATCACGCCCGGGGACGCGCGGGCCGGTGCTCACACGAACCAGCCCGTCGACGACGACCTCGTCGTCGACGACGATCCCGCCCGGCGACGCGCGGCCGGACTCACACGACCCAGCCCGTCGACGACCTCGTCGCCGACGACGATCCCGCCCGGCGACGCGCGGGCCGGTGCTCACACGACCCAGCCCGTCGACGACGACCTCGTCGTCGACGACGATCCCGCCCGGCGACGCGCGGGCCGACGCTCACCCGACCCAGCCCGTCGACGACGACCTCGTCGTCGACGGCGATCCCGCCCGGCGACGCGCGGGCCGGTGCTCACCGACCCAGCCCGTCGACGGCCTCGTCGTCGGTGACGATCTCGCCCGGCGACGCGGGGGCCGACGCTCACCCGACCCAGCCCGTCGACGGCTTGGTCGTCTACGACGATCACGCCCGACGATGCGAGGGCCGGTGCTCACACGACCCAGCCCGTCGACGGCCTCGTCGTCGGTGACGATCTCGCCCGGCGACGCGGGGGCCGACGCTCACCCGACCCCCAGCCCGTCGACGGCTTGGTCGTCTACGACGATCACGCCCGACGACGCGCGGGCCGGTGCTCGCCACGACCCAGCCCTTCGACGGTCTCGTCGTCGGCGACGATCCCGTCGGGCGACGCGCGGCCGACGCTCACCCAGCCCGTCGTCGGCCTCGCCGTCGACGACGATCTCGCCTGGCGACGCGAGGGCCGGTGGTCACCGACCCAGCCCGTCGACGGCCTCGTCGTCGGTGACGATCACGCCCGACGACGCGCGGGCCGGTGCTCGCCACGACCCAGCCCTTCGACGGTCTCGTCGTCGGTGACGATCCCGTCCGGCGACGCGCGGCCGACGCTCACACGACCCAGCCCTCGTCGGCCTCGTCAACGACGACGATCACGCCCGGCGACGCGCGGGCCGGTGCTCGCCACGACCCAGCCCTTCGACGGTCTCGTCGTCGGTGACGATCCCGTCCGGCGACGCGCGGCCGACGCTCACACGACCCAGCCGTCGTCGGCCTCGTGGTCGATGACGATCCCGCCCGGCGACGCGCGGGCCGACGCTCACACGACCCAGCCCGTCGCCGGCCTCGTCGTCGACGACGATCCCGCCCGGTGACGCGCGGACCGGTGCTCACACGACCCAGCCCGTCGACGTCCTCCTCGTCGGCGAACGATCGCGCTCAGCGACACGCTGGCGGACGCTCACGGGACACAGCCCGCCGACCCCCGTCCCTGTCGGCCGTGCGCGCACGGCCGACGTCCGTCGATCTACCGACGCGGACGGAGCCAGGCGCCGTGCTGGTAGAGCGCGACGGGCTGGCGCGGCCAGGCGCTCGACACGCCGCTCGGGTCGACCTGGCACCAGAACATGCCGTGCGCGTCGTCGCCGTCGCGGTGGTAGGTGTCGGTCGCCAGCGGGTGGACCCGGTAGGGCAGCCGCAGCCTCGGCGCGTCGCGCGTGACCTCGAGGCGCAGGGCGTCCTCGTGCGTCGTCCGGTCGAGCTTGTTGTGGTCGGTCAGGAGCTCCCACCGGCACTCGGCGCTCGGCTCGAACACGAGGAGCTTCGGCAGGTCCATGCCGTCCTTGTTCGGCCGGTAGTAGTAGAAGGTGAGCACCACCACGTCGCCCGTGCGAAAGCCGCCGCTGGCGCGCTTGACCTCGAGGACGCCCGTCTTGCCGGGGAACAGGCCCACGTCGAGGTCGTTGCCGTTGGTGGGCGTGATCTCGCGCCCGTCGTCCATGACGTGCGTGGCCACGAAGGGGAGCGGCGCGTCCTTCACCTCCTCGCCGCCCGCGTCGACGTTCGCCTCGTTCAGCCACACGACCTTGCCGTCGGGCGGCGGCGCCTTCAGCGTGCCCGCGAGCCAGTCGGCCATCGTGTCGCCCAGCGACGCCTCGTGCATGACCGCGCCCCAGCGGTCGGCGATCCCGTAGCGCTTGTTGGCGCCGCGGAAGGCCTGGAGCACGGTCGTGCCGCGCTTCTTCAGGCGCTCGCCGAACTCGCCGAAGACGAGCCCGCCCGTGTTCCCGCCCGGGTAGGAGCCGCTGTAGCCCAGCACGCCGTGGATCGGCGTCGGGTTGTGCAGGAGCGGCAGCCAGGCGGTCCCGTTGTGCTCGGAGAGGTTGTAGCAGGTGGGGATGAGCACGTACTTCAGCCGCGACGCGTGCCGCGGCCCGGCGCGCGCCACCGCCCCGCGCAGGTCCACGCCCTCGTTGCCGCCCCAGATCGTGCCGCCCGAGCCGTGGCCGCTGATCGCCACGAGGTCGGCGAAGTCCGTGGCGTCGGTCCCGTCGGTGAGCGACGCGTCGCTCGCCGACGCGCGCCGCACCCCCGGATTGACCACGAACCTGCCCAGGAACTCGTTCTGCGCGCGCAGGGCCTTGACGAAGTCGGCGTCGCCGTGCGCCGCCCGGTGGTCGGCGTAGAGGACCTCGTTCACCCACGCGTCGCGCCCGTCCACCTTGTCGTTGGGCAGGCAGAGGAGCGCGTTGCCCTTGAAGCGGATCGGCAGCATGGGGTGGTCGACGCTCGCGCGCCGCCCGGCCCCCAGCCGGTCCTTCTTCAGCGGCAGGTCGAGGAGCAGGTTGCGCCAGCCCAGGTCCTTGAGCTTGGCGTCGAGCGCGATCCCGTCGGCGCTGTGGCCGAACTCGATCCAGGCGTAGCGCAGGTGCCGCGTGACGGCCCTCGTCTCGGGGGGCATGGGCGTCCTCAGCAGTGCCGGAGCTTGGGGTCCTCGGCCGCGCCGTCGGGCGAGGGCAAGGCGCAGGCCTGCCAGCTCTGCCACGGGGCGGCGTCGTCGGCGACCGCGGCCAGCTTGTCGGCCGTGGGCGCGTCGAGGTCGCCCGTGGGCTCGAGGCCGACCTCGGACTGGAACTCCTGCACCGCCGCCGCGAGCTCGAGGTCGTCGGGCTCGGCCGAGGGCGCCGGCCCGGCGTAGCCCAGGTTCACGAGCCGCTGCCACGCGCCCCGCGCGCTGCTCGCCGGGTCGCGGCAGAACATCACCCGCAGCGCCCGGGCGCCCAGCGGTGTCTCGACGCGCACGTCGACCCACGCGCCGCGCGGCTCGAGCTTCAGGCGCCCCTGCGCGTCGGTGGTCGCCTCGCCGGTGGACCCGTCGGCGTGGGTCAGGGCGCAGGCGGCGTCGGCCAGGAACCCGAGGGCCGGGTCGTCGAGGACGAGCGTCTCCTCGGCGGGCGCGGCGGCATCGCCGTCGCTCCGGGCCTTGCGGCGGAGCACCAGCCGCGTCGGCCGGTCGGGGCGGACCTCGACCGTCTCTCCGGGCGGGGGGGCGTCGTCATGCTCCATGCGAGCCGAATTCTAGAAGAAGGGAGCGCGCATCCGGAGCCGGTCGTCGCAGGCACCGCGAGCCCGCGACGGCCGCCTGGCCGAGGGCCAGGCCCCCGTCCCCCGGCGGGACCTCCCAGGGCGTGACCGCGCGCAGGCCGGCCGCGCGGAGGGCGTCCTCGACGGCCACGAGGAGGCGACGGTTGGCGAAGGTGCCGCCGGTGAGGGCCACCACCTCGGGCGCGCCCGGCGCGGCCGCGCGCGCGCGCAGGACGAGGTCGACGAGGCCCGCCGCGAGCCCGGCGTGGAAGCGCGCGGCGACGCGCGCCACGGGCGCGCCCGCGGCGAGGTCGGCGGCGACGGCGCGCACGAGCGGCCGCGTGTCGAGCTCGAGCAGGCCCTCGGCCGGCTCGATCGCCGAGGGATAGGCGGGGCCGTCGGCGTCGGCCGCGCAGGCCGCCTCGAGCTCGACCGCCGCCTGCCCCTCGTAGGTCGTCTCGAGGCGCAGCCCGCACAGCGCGGCCACGGCGTCGAACAGCCGCCCCGCGCTCGAGGCGAGCGGCGCGACCGCGCGGCTGCCGAGGAGGCCGCGGACCCGCTCCACGTCCGCGGCCTCGACGCCGGGCACGGCCGGGGCGAGGCCGGCGTCCACCAGGTGCGCGACGGCCACCCGCCAGGGCGCGCGGGCGGCGCGGTCGCCGCCGGGGAGGGCCACCGGGCGCAGGCGGCCCAGCCGGCGCGCGGCGGCGAGGTCGCACAGGAGCAGCTCCCCGCCCCAGGTCGTGCCGTCGGCGCCGTGGCCCGCGCCGTCGAGCACGAGCGCCAGCGCGGGGCCGGTCAGGCCGTGCTCGACCAGGCAGGCCGCCGCGTGCGCGTGGTGGTGCTGCACGACGACCACGGGCGGCCCGAGCTCGCGGGCCAGGCGCGACGACACGTGGTCGGGGTGCGCGTCGCACGCGACGACGGCCGGCCGCGCGCCGGTGAGCGCCTCGAGGTGATCCGTCGCCTCGCGCAGCGCCGCCTCGACGTCGGGCGAGGCGAGGTCGCCCAGGTGCGGCGACAAGGTCGCCAGGCCGCGCGTCACCACGCACACGGCGCCCTTGAGGTCGCCGCCGAGGGCCAGGACGTCGGGGCCGCCCCCCGGCAGCGGCAGCGCGAGCGCGCGCGGGACGTAGCCGCGCGCCCGGCGCCGGACGCGCGCGCGGCCGCGGTGGAGCTGCACGACCGAGTCGTCCGCCCGCGCGACCACGGCCCGGTCGTGGTCGAGGAACGCGTCGGCCACCGGCGCGAGGTCGACGCGCGCGCGCGCGCGGTCGACGAGCAGCGGCTGACCGCGGAGGTTGCCGCTCGTGAGCACCCACGGCGCCGAAGCGCCCGCGAGCAGGAGCGCGTGCAGCGGCGACGCCGGGAGCATGACGCCGAGCTCCACCAGGCCGGGCGCCACGCCGGGCGCGACGGCGCCCGGGCGCGCCGGGAGGAGGACGATCGGGCGCGCCGGCGCCTCGAGCGCCTCGGCGGCGCCCGCGGGCAGCTCCACGACCTCGGCCGCCTGCGCCAGGTCGCGCACGCACACGGCCAGTGGCCGGTGCGGCCGCCGCTTGTGGGCGCGCAGGGCCGCGACGGCGCCCTCGGCGGTGGCCAGGCAGGCGAGCTGCCAGCCGCCCACGCCGAGGAGCGCGAGCACCCCGCCCGCCTCGACGACGGCCCGCGCCCTCGTCACGGCGTCGCCGCCCTCCGCGCGCTCGGCCCCGCGCTCGAAGACGAGCCGCGGTCCGCAGGCCGGGCAGGCCTGCGCCTCGACGTGGAAGCGCCGGTCGGCGGGGTCGTCGTACTCGCGGCGGCACGCGGCGCAGGGCACATAGGGGGCCCAGGCCGTGCGCGCGCGGTCGTAGGGGAGGCCGCGCGTGGTCGTGTAGCGCGGGCCGCAGGCGGTGCACGAGGCGAAGGCGAACCCGGCGCGCCGGCCGGCGGGGTCGGCGACCTCGGCCAGGCACGCGGCGCAGGGGCCCAGGTCGGGCGGCAGCTCGCCGTCGCCCGGCGTCAGCCCCTCGGAGGGCGCGATCTCGAACGGCCCCAGGCCGCGCGGCGGCCGCTCGCCGGCGACGACCTCGTCCACGCGCGCCGGCGCCGGCGCGGCGCGCAGGCCGTCGACGAGGCGCTCCAGCGCCGCGGGTGGGCCCTCGGCCTCGACCCGCACGTGCGCGCCGCGATTCCTGACCGACCCCCGCAGCCCGAGCGACGTCGCCAGCCGGTGGACGAAGGGCCGGAAGCCCACGCCCTGCACGCGGCCGCGGACGACGACCTCCACGCTCGCCTCGCTGCGTTGCACGCCCGCGCATCCTACGCGAGGATGACCGCCATGTGCCTCGCGGTCCCCGGGCTCCTGGAAGACGTCCGTGAGGTCGATGGCCTGCGCGTCGGCCGCGTGCGCTTCGGCGGCGTCACGCGGGAGGCCGTCCTCGACGGCGTCCCGCAGGCGAAGGTCGGCGACTACGTGATCGTGCACGTGGGCTTCGCCCTGTCGGTCGTCGACGAGGCCGAGGCGCGCCGGACGTTCGCGCTGCTCGAGGAGCTGGGCGAGCTGGGCGAGCTCGAGGCGGGCGGCGCGCCGTGAAGTACGTCGACGAGTACCGCCGCCCCGACGTCGCCAGGGCGCTGGTCGACGCCGTCCGCGGGGCCGCGACGCGCCGCTGGACGATCATGGAGGTGTGCGGCGGGCAGACGCACGCGATCCTGCGCGCCGGGCTCGACGAGCTGCTCGCCCCGGCCGTCGAGCTCGTGCACGGCCCGGGCTGCCCCGTGTGCGTCACGCCGGTCGAGCTGATCGACCAGGCGCACGCGATCGCGTCGACGCCCGGGGTCGTGCTCACCTCCTTCGGCGACATGCTGCGCGTGCCGGGCTCGGCGGACGACCTCCTGCGCTGCCGCGCGCGCGGCGCCGACGTCCGGGTCGTCTACTCGCCGCTCGACGCCCTGCGCCTGGCGCGCGAGCTGCCCGCCCGGCAGGTCGTGTTCTTCGCCGTCGGCTTCGAGACGACCGCGCCGGCCACGGCGGTCGCCGTGCAGCAGGCGCGCCGGCTGGGCGTCACGAACTTCTCCGTCCTGTGCGCGCACGTCCGCGTGCCGCCGGCGATCGAGGCGGTGCTCCAGCGGCCCGGCCGCCGGGTGCAGGGGTTCCTCGGGCCCGGCCACGTGTGCACCGTCGTCGGGCTCGACGAGTACCGCCCGCTCGCCGCCCGCTACCGCGTGCCGATCGTCGTCTCGGGCTTCGAGCCGGTCGACCTGCTCGAGGGGACGCTCCGCTGCGTGCGCCAGCTCGAGGCGGGCCGCCACGAGGTCGAGAACCAGTACTCGCGCGTGGTCCCCGACGGCGGCAACGCCCGGTCGCTCGCGCTCCTCGCCGACGTGTTCGAGGCGGTCGACCGGCCCTGGCGCGGGATCGGGAGCATCCCCCGGAGCGGGCTCCGCCTGGCGGACGCCTACGCCGACCTCGACGCCGCGCGGCGCTTCGACGTGACGACCGTCGCGGCGCGCGAGGACCCGTCGTGCATCAGCGGCCGCGTGCTCGCGGGCGACGCGAAGCCGACCGACTGCCCGGCCTTCGGCGTCGGCTGCACGCCCGAGCGCCCGCTCGGGGCCACCATGGTCTCGGCCGAGGGCGCCTGCGCCGCGTACCACGCCTACGGCCGCCGTCCGCCCTCGGCGGCGCCACGGTGACCGAGCCGCTCGAGCCCGGCTGCCCCGTCCCCCTGCCGCCGCCGGCGGGCGAGGTGGTCCTGGGCCACGGCGGCGGCGGCCGGCTCTCGCACCGGCTGCTCGAGGAGCTGTTCCTGCCGGCCTTCGACCACCCGGCCCTGCGCGCGGGCGACGACCAGGCGGTCGTCGACGTCGGCGGCCAGGCGCTGGCCTTCAGCACCGACGCCTTCGTCGTCAGCCCGCTGTTCTTCCCGGGCGGCGACCTGGGCGAGCTGGCCGTCAACGGCACGGTCAACGACCTGGCCTGCGCGGGCGCGCGGCCGCTCTACCTGAGCGCGGCGTTCATCCTCGAGGAGGGGCTCCCGTTGGCCGACCTTGCGCGCGTCGTCGACTCCATGCGGCGCGCGGCGCAGGCGGCCGGCGTGGCCGTCGTCACGGGCGACACCAAGGTCGTCCAGCGCGGCAAGGGCGACGGGCTCTACGTGACGACGAGCGGCGTGGGCCTGCTGCCCCCCGGGGCGCGCCGCCTGACCGCCGGCGCCTGCCGCGAGGGCGACCGCGTCCTCGTGTCGGGCACGCTCGGCGACCACGGCGTGGCGGTGCTCGCCGCGCGCGAGCGCCTGGGGCTCGGCGAGGAGCTCCGGAGCGACACGGCGCCGCTGTTCGCGCTGGCGCAGGCCCTCCTGGCCGCGGCGCCGGGGGCGCGCTGCCTGCGCGACCCGACGCGCGGCGGCCTGGCCGCGGCCCTGGTCGAGCTCGGGCGGACGGCCGGCCTGGCGGCCGAGCTCGACGAGGCGGGGCTCCCCGTGTCCGAGCCCGTGCGCGGCGCGCTCGAGCTGCTCGGGCTCGACCCGCTGTTCGTGGCCAACGAGGGCAAGCTGTGCGCCGTCGTCCCTCCCGAGGAGGCGCCGGCCGCCCTGGCCGCCTGGCGCGCGCACCCGCTCGGGCGCCACGCGGCCGACGTCGGCCGCTTCGTCGCGGGCCGGCCCGGCGGGCTCACCGTCCGCACGGCGATCGGCGGCCGGCGCACGGTCGAGCTGCCGCTCACCGACCCGCTGCCGCGGATCTGCTGACGCGCCGCCGACACGAGCGGTCGAGGCTCACCCCGTCCGCACGACCAGCGCGAGCGCGTCGTCGGTGTCGCGGCCGAACCGCGCCACGAGGTCCTGCGCCAGCGCGATCGGCTCGGCCACGGGCGCCGACGGCGGACCCGCCGCCGACTTGAGCCCGTCGCTGAGCAGGAGGAGCACGCCGTGCGGGCTCAGGGCGGCCGCGTTGGACCGCACCCGCGCCCGCTCGTGCGCCCGCCCCGAGAGCAGGCCCGGCTGGGCCGGGAGCGCCTGCGTCCCGCCCGGGCCGCCGAGGAGGACGCGGACGTCGCCGAGCCCGACGTGCTCGATCGCCCGCGTCGCGAGGTGTAGCCGCACGAGCGCGATCACGGCGCCGCGCGTCCCCTCGGCCGCCGCGTGGGCCCGCGCGACCAGGTCGGGCAGCGCCGCGTCCGGAGCCGAGACGAGGGCGTCCGCGACGACCGCCGACGCGGCGCGGGCCTCTGGCCCGTGGCCGAGGCCGTCGACGACGGCGACGAGGAGGGCGTCGTCGGTGCGGACGAACGCCGCGTCGTCGCCGCTGAGCCGCTCGCCCGGGAACGGCCGGCCGAAGGTCGCCACCTCGCTCCGCGGCACCGGCCGGGCGAAGGCCCGCGCCCGCGCGCAGGTCCCCTCGCCCGCGCGCACGTCCAGGTCCAGCTCCTGCGCCAGCCGCCGGGCGCCGGCGAGCCCGGCCCCGAGCCCGCTCGCGGGGCCGCGGCCGGCGAGCGCCCCCGCCGGATCGGCGACGCCGGGGCCCGCGTCGGCGGCGATCACCTCCACCCCCGCGACGCCGCCCCGGGTGACCGGGCGCACGGCGACGCGCCCCGCGCGCGCGTGGTCGAGCTGGTTCTGGGCCAGCTCGCTCGCGGCGGTCGCCAGGCTCTCCAGCGTCACCTCGGCCAGGCCGGCCTCGGCCCCGAGTCGCCGCACCAGCTCGCGCGCCTGCGAGACCGACGCGCGGTCGAGGACCTCGAGCCAGTCGCCGCCTGCGGTCCAGCGCTCGATCACCGCCGCGCCCACTTCGTCAGCACCACCGTGGTCCCCGCGCCGGGCGCGCTCCGCACCTCGAACTCGTCGACGAGGCGCCGCGCGCCCGACAGGCCGAGCCCGAGCGTGCCCGTGACGCTGAAGCCGCCCCGCAGCGCCCGCTCGAGGTCGAGCACCCCCGGGCCCTCGTCGCGGCAGGTCAGCCGCACGCCGGCGCGGCCGCCGCGGTCGAGCTCCTCGAGCGTCGCCTCGCCGCCCCCGCCGTGGACCAGGGCGTTGCGGACGATCTCGGAGGTCGCCGTGGTGATCGCCGCCTGGGCGAACCCGTCGAAGCCGCGCCGCTGCGCCAGCTCGCGCGCGCGCCGGCGCACGAGGACGACGTCGTCCTCCGAGCGCACGGGGAGCGCCTCGCGCGTGAGGACCTTCGCCTCGGCCGCCTCAGTCGGCGCCACGGCGCACGACCTTGCAGCCCAGGCGCTCGAGCCCCTCGTCGATGTCCAGCGCCGCCTGCACCTCGGACACGTCGAACCCCATGCGCACGAGCGTCCCGGCGACCTCCGGGCGCAGGCCGACGATCACCGTCTCCGTGCCCATGAGCCGCGCCATGCGCCCGGTGTCGACGAGCACGCGCGCCACGAAGCTGTCGACCATCTCCAGGCCCGTCACGTCGATGAGGAGCCCGGTCGAGCCCGTGCGGGCGATCGCCTCGAGCACGTCCTCCTGCAGCGCCGTGGCCACGGTGTCGCCCAGGTCCACCTGGATCGCGACGAGGAGGACGCCGGCGACCCGCAGGATCGGGACCTGCCCCGTCTGCCTCACGCCTGGCGCCCCGCCGGCGCGCGCCCCGTCAGCTCGAGGGCGAGCGTGATCGCGTCCTGCAGCCGCCCGCGGGTCTCGAGCGCCGTGAGCGAGATCCCCAGCTGCACGATCGTCTTGGCGACGACCGGGGAGATGCCCGCCACGACGGTCTTCGCGCCCAGCAGGCGGACGGCGTTGGTCGTCATGATCATGTGCTCGGCGACCTTCGTGTCGACGACCGGCACGCCCGAGATGTCGATGATCACCACCCGCGCCTGCTCCTCGGCGACCCGCGTGAGCAGCGTCTCCATGACCTGCTGGGCGCGGGCGGTGTCGATCGTGCCCACGAGGGGCAGGAGGAGGATCCTGTCGAAGACGCGGATCACCGGGGTCGAGAGCTCGCGCACGGCGGCCTGGTGGCGCACGATCGTGTCCTCGGCCGCCGCCACGTAGGTGTCCATGGCCAGCGCCATGTCGAAGGCCACGAGGCGCTGCGCGCTGGCGTAGGCGGCGCGCGCGGCCGCCGGCTCGAGCTCCCGCTCGAACATGGCGCGGATCAGCTCCAGGTAGACGGCGTATGCCCCCATGTAGAGCCGGGCCGGCATGCGGATCGTCTCGTGCGTCGCGCCCACGCGCACCCGGTCCTCGGCGTAGGCGGGGTCGCAGCGCCCCTGGAACAGGCCCAGGAAGTAGCGCCGCTGGAGCTGCTTGACCCGGGCCACCGTGGCCGCGTCGGGGAAGAAGGCCCGGCTCTCGGGGTGGCCGAGGATGAACTGGTAGAGCGCCTCGATGACCTCGTCGTTGTGCCGGGTGGCGAGGTCGCGGTGTGAGGCGAGCCGCGCCAGGTCCTCGTCGGTCACCTGGAAGTAGTCGCGGCGGCGCCGCACCTCCCGCTCGTCGAGCTGGAGCCTGTCGATCGCGTCCTCGGGCCGCACCGGTCCTCCCCCCTGATCGGCCCAGGTTACTCCTCACGCGGGCCACCGGGAACCCGATCGGTGCGCGTTGACGTGCGCGGCGTTCATGGCAAGAGTGTGACCATGTCCCTGCCAGGCTCTCCGGTGGGCGTCCTCGTCCGCTTCGCGCGCGTCGTCTCGGAGGCGCTCGAGCCCGAGGGCGCCCTGCGCGCGCTCGCCGACGCCGCGGTGGCCGAGCTCGGGGCCGACGCGGCGGGCGTGTTCCTGGTCACCGACGACGGCGCCGTGCGCCTGGCGGCCGGGCGCAACCTCCCCCCATCGGTCGCCGAGCTCGAGGTCGAGGCGCTCGGCCCCGAGCTCGCGGCGCGCGTGCAGGGCGCGCTCGCCGAGCCTACCGGCGCGGTGGACGCGCTGCCCCACGTGCTGCCCCACGTGCTTCCCCACATGCTGCCGATGGTCAGCGGCGGCGACCTGTTCGGCGCCCTCGTCCTCGCCTTCCGCGAGGAGGGCGCGTTCGACGCCGCGCGGCGCGAGCTCGCGCAGGGCCTGGTGGACCTCGCCGCCGTCGCCCAGCGCACGGCGGCCCAGCTCCACGACCTGCGGCGCTCGAACGCGGAGCTGCGCGCGGCGCGTGAGGCCCTCGGCCGGGCCGAGAAGCTCGGCGCGCTCGGTCACATGGCCGCCGGGATCGCCCATGACATGTCGAACGTCCTCGCGCCGCTGGTCGGCGACGTCGAGAACCTGAAGGCGGACCCGCCGACCGAACGGGTGGGTAAGGCCGCGGCGCGCATGTCGCGCTACCTGCAGGTCGGCACGGCCATGCTCGACCGCCTGCGCCGCTTCGCCCGCCAGGCGCCCGAGGCGGGCCACGTGGCGGTCGACCCGGCGCCGGCCGTCCGCGACGCCTTCGAGATGTGCCTGCGGCGGGGGCTCGAGCGCCAGGTCGAGGTGCGCCTGGACGTCGCGCCCCTCGCGCCGATCGTCGTCAGCCCGTCCGAACTGACCTCAGGCCTGGTGAACCTGATCGTCAACGCGATCGAGGCCCAGCCGGGGGGCGGCGTCGTGGACCTCCGGGGCGGCCTCGACGCCGGCGGGCGGGTCTGGCTGGAGGTCAGGGACGACGGCCCCGGGATCCCGGAGGGCCAGCGCGCGCGGCTGTTCGAGCCGTTCTTCACCACCAAGGGGGAGCGCGGGACCGGCCTGGGGCTCGCCAGCGTCTACGCGTTCGTGCAGCGCCACCGGGGGACGATCGGGGTCGCGACCGCCGAGGGCCAGGGTACGACGTTCCGGCTGGAGTTCCCGCCGGCCTGACGGGCGCCTTCCCGACTCGGCCGCTCCGTCACCGCGGGGGGTTCGGCGCGCGCCGCTCGTCGAGCGCGCGCCGGAGCAGGGTCAGGAGCTCGTCGAGGTCGTAGGGCTTGGCGAGGTGGTAGGGCGTCCCGACGCGCCGGGCCACCTCGTCGAGCTCGGCCACGCCCGAGACGAGGACCACGGGCACGGCGTCCATGCCCAGGTCGTGCAGGAGCATGCGGTAGGACAGCTCGGGCCCCGTCAGGTGAGGCATCTCCACGTCCATGAGCACCACGTCGGGGAGCGCCGCCTCGAGGAGGTGCAGCCCGTCCACGCCGTCGCGCGCGCGACGGACGACGAAGCCCTCGGCCGCGAGGACCTCGCAGACGATCCAGGCCAGGTCGTCGTCGTCGTCGACGACGAGGACGGTCGCCGGCCTCGCCGGGGCGGCCTCGCTCACGCCGGCCCCCCGCCGGCGGGCGGCCGGAGGAGCGGCAGGCGCACGCGGAAGGTCGACCCGACGCCCGGGGCGCTCTCGACCTCGACCCGGCCGCCGTGGGCGGCCACGATCCGCCGGACGATCGAAAGGCCCAGGCCGGCGCCCGGCGCCACCGCGGCCGCGCGGCGGCGGAAGGGCAGGAACACGTCGTCGACGTCCTCCGGCCGGATCCCGACGCCGCGGTCCGAGACGGCGACCTCCGCCTCCTCGCCGCGCGCGGCGACGCTCACCTCGACCGGGCCGCCGTCCGGCGCGTACTTGATCGCGTTGCTGACCAGGTTGCTGACGACCTGCTCCAGCCGAAGCCCGTCCCCGCGGACCCGGACGGCGTCCTCGGGGCAGCTCAGGGTGACCTGGTGCGTCTGCGTCGTCGGCGCGTACAGCTCGACGACCGCCCGGGCCACCTGGCGCAGGTCGACGTCGGCGGGCGTCAGCTCCAGGTGCCCGGACTCGATCCGGGTGGCGTCGAGGAGGTCGCCGACCATGCGCGCGAGGCGGTCGAGCTGTCGGTCGAGCAGACGGAGGCGCTCCGGCGTGACCGGGGCGGCCTGCCGCTCGATCGCCTGCACCTGGAGCTTGAGGGCGGCGAGCGGGGTGCGCAGGTCGTGGGCGACCCCCGCGAGGAACTCGAGCTGGCGGCGCCGCTGCTGGCCGATCGTGGCGATCATGTCGTCGATCCCCGCCGCGAGCTCGTGCGGCTCGCGCAGGGCGCACGCGGGCGCGCGGACGTCCTCGTCGCCGCGCCGGAAGCGGCGCACGGCGTCGCGGAGCTCGACCAGCGGCCGGACGAGCAGGGCGCTCACCCCGAGGCCGAGCGCGGCCAGCCCGACGACGAGCAGACCGGCCGTCACCCCCACCGTGATCGCCTGGGCATGCAGCGCGTCGTGCACCGCGGCGTTTGCCTCGTCGACGTTCGCCCGCACGACCTCCTGGAAGGACGTGCTGCTGCCGATCGCCCGCTCGAGGGCGGGCCGGAGCGCGGGCAGGAGCTGGTCGAGCGGGAGGTCGCGCGCCTCGAGCGTCCGTCGCGCATTCAGGTACGTGTCGACGCGGCCGGTCAGGGTCGCCGCGCGCCGGGCCTCGTCCGGCCTCCGGACGACGGCGCCGAGCCGCGCCAGCGCGTCGCTCACCTCGTCCTCGGCGGCGCGCCGCGCGGCCTCGACCTCGACCTCGCCCGTGGCGACCCACAGGTTCGCCAGGCGGTGGAACTCCCGGAGGCCCTGGTCCACCTCCTGCGCGGCCGCGAGCACCCAGATGCCCTCCTCGGCCGCTCGCATGGCCCGCGAGACCGTGCGCGACGTCCACAGGGCGCCGACCAGGAGCGCCAGCGCGAGCCCCACGACGACGACGACCGAGGCCGTCATCAGGGCGCGCACCCTCGGGCGCCCCCGGTCACGGCCCACCACCCACGCGTTCGCACCCACGGCTGGCTCCCGCCTGGTCGGCACCGAGGCTCGCGCACGGCGTGTGCCCCGGCCGGACCCCGGCGGCGCAAGGCGGCGGCGGCCAACGAGCGCCGCGCCGCGCCGCGGGCGTCCCGCCACGGGGAGACGTGGAGTCGGCCTGCCGGCGAGGGCGACGCCGCGGGGGCTCACCGCGCTGACCGTTGCTCTGACGAGTAGAATACGGTCACCGAGGTCACCGAGGACACACCGAGGGCACCGAGAGCCTTGTAGAAAGATCCCTAGGAGTCCTCGGTGCCACCTCGGTGTCCGAGGTGACCGTTCTCGCTCATCACGACAACCGGTCGCCGCTGTCAGAGCGCGTGAAGCAATCGACTCTCGCGGCTGGGTCCTGGTGACCAGCATCGTCGCCCGCAGCCGTCGAGCACACCCATCAGGGCTCCGGCCGGACGGCCAGCTCCTCCGTGATCCGCTCGACCGCGCGCACGGCGGCGTCCGGGAAGGGCTGCAGGACCAGGGCCGCGCCGCCCCGCTCCAGCTCCGCCGCCTCCACCTCGTCGCGGGCGATCACGCCCACCTTCGTCGCGCCGCGCTCGCGCAGGGCGTGGAGCAGCGCCCGACGCGGGTCGGCGTGGCTCAGGCCGGTCGGGTGGGGCGGGATCGCGATCACGACCCACGGCGGCGGCTCGAGCGGGAGCTCCGCCGTGAGGCCGGGGTCGGCGGCGTCGCCGTAGAGGGCCGGCTTGCCGAGCGCCCGGCGCGCGCGCACGGCCTCGGGGTCGACGTCGACGCCGAGGACCGCCAGCCCGCGCTGCTCGAGCCCGTGGGCGAGCGAGCGCCCGTAGCGGCCCAGGCCGATCATGACCACGTCGACGCGCGCGCCCGCCCCGGGCGCGGCGCCCGCCTGCTCGCGGAAGGGCACCCGCCGCTCGAACGGCCACAGCAGCGGCTCGCACCAGCGGTAGAGCGCCTGCGAGTAGAGGATCATGTAGGTCGAGGGGCGAGGAGCGCGGCGACGCACGACAGCAGGTCGTCGCGCGTGAAGGGCTTGGCGAGGAAGGCGTCGCCCGCGACGCTCGCCGCCTCCAGCTCCTCGGTGTAGCCGGACAGGAGGAGGATCCGCGCCCCGGGCCGCAGGCGGCGCACCTGCTCGGCGAGGGCGATCCCGCCCAGACGGGGCATGACCACGTCGGTCACCAGCAGATCGAGCGGCCCGTCGTGGGCGGCGAGCAGGTCGAGGGCGGCCTGGCCGTCCGGCGCGGTCAGGACGGCCAGGCCGGCGCCGCGCAGGCACGTCTCGAGCATGTCGCGCACGAGCGGCTCGTCCTCGACGACGAGCACGGCGCCGCGGAGGGCGGGCCCCGGGGCGCGCGGCGCCCGCGCGACGTCCAGGGGCTCCGCCGGGCCCGCGGCCCGCGGCAGGTGGACGGTGAACGTGGCGCCCTGGCCGGGCTGGCTGTCGACGGTGAGGGCCCCGCCCCGCTCGCGCACGATCCCGTAGCAGGTCGGCAGCCCGAGCCCCGTGCCCTTGCCGGGGGGCTTCGTGGTGAAGAACGGCTCGAACAGCCGCTCGAGGTGCTCGGGCGCGATCCCCTGCCCCGTGTCGCGCACCTCGAGCACGACGCGCGCGCCGCCCGCGGCGCTGGCCTCGTCGAGCCGCGTGCTCACGACGAGGCGGCCCCCGCCGGGCATGGCGTCGCGGGCGTTCGCCGCGAGGTTGTAGAGGACCTGCTCGAGCTGGCCGGGGTCGATCGACACCGGGGTGGGCGCCGTCGTGAGGACGAGCGTCAGCTCGACGTCCTCCCGCAGCAGCCGGCCCAGGACGGGCTCGGCGCGGCGCACGACCTCGGTCAGGTCGACCACCCGCGGGCTGCCGGGCTGCCGGCTGGCGACCGTGAGGAGCTGGCGCGTCAGCGCGGCGCCGCCCTCGGCCGCGGCCGCCGCGCCGCGCAGGAGGTCGGCCACCGGGCCGCCCGGGGGCAGCCGCTGCGCGGCGAGGTCGACGAAGCCGCGGACCGCGGTGAGGATGTTGTTCATGTCGTGCGCCACGCCGCCGGCGAGACGGCCGACGCTCTCCACGCGCGCCGCGCGCTGGAGCTGCTCCTCGAGGCGCCGGCGGTCGGTCACGTCGCTCACCGTGCCCGTCATGCGCAGGGGCCGCCCGTCGGCGTCGCGGACCACGTCGCCGCGACAGGCGAGCCAGCGGACGGCGCCGCCGGGCGAGCGGATCGAGTGGACGACGGAGTACGTGTCGGTCTGCCCGGCCAGGCTGCGCTCGATCGCCTGGAGCAGGTCCGGGCGCTCGCCAGGCGGGATCAGGTCCAGGTAGGCCTGGTAGGTGCCCGCGAACGCGCCGGGCGCGAGCCCGAAGATCTCCTCGACGTTGTCCGACCAGCGCACGGCCCCCGTGGCCACGTCCCAGGCCCAGGTGCCCACGCGCGCGGCGTGGAGCGCGGCGCGGAGCGCCGCCTCCTGCTCGCGGGCCCGGCGCTCCCCCTCCTGCAGGGCGGTGATGTCCGTCACGGTGAAGACGATGCTCCGCAGGGCGCCCGTCGCGTCGTGGAGGGGCGCGCCGTTGACCGACAGGGCCTTGCGGCTGCCGTCGGGCCACTCGATCGCCATGCGCACGTCCACGGCCGGCGCCCCGCTCGAGCGCACGCGCCGGAAGGGCAGGTCCTCGTCGCGCATGGGGCCGCCGTGCTCGTCGGTGATGCGCCAGGCGGGGTCGTCGTAGGTGCGCTCGAGGATCGCGCTCCGGGTGAGCCCGAGGACGCGCTCGGCGCGGTCGTTGGCCCAGCGGATGCGGCCTGCCGGGTCGAACACGAGCACCGCGCTCACGTGCGTGCTCAGGATCGCCTCGAGCAGCTCACGCGTCGGCGGGTCGTCGGGCGCGGCCCCGGGGAGGCGGGCCCGGAGCGCCCGGTTCTCCGCCTCGAGGTCGGCCACGCGACGGCCCAGGTCGCCGAGCGGATCGGTCATGGGCGACCCATGGTCGAGCAGGGGCGACCCGGGCGCAAGGCGCGCAACGCCAGGCCCGGTCGGCCCGCGACGATCCGGTCGCCCGCGGCGCGCCCCTTGCTCTCCTTCGCGAACGAGAGCCATGGCCGACACCTACGACCGGACCCGCAACGTCCTGCTCGCCCTGATCGCCGTGGTGCTCGTCGCGGCGGCCCTGCGCGCGACCTACTTCATCACGATGCCGCTGGTGTTCGCCTTCTTCATCACCGTGCTCGTGTGGCCGGTCCACGACGGGCTCCGGCGGCGGCTCCCCGAGCGGTTCGAGTGGGTCGCGGTCGTCGCCACCATGCTGCTCATCGTCGCCGTCATCGGCGGCCTCCTGGCGGGCCTCTGGATCGCCGTCTACCGCGTCGCGCGCGAGCGGCTGGAGGTCTACGCGCAGGAGGGCGGCGCCCGCTGGGAGGAGCTCGCCGGGTGGCTCGAGGCGCGCGGCCTGCCCGTGCCGGCCGACGGGCAGGACCTCCTCGGGCCGGTCCTGGCGTGGGCGCAGACGACGGCGCGCAGCCTGACCGAGCTGCTCGCCGGCCTCGTCTTCGTGCTCTTCTGCGTGCTCCTCATGCTCGTCGAGGCCGACCGCTGGCGGGCCAAGGCGACGACGGCCATGTCGGCCGGGCGCTCCGAGGCCCTCATGGACGCCGTCTCCGCGACGACGCGCCAGGTGCGCACGTTCATCGTCGTTCAGGCGGGGATCTCGTTCCTCACCGCGCTGGCCACCGCCCTGTGGCTGTGGTTCATGGACGTGCCGTTCGTCGTGATCTGGTTCATCGTCACGTTCGTGCTCGACTTCGTGCCCAACGTGGGCCCGATCATCGCCGGCGCCCTGGCCTCGCTCGTGGCGCTCGTCACGCTGGGCCTGGCCGGCGGCGTGGCCACGGCCCTGGGCGTGATCATCATCCAGCAGGTGTTCGGCAACTACATCCACCCGCTGCTCATGGGCCGGCGCCTGTCGATCTCCCCGCTCGTCGTGCTCCTGGCGGTGGTCTTCTGGGCCTGGCTGTGGGGCCCCGGCGGCGCCGTCGTGGCGGTGCCGCTCACGGCGACGATCATCATCGCCTGCGCCCACGTGCCGGCGCTGCGCCCGCTGGCGCTCATGCTCAGCCGCACGGCCGACGTGGAGGAGCTCGACGAGCAGACCCAGAGCGGCGACGCCGCGACCGGCGCCGCGCCCGCCTGACGCGGCTCAGTGGGGTGCGTCAACGCCGCTCAGGGCGCGCGGTCGAGGGCCCGCCGGCAGGCCAGGTAGGCCTCGACGAAGCTGCGCCCGTCGCCGACCGCCGGGGGCGCGCCGGCCGCCCTCGGCACCTCGACGTGGCACCCTACCGTGTGGCAACCACGGGTCGCCGTCCACGTCACCCGTGCGTGGCCGCGGTGACACCAGACGAGCGCCTCCTCGAACAGGCGCGCGCCCCCCGCACCTCGCATCGGCGGGAGCTTGCGCGCTCCCGCCTGCCTGCGAGGACCCCTCCGACGACCGACCATGACCACCTCCCCGACCCGAAAGGAGGAATACACTGGTCACCAGCCAATGGTCAAGGGGTGGGGGCGACCCCCCATCCGGGCGGTCGAAGGGCGACCGCGCGGACCCCTCCGGAGCCCGCCGCGACGCCCTCGGTGGAGAGCGCCGGCCGCTTCTCCACCCGTTTTCGACACGTGGACCTGCGGGCACGGGGGCTACCCCGGGGCCGTCAGCCCGCCGCGACCTGGGCGGAGGCTCCGGGCCGAGACCCGCGGCGCCAGGCCACCGCCAGGCCGAGCGCAGCCCAGGGGAGCCCGCCGGCGCCTGCGGCGGCCACGAGCGAGACGAGCCTGCCAGCGCCCTCGGCCTGGGCCAGCCCCGCGGCGCCCACGCCGAGGGCGCAGGTGGCGGCCACGGCGCCCGTGAGCGCGGCGTCGAGGCGCAGGATGCGCAGGCCGCGCCGGCGCACGATCACGGCGCTGGCGCCGTACCGGGCCACGTCGGCGAGGGCGACGCCGGCCACGGCGCCGGCGAAGCCGAACGTCGCGAAGCCGAGCGGCAGGAGCGCGAGCAGCGCCGCGAGCCTGGCCGCGTTGCCCACGGCGACCGCGCGCGTCTCGCCGCGCGCGAGCAAGAACGACGTGCTCGGCGCGTCGAGGAGCTGGAACCAGCCGCCGACGAGGAGCACCTGGAGGATCCACCCGGCCGCCGCATAGCGCTCGTCGTAGAGCAGGCCGATCAGCGCCGGCCCCGCCGGGTAGACGGCGGAGACGAGGCCGGCCCCGCAGACGACGAGCGCCACCCGGACGCGGGCCGCCTCGGCCGTCTGCGCCGGCCCCCGCTCCAGGCGGCTGAGCACGGGGAACACGACCTTCGCGCTCACCTGCGCCAGCGCGTAAACCGGCAGCGTCGAGAGCGCCAGCGCCATGCCGTAGACGCCCAGGAGGTCGAGCGGCACCAGCCGGCCGAGGAGCAGCCGGTCCAACTGCGCGGCCAGGAAGGTGAGCACCGTGCTCACGAGCACCCACGCGCCGAAGCGGAGCTGCGCGTGCGCCGCCGCGCGCTCGATGCGCAGGCGGTTGGGCGGCCCCTCGAGGACGAGGTGCGAGAGGGCGGCGCGCAGCGCGCTCTTCACCAGCGACCCGGCGACGAGCGCCCACACGCTGGCGTAGGCCCAGGCCAGCCCGACCATGACGAGCATGGAGAGCGCCTGGTAGAGGAGCTCGAGCAGCGTGAGCTCCCGCACGCGCAGGTGGCGCGAGTAGCTGTGCACGCGGCTGGAGACCGCGCCGTCGAGGACCGCCGTGAGGCCGACCGCCGGCAGGTAGTAGACGAGGTCGCGGGCGAGCGGGTCGCTCGCGCCATAGAACGCGGCCACCGGCCAGGCGAGGGCCGCCGACGCGAGGCACAGGGCCGCGCCGCGGAGGAGCTGCAGCGTCCAGGCCGTGTCGAGGAAGGCGGGGTCGTCGCCGCGCTCGCTCTGCACGATCGCCGGCCCGGTGCCGACGTCCGAGAACAGCCACAGGCCCTGGATGAACACGGCGCAGATGGCCATGAGCCCGAAGGCCTCGGGGAAGAGGAGCCCGGCCAGGACGACGTTGCCGCCGAGGCGAATGACGTTCGCCGCGCCCAGGCCGAACACGGTCCAGGCCGTGTTACCGAGCGCGCGCCGGCGCAGCCCCGTCAGCTCGGGTCGCCCCCCGGTCACCTCGCTCATCGCCTCTCTCCCGCCCGCCCCCGACTGCTCGGGTCGACGCCGCGTTCACCGGCGAGCCGCCGCCGGCCCCCGACGGGCCGCTCGCGTCTCGCGGCGGTGACGCGCCCGTCCCGCGCGCGTCTGAGCTGAGCAACGTGGCGGCCCGCGCGCGGCGGCCCGCGGCTGTCGCCCTCCCGGCGCGCGCCGTCGCGAGTTCGGCCCGGACCTGCGGCGACGTCCCCTGCGCGGTCCGGACGAGTCCGCGCCCGCGCGTCGTCTTCCCCCGGCGGCGGCGCGCGCCGTGCACGCCGCGCCGGGCATGTCGAAGCGCCCGCGGGTCTCGATCATCGTCCCCCTGTTCGACGGCCGCCGCTGGCTGCAGGAGGCGCTCGAGAGCGCGCTCGGCCAGACGCACGCGCCGGTCGAGGTGGTCGTCGTCGACGACGGCTCGACCGACGGCGGCGCCGAGGTCGCCCGGGCCCTCGGGGTCCGCGTCCTCACCCAGCGCAACGCCGGGGTCGCGGCCGCGCGGAACCACGGCCTGGACGAGGCGCGCGGCGAGTGGGTCGTCTTCCTGGACCAGGACGACCGGCTCCTCCCCCGCGCGGTCGAGGCCGGGCTCGAGGCGCTCCGCGCCACGCCCGCCGCCGGCTGGACCGTCGGCCGGCTGCGTCGCATCGACGCGCACGGCCGCGTCCGCGGCGAGGAGGCCGCCGTCGGCGGCCCGCTCGACCGGCTCTCCATGCTGCGCGGGCAGGCGCGCTCGGGCGGGCCGCCCGGGCGGGCGCTCCTGCCGCGCGCGCTCGTGCGCGCCGCGGGCGGTTTCGACCCGCGCCACGCGCCCGCCGACGACTACGCGCTGTTCCTCGAGCTGGCGCGCCGCGCCGCGGGGCGCTGGCTCGACGAGGTCGTGCTCGAGTACCGGCGCCACGACGCGAACGTCTCGAACCATGCGGCGCGGACCCTGCGCGCGACCCTGGGCGTGCTCGCGGCGCAGGCCCGCGGCGGCGACCCCGAGGTCCTGGCCGCCTGCGCGGCGGGGCGGGCGCACTGGCGGCGCGTGTTCGCCCGCTCGCTCCCGCCGGAGCTGCGCGCGGCGCTCCGGCGCGGCCGCGGGCGCGCCGCGGCCACGGTCGCCCTCGCGTGGGCCGGCTGCGCGCTCGGCCGGCTGGTCCGTTGAAGCACTCGCACCCGGAGGAGGAGACGCACATGTCGGCCCCGCTCGTGACGGTGATCATCCCGACCTGCGGCCGCGCGCACCTGATCGGCGAGGCGATCGAGAGCGCGCTCGACCAGCGCGGCCTGGCGCGGCGCCCCGAGGTGCTCGTCGTCGACGACGGCGCCGAGGACGACAGCGCCGCGCGCGCGGCCGCGTTCGACGGCGTGCGCGTGCTCTTCCAGGGCGAGCGCACGGGGATCTCGCGGGCCCGCAACCGGGCCCTCGCCGAGGCGCGCGGCGCGCTCGTCGTGTTCCTCGACGACGACGACCGCCTCCTGCCCGATGCCGTGCGCGCCCACCTGCGCGTCCTCGAGGGGCGCCCCGAGCTCGGCATGACCTTCGGCCGGGCGCGGCTCGTGGACGCGAGCGGCGCGCCCAACGGCGTCACGGACCCCGTCGTGTGCGACGGGTTCGCCGACGTGCTCCGCGGCCGCTACCCCGTGCACCCGGCCGCCGCCCTGGCCCGCCGCGCGGCGGTCCTCGACGTGGGCGCGTTCGACCCCCGCCGCGGGATCGCCCAGGACTACGACCTCTGGACCCGCCTCGCGCGCCGCCACGGCGTCCGCGCGCACGACGAGGTGGTCTCCGACTACCGCACGCACCCCGACAACGTCCGCCGCCAGCGCGGGCCAGCGGCCTGCCTCCAGGCCGTGAACGCGATCCTCGACGACCGCCGCGCGCTCCTGCGCGACGACGACGAGCGCCGCGCCTGGGCCGAGGCGCGCGCGCACTGGCGCGGCCTGTTCGGCCCCGCCCTCCCCTGGGAGGTGGTCGTGCACCTGCGGGCGGGGCAGCTGCATGAGGCCTGGACGGCGCTCGCGGTGACGCTGCGCCACGCGCCCCCGGGCACCCTGGCGCGCTTCGGCGGCGAGGCGCTCGGCCGCTTCGCGCGACGCGCGCGCGAGGAGCTCCCGCCGCGGAGGGCGGCCGCGTGAAGGTCCTCGTCACCGGCGGCGCGGGGTTCGTCGGCTCGCACGTGGTCGAGGCGCTCCTGCGCCGCGGCGACGCGGTCGTCGCGCTCGACGCCTTCGACCCCTACTACGACCCCGCCGTGAAGCGCCGCACGGCGGCGGCGCTCGAGCGGCGCGGCGCCCGCGTCCTCGAGGGCGACGTGCGCGACCCGCAGGCCGTCGCCTTCGCGCTCGCCGGGGTCGACCGCGTCGTGCACCTCGCCGCGCGCCCCGGCGTGCGCGCCTCGCTCGACGACCCGGCCGCGACCTTCGACATCAACGTGCGCGGTCTGCTCGTGCTGCTCGAGGCCCTGCGGCGCGCGCCGCGCCCCCTCGTCAGCGCGTCGTCCTCGAGCGTCTACGGCGGCGACGCGCGCCCGCCCTTCCACGAGGACCAGCCGGCGTCGCGGCCGCTCTCGCCCTACGCCGCCTCGAAGCGGGCGGCGGAGCACCTGTGCGCCACCTACGCGCACCTCTTCGGCGTGGGCTCGATCGCCCTGCGCTTCTTCACCGTCTACGGCCCCCGCGGGCGGCCCGACATGTCCGTCGGGCGCTTCGCGCGGGCCGCGCTCACCGGCGAGCCGGCCCCGCTCCACGGCGAGGGCGACGTCATGCGCGACTTCACCTACGTGGACGACATCGTGGCGGGCGTCCTGCGGGCGCTCGACCTCGTCACCCCGGGCGGCGGCCACGAGGTCCTGAACCTCGGCGGCGGCGAGGTCCACACCGTGCGCGAGCTGATCGCCGCGGTCGAGGCGGCCGCCGGCGCGCCGGTGCCGCTCATCCCCCGGCCGGCGGCGCCCGGCGACATGACCGTGACGCGCGCCGACCTCACGCGCGCGCGCGCGCGGCTGGGCTTCGCGCCCCGCGTCCCGCTCGCCGAGGGCGTCCGGCGCACCGTCGCCTGGATGCGCCGCGACCTGGCGCCCTGACCCGTCACCCCGACCCACCCCAGGAGGCCCCATGACCACGCCCACGCTCCCGCGCCGCGCCGCCGCCCGCCGAGGAGGGCCCCCGTGAGCGCCGCCGTCCACCTCGACCCCGCCCTGCCGTTCGACGCGCTCCGCGCGCGGCTCCACGCGGGGGCGCTGGCGCTCCTCTCCCCGGCGCCGGGGACGCGCGCCCTGTGCGCCTGGGCGCGCGAGCTGATCGAGGCGGCGTTCGCGCCGCTCGACCCGCTCACGGCGCAGCACCACCTCCCGGTCGAGCGGTTCGTGGAGGTGTGCGCGCCGCTCAAGCCGCGGTTCATCCACCACCCGCACACACGGGCGCTCCTGCGCGCGGCGCTCGCGGAGCGCGGGCTCGACCTCGAGGCGACCTACCTCGACGTGCCGCGCCTGCGCATGGTCACGAGCGGCGGCTACCTGACGGCGGGCGTCGGCTACGCGCACCACCCGCACCGCGACACCTGGTACTCGGCGCCCATGGCGCAGCTCAACTGGTGGCTGCCGCTGTGGGAGATGGACGAGGCGAGCGCCGTGGCGTTCCACTCGCACCACTGGGACCGGCCGGTGGCCAACGACTCGGGCGAGTTCGACTACTACGAGTGGAACGCCGTCGGGCGGGCCGAGGCGGCGCGCCACGTCACCTCGGACACGCGCAAGCAGCCGCGCCCGACGGCGCCGGCCCTGCTCGAGCCGTCGCTGCGGCCGGTCGTGCCCCCGGCGGGCGTGGTCCTCTTCTCGGGCGCGCACCTGCACTCGACGGTGCCCAACACGACGGGCCGCACGCGCTTCAGCATCGACTTCCGCACGGTCGACCTGCGCGACCTGCTCGAGGGGCGGGGCGCGCCCAACGTGGACTCCGCGCCGCGGGGCACGTCGCTGCGCGACTTCCGCCGGGCGTGCGACGACGCGCCCATGCCGCCCGAGGTGGTCGCGCGCTTCGACACGGGCGGGGACCGGACGGGCGCCCTCGTCTATCGGCCCGACGCCGCGTGACCCTGGCTCAGTCCAGCGCGGTCCCGACGACCCGCTCGAGCGCCGGCCACAGGTCGTCGACGACGTGCGCGCGCCGGTCGTCGACGGGCTCCCAGGAGAAGCCCTCGCTCGTCTGGCGGCGGTACGCGTCGAAGGCCTGCAGCGCCTGCCGCAGGTGGCTGCGGCGCAGGTGCGGCCGGGCGAACGAGCGCTCGTAGGCCAGGATGCCGTAGTAGAAGCACTCGGCGTCGGCCTCGATCGGGTGCTCGCGGTAGTGGCGCTCGAGCAGCGCGAGCGCCGCGTCCTCGTCGACCTCGAACGCCGGCGTGTCGAACTCGACGTAGCGCGCCCACACGTAGGCCTGCACGGCCTCCCGCGTCAGGGGGGCGGCGGCGGGCGCGGGGGCCAGGAGGAGCGTGGGGTCGGCGGTCATGGGTGAGCTCTCAGCCTGCGAGGTGAAGAGGCCGGGAGCAACCACAGGCGGGATGCGCACGCCGAGCCGCGGGCGACGCCCTCGCTCCGTCACACTGTAGCAGGCGGTCGCGCGCACCGCTCCGGTTTCCCGTACATGACGCCGCCCGCGGCGCGCGCGCCGCGGGCGGAAACGACGAGGCCGCCGTGGCGCTGACGCGCCCCGGCGGCCTCTTCGATCCGGCGTGAACGCCGGAGGGTCCGCTTACCAGCGGCGCCCGCGGGCGCCCCCGCCCCGCTCCTCGCGCGCGCGCGCGACGTTGGCGGTCAGGGCGCGACCGCCGAGCTGGACGCCGTTGATCGCGTCGATCGCGGCCTGGCCCTCGGCCTCGTTCGCCATCTCGACGAAGGCGAAGCCGCGCGGCCGGCCCGTCTCGCGGTCCATGACCACGTTGACGCGCGACACCGTGCCGTGCTGGGCGAAGAGGTCCTGGAGCTGGTCGTCCGCGACGCTGTAGGGGAGGTTACCGACGTAGATGTTCATCAAGGGGATCAGATCTCGGCCCGAAAGGGAGTGTCTCCGAGGGCGGACGCCACGCGTGATCTCGGGCGGAGCTGTGCGTGGCGGCCGGGGTCCGTCGGGATCAGAAAGGAGTCCGACGTCGCCGGCGACCGCCGCAATGTAGCCCGCGGCGCCGCGAATCTCGCCGGGAAAATCCGATGCGTCGGCGGAGCGTGCGGGGGGCATGGGTTGTGAACGACCCGAGCGCCAGGCGTGGGGCTCGAACGACTGCCATGGTCCGGCGGAGTGCGGTGACTGCCGGACGCTGGTGCAGGCGGACGACGACGCCTGCCCCTCGTGCGCCGCGCCGAAGACGAGCTGGACGATGGCCCGCGACGCGACGCGGACCTTCGTCCTCGGCGGGAAGCGGTTCGAGGTCCTGCGCGGCGCCTCGAGCGAGACGTGGCCGCCCGGCGACCCGCGCCAACGAGGCGGAGGCGCTCGCCCCGGCCGAGGTCGCGCCGGTGCTGACGCGGGCGGCGGCCGCGGCCGTGGCCGCGCGCGGGCACCTGCCGGCGGCGCGCGACCTCCTGCGCGTGCGCCTCCACCCGACGGGTCACCCCGACCTGACGGTGACGCTCGGCGGGGTCCGCGACGGCGACCCCGACCTGGCGCACCTGTGGCCACGAGCGCCTTCGCCGCCCTGTTCCGCGCCGAGCGGCGCGGGCGCCCTCCGCCGGCCGGTGGACGGGGACCCTGCGTCCATCGGCCTGGTGGTCCGTCTGGTGGTGGAGGTGACCGCCATGCTCGACCATGCGCTGACGACCGCAGGGGATCGGGGAGAATCGGGGCAGGGGGCGAGGGGCCTCATGACGCCGATCGACGAGCCGGTCGACGAGCCGATCGACGAGCCGATCGGGGAGCCGATCGGGGACCCGATCGACGGGCCGATCGGGGCGCTCCTGGCCACGCGCGGGCGGCTGCGCGAGTTCGTCGCCCGCCGGGTCCCGGCCGGAGTCGAGCCGGAGGACGTCGTGCAGGACGTCCTGACCCGGCTCCTGGCCCGCACCGACGAGATCCCGCCGGGCAAGGTCCAGGCCTGGGCGCTCACGAGCGCCCGCCACGCGGTGATCGACCTCCTGCGGCGGCGGCGCCCGGCTATCCTCGACGCGGCCAGCCTGGCCGCGCCCGACGACGAGGCCGACGCCTTCGACCTCGCGCGCTGCCTGCGGCCGCTGCTCGACTCGCTCGACGCCGACGACCGCTGGGTCCTCGAGCAGGTCGACGCCGGGGGCCGCCCCCAGGCCGACCTCGCGCGGGAGCTCGGCGTGCCCGCCTCCACGGTCAAGTCGCGCGTGCAGCGGGCGCGCCAGCGGCTGCGCGCGGTGATCGAGCGCTGCTGCGAGCTCGAGCTCGACGGGCGCGGCGTGCCGATCGACGCCCGGCGTCGCGAGCGCCGCCCCTGCGACGACTGCGACTGAGCCGCCGCGCGCCCGTCAGCGGCCCGCGGCCAGGAGCAGCCGCGCCTCCGTCTCGCCGAGCGCCGCCGCCCGCTCGAGCCACCCCCGGGCCGCCGCCGGCTCGCTCGCCTCGAGCCGCCGCGCGAGGTCGACCATGGCGCCCGGGAGCCCCGCCTCGGCGGCGCGCCGCAGGAGGGCCAGGGTCACCTGCGCGTCGGCCTCGGCGCCGCGCCGGGCCACGAACAGGAGCGCCTCGGGGTCGCCGCGCTCGACGAGGAGGTTGGCCCAGCGGACGGCCTCCGCCGCGGTCGACGGGGCCCGCCGGCTCACGTGCAGGCGCGTGAGGAGGAGCATGGCGCGGGCGTCGCCCTTGTCGGCCAGCGCCTTCGACAGCTCGCGCGCCGCCTGGGACCGGCCCAGGTCGTCGAACAGGTGCGCCAGGCGCAGGACGGCGTCGCCGTCGCCGCGCTCGGCGGCGCGCCGCAGGTAGGAGATCGCGTTGCGCGTGCTCCGCCGCACCCCGCGCCCCTTCGTCAGCGTGCCGGCCAGGAGCACCATGCCCGGCGTGTGGCCCGCCCCGGCGGCCTTGTGCGCCCAGCGGGCGCCCTCGGCCCAGGTCGCCTCGGGCCCGGCCAGGAGCAGCCGGGCCAGGCCGGTCATCGCGGCCGGCTCGCCGGCGTTGGCCGCGGCCGCGAAGAGGCGCAGGGCCTCGGTCAGGTCGCGGGCCACGCCCAGCCCGGCGGCGAGGTGCTCCGCCAGGAGCGCCTGCGCGTCGGCGCGGCCGGCGTCGGCCGCCCGGCGCAGCCAGGCGACCGCCTGGCCGGCGTCGCGCGCGCCG
>JAHBXY010000051.1 GCA_019636275.1 Planctomycetota bacterium | reverse complement strand
CCGCGGCGGCGAGGCGCGCGGGCGACGACGTAGCGACTTACTTCGAGCCCGCGCGCGCGCCGCCGCGGCCAGCATCGTCGCCCGCAGCCGTCGAGCACACCTTGCGGGCCACGACGCACACGGTCGCGCCGGTGCGCAGGGCGGCCTCGACCGCGCTGAGGCCCACGGCCACGGGCATGGCCGTGAACCAGGCGGCCCGCAGGGCCAGGCGCTGCGCGCGCGAGAGGCCCGCCTCGCGCGCGGACCCCGCGTGGAGCAGCTCGTAGAGGGCGTTGCGCGGCAGCGCCTCGACGCGGTTCAGGGCGCTCTGCACCCACCCGAAGGGGTTCTGGCGGAACGAGAAGTGGTACTCGGCCACCGGGGCCAGGCCCTCGCGCGCGAGCAGGCGGCGGAGGGCCTCGAGCGGGAAGTGCCACAGGTGGCGCGGCGGGTCGAGGTGGAACCAGGCCGGGCCCGCCCAGCGCGCCTGCAGGCTGGACAGGTTGGGGACGGAGACGACGACCGTGCCGCCTGGCCGCAGGACCCGGCGGACCTCGGCGAGGGTCGCCCGGGGGTCGCGCAGGTGCTCGAGGACGTGCCAGATGATCACCCGGTGGAACCACGCGTCGGGGTAGCCCGCGCCCGCGAGCGTCGGCGCGATCCGCACCTCCGCCCGCGGGTCGGCGCCGCGGGCGGCCGCCTCGGTGAGCTCGACGCCGTGCGCCTCGAGGCCGCGCTCGACGAGCGCCGAGAGGAGCACCCCGCGCCCGCACCCGACGTCGAGGACGCGCGCCCCCCGGGGCAGGTCGTGGACGATGAACCGCACGTGCCGGGCGGCGACCCAGCGCAGCGGGGCCTCGACCAGCCCCACGAACTTGGTCCCCTCGTGGCCGTAGTAGTCGGCGGGGTAGAAGCCGCGGACCTCCTCCTCGCTCGGCAGGGGGTGGAGCGAGCCGAGCCCGCAGCCGACGCACACGACGATGCGCGTGGTCCGCCCCTCGAGCTCGAAGGTCGGCCGCGCCTGGCGCGCGTCGCACACCGGGCAGGGCGGGGTGTCGACGAGGGGCGCCCCGGGGGGGACCTGCCGGACGAGGTCGTGACCAGGCATGCGACCCACCATGCCGGGGGGCGCGCCCCGCGACAAGCGCGCCGACGAGGTCGACGCCCCGGGCGCCTCGCCGGCCGCCCGGGCGCGCGACGGCGGCCTATCCTGAGGGGGTGACGGAGTGGCTGGAGCAGCGCTCGATCCTCACCCCGACGGGCGGGTTCCTGGCGGCGGGCTACACCCACACGCTGAACCCCTACTCGGGCTGCTCGTTCGCGGGCGGCGTGTGCGGGGTCTTCTGCTACGCGCAGCACAACGGCTGGATCACGCGCGGGCGGCCCTGGGGGCTCTACGGGGCCAAGCGCGAGGCGCGCGCCCTCTACGCGCGCGACTTCGACCGGCTCCGGTGCGCGCGCGCGGGCCCGCGGCCGCTGCGCATCTACATGAGCTCGAGCACCGACCCCTACCTGCCGCAGGAGGCCGCGCTCGGCGTCACGCGCGGGGTGCTCGAGGCGATGCTCGAGCGGCCGCCGGACGTGCTGGTGGTGCAGACGCGCGCGCCGCTGGTGACGCGCGACCTGGACCTGCTCGTGGACCTGTCGCGCCGGTGCGACCTGTGGCTGTCGATGACCGTGGAGACCGACCTCGCGCGCGTGCCCGGGCTCCCGCCGCACGCGACGCCGATCGCCGGGCGCCTCGACGCGCTGGCCGCGTTCCGGCGCGCCGGTGTGCGCACGCAGGCGGCGGTCAGCCCGCTCCTGCCGATCGGCGACCTGGCGGCCTTCGCCGCCCGCCTGGACGCGGTGTGCGACCGCGTCGTCGTCGACCACTACCTCGTCGGCGACGGCAGCCAGGGCCTGCGCACGCGGCGCACGCCGTTCGTCGACCTGCTGCTGGCGGCGGGCCACGCGCGCTGGACGCGGCTCGAGGCGCTCGAGGAGGTCCGCGCCGGCCTGGCGGCGGTCCTCGGCGAGGCGCGCGTGCTCGTGTCGTGCGACGGCTTCAACGCCGTCGGGCCGGGTCACCAGGAGCGGAGCGTCACGAGCGGCGGGCAGGTGACGTAGAGCGTTCGCTCGCCCGCGGGCGCCGCCTCGGCGCGGGCCCGGGCGAGGACGAGGTCGAGGGCGTCGCGCCAGGGCAGGTCGAAGACGCGGAGCGACACGCGCACGTCGGCCGCGGCCGGCTCGCACACCAGGTTCCAGCCGACCTGCTGGCCGAGGCGCGCAAGCACCTCGGGCAGCGGCCGGTCGTCGGCGACCACGTCGACCCTGACGACGACGTGGTCGCCGACGTGGTCACCGACGGCCGGGGCCGCTCGCGCCGCGGGCGCGCCGGCCGGCGGTCCAGGCGGCGCCGCCGGCGGCCCCGCGCAGCAGCCCCCCGCGACGACGAGCCACAGCGCCAGCCCGAGGCCCGGCCGCGCCCCCGTCCGACCGACGCCCGCTCCGACCCTGCGCCGCTCGCTCATCGGCAGGCACCCTCCCCTCGCCCCGTCTACGGCGCCGCCGGCCGCCGCCGAAGCGCCCTCAAGCCCTGGCGCGGCCGGCGCCGATAGGAACGCGACAGGGTGCGAACACACATGGGCGACACGTTCATCGTCGAAGGCGGCCGGGCGCTCCAGGGCAACGTGCGCGTGAGCGGGGCCAAGAACGCGGCCTTGCCGCTGCTCGCGGCCACGCTCCTGTCCGAGGGGCGCTGCGTGCTGCGCAACGTCCCCGACCTCGTCGACGTCCACAACCTGCTGGAGATCCTGCGCGAGGTCGGCCTGGCCGCCGACTGGCGCGGCAACGGGGTCGTCTCCTGCCGCGTCGAGGCGCAGACGAACTCGGTCGCCCGCTACGAGCTCGTCTCGAAGATGCGCGCCTCGATCTACCTGCTCGGGCCGCTCGTCGCGCGCCGCGGCCACGCGAAGGTGTCGCTGCCGGGCGGCTGCGTGATCGGCCTGCGCCCGGTCGACCTGCACCTCAAGGGGCTGCGCGCGCTCGGCGCCGAGATCTCGCTCGACCACGGCTACATCGTCGCCAAGGCGCCGGGCGGCCGCCTGCGCGGCGCGCACGTGTTCCTCGGCGGGCCCATGGGCTCGTCGGTCGGCGCCACGGCCAACACGCTCATGGCCGCCTGCCTGGCCGACGGCAAGACGGTGATCGAGGGCGCCGCCTGCGAGCCCGAGATCGACGACCTGGCCCACTTCCTCAACCGCATGGGCGCGACGATCGAGGGGATCGGCACGCCGCGCCTCGTGATCACCGGGGTGCCCGCGCTCGGCTCGGCGAGCGTGTCCGTCATGCCCGACCGCATCGAGGCCGGGACCTTCATGGTCGGCGCGGCCCTCACCGGCGGCGACGTGCGCGTCGAGGACGTGCGCCTCGACCACATGGCGGCCGTCGTCGACAAGCTGCGCGAGGCCGGCGCCGAGGTCACCGAGGAGGAGGAGGGGATCTGCCGCGTGCGGCGGACGGGCCCCCTGCGCCCGGTGCACATGACGACGCTCCCCTACCCGGCCTACCCCACCGACCTCCAGGCGCAGCTCGTGGCCATGCTCTGCCTGGCGCCCGGGATCTCGGTCGTGACCGAGAAGATCTACCCCGACCGCTTCCACCACCTCGCCGAGCTCAACCGCATGGGCGCGGACATCCAGAAGGAGGGCTGCAGCGCGATCGTGCGCGGCGTCGAGCGCCTGTCGGGGACCGACGTCGAGGCCACCGACCTGCGCGCCGCCGCCGCGCTCGTCCTCGCCGGCCTCGTCGCCGAGGGGCGCACGCGCGTGCACAAGATCCACTACCTCGACCGCGGCTACGAGCGCATGGAGCAGAAGCTCGCCGCCCTCGGCGCCACGGTCGCCCGCGAGGTCCCGGCGCGCCCGGCCGCCCGCGCGGCCTAAGGTCCCGCCCCGTCGACGCCTGCGGGGGGTGGCATCGGGTCCCTGTCCGACGGGGCCCGCGCGCTCTATGCTCTGTAGGGAGGGGCGCCCCCGCCGTGTTCGATCGCCTGGCCGACTGGAACCTCGACGACTTCCTCGCGCAGCTCCACGCCGTGCGCGAGCTGGGCTCCGTGTCGGACATCGTGCGCCGCGTCCCCGGCCTCGACGACCTCCTCCGCGAGGAGGACATCGCCGAGGAGGACATCGACGAGATGCTCGCCTCCGCCGAGACGATCCTCCTGGCCATGGCGCCGGAGGAGCGGCGGCGGCCCGAGCTCCTGGCGGGACCCGACGGCGCCGAGCGGCGCACGCGGGTGGCCATCGCCAGCGGGACGAGCTCGAGCGACGTCGAGGCCCTCGTGGCCCAGTTCCTCTCGGCGCGAGACCATCTGCGACAGATCATGGAGGGGTCGGAGGCACCCCAGGACGCCATGGCGGCGCTCTGGCGGGAGCTGTCCCCCCGGAGGCGCGAACCGACCATGGCCATCCCGGAGGCGGAGACCTTCTCCTTCGAGGAGCGCGTGGACGACGTCCTGCGCAAGATCGCCCTGACGGGGCTGGCGAGCCTGACGACCGAGGAGAAGTCGCTCCTCGACGAGGCCAGCCGGTTCTACCGGAAGCGGCGGGACGGGCAGGGCGAGGACGAGGAGGACGAGGATGGGCCTGGCCCCGACCTCGGCCTCGACTCGCTCCCCTAGAGTCCTCGCGTTCGATCGAGCCCGTTGCCTTGCCGCCGCCTCCGGGGAACCGCACCACCCGCCGAGAGGTCCGGCTCCGCCATGGACGCCGGAGGCCACCCGTGGGCCGCCGCGGATACAGGAGTTACGCCAACCTGGAAGCCCGGCCGCCGCCCGGGTCCATCCGGGTGGGCCAGGCCAAACGGAATCTTGCGTTCGCGCCGGACCGCCCTAAAATGCGGATTCGGCACGTCGCGCCCCCTCTGCGTACGGTCGTAGGTGGGGCGCGCCGGGCTTTTCGGCGCGCAACGTCTCGGTGGTCTCCGCTTGCGGCGGGCCAGCGATCGGCTGCACACCGATCCAGGTGAGTTCGTGTTCGATCAGTTGACCGACGGCCTGAGCGGGGCCATCTCGCGCCTCGTCTCACGGGGAAAGCTGACGGAGGCCAACATCGACGAGGGCCTGCGCGAGGTGCGCAAGGCCCTCCTCGAGGCCGACGTCGCGCTCCCCGTGATCAAGGACTTCATCGACAAGGTGAAGGCCAAGGCCGTCGGCCAGCTCCAGATCGAGGGCGTCGACCCCGGCCAGCAGATCGTCAAGGTCGTCAACGACGAGCTCGTGGCCCTCATGGGCCCGATCGACACGCGCATCCGCGAGCAGGGCAACGGCCCGACGATCATCATGATGGTCGGCCTGCAGGGCGCCGGCAAGACGACCTCCTGCGGCAAGCTGGCCAAGTACCTGGTCGAGAAGAAGCGCCGCAAGCCCGTGCTCGTCGCGGCCGACCTCCAGCGCCCGGCGGCCATCGACCAGCTCAAGGTGCTCGGCGAGCAGCTCGGCCTACCCGTCTACTCGGAGGACCCCAACGCGTCGAAGGGCCTCACGGGCATCTTCAAGCGCGGGTCGCGCGCGGCCGAGGTGTGCAAGAACGGCGTCAAGTTCGCCACGCAGGCGGGCTGCGACACGGTGATCCTCGACACCGCCGGCCGCCTGCACATCGACGACGACCTGATGAAGGAGCTCCGCGACGTCAAGGAGCGCCTCGAGCCGCAGAACATCTTCCTCGTCGTCGACGCGATGACCGGCCAGGACGCGGTCAAGTCGGCCAAGGAGTTCAACGACCAGCTCGCCGTCGACGGCGTGATCCTCACCAAGCTCGACGGCGACGCGCGCGGCGGCGCGGCCCTGTCGATCAAGGCCGTCACCGGCAAGACGATCAAGTTCATCGGCACGGGCGAGAAGCTCGACCGCCTCGAGGAGTTCCACCCCGACCGCATGGCGTCGCGGGTCCTCGGCATGGGCGACATCGTCTCGCTCGTCGAGAAGGCCAAGGAGGTCGTCGACGAGAAGCGCGCCGAGCGCAGCGCCACGCGCCTGTTCGAGGGCCGCTGGAACTTCGAGGACTTCCTCGAGCAGCTGCAGACGGTGAAGAAGCTCGGGCCCCTGAAGCAGGTCATGGGCATGATCCCGGGCGTCGGCCAGCTGATGAAGGGCGTCGACCTGCAGGGCGACGAGCTGAAGCCGATCGAGGCCGTGATCACCTCGATGACGAAGACCGAGCGCAAGCACCCCGACCTGCTCATCAGCCACCGCACGGCCGGCAGCCGGCGGCGGCGGATCGCGTCGGGCGCCGGGACGACCGTCAACGAGGTCAACGCGCTCATCAAGCAGTTCAAGGTCATGAAGAAGCTCGTGGGCGAGCTCACCCGCGGCAACAAGCTCGGGCAGCTCATGACCCAGCAGGGGATCGAGGACATGCTCCCGCGCCTCCCGGGCGGCCGCGCCCTGGGGAAGGCGGCGGGGAAGCATCTCCCGTCGAAGAAGGACAAGAAGCGGGCGAAGCGGTAGGCTGTGCGCCCCCGCGCGGGGCGCCGAGCCGCGGCCCGACCCGAGAGAGTCAGCGAGTCAGTCAGAGGAGTCCCATGGCAGTCCGTATCCGGCTGAAGCGGTTCGGCCGCAAGAACCGCACGTTCTTCCGCCTCGGTGTGTTCGATTCGATGACCCGCCGCGATGGCCGCGCCATCGAGGAGCTCGGGCACTACGACCCGCTCGTCGCGGACGACGACAAGAAGTACTCGCTGAACCGCGAGCGCATCAGCTACTGGCTGAGCCAGGGCGCGCTGCCCACGCCCACGGTGCAGAACATCCTCCTCTCGCAGGGCGTCGACGTCCCCACCTCGGGGAAGAAGCGCGCCATGTCGCCCGAGGAGAAGGCCGCGCACGTCAAGGTCCGCGCGGAGAAGCAGGCCAAGCGCGACGTCGCCATGGCCCGCAAGGCCAAGATGGTCGAGGCGACCTCCAAGCCCATGAGCAAGAAGGAGCGGCGCGAGGCCAAGAAGGCCGGCGGCTAAGGCCGCCCCTTCGAGGTCACGCGTCGTCTGGAGAGAGGGCCGCGTCGTGCGCATCGATGTGCTGACGCTCTTCCCGCAGGTCTTCGAGCCGTTCCTGGCGCACGGTCAGATCCGGATCGCGCGCGAGAAGGGGCTGCTCGACGTCCATCTCCACGACTTCCGCGGCTTCGCCGCCGACCGCCACCGGAGCGTCGACGACAAGCCCTACGGGGGCGGGCCGGGCATGGTGATCATGTGCGGCCCCGTCTACGCGTGCGACGAGGACGTCGTCGCGCGCGGGCGGGCGGCCGGGCTCGAGCGCCCGCGCCGCCTCCTGCTCTCGCCCCAGGGGCGCAAGCTCGACCAGGCGTACCTCGAGGAGCTGGCGACGGAGCCGTGGCTCGTCCTCCTCTGCGGCCACTACGAAGGCTTCGACGACCGCATCCGCGAGGGCCTGGGCTACGAGGAGGTGTCGGTCGGCGACTACGTCCTCTCCGGCGGCGAGATGCCGGCCCTGACGGTGGTCGACGGGGTCACCCGGCTGATCCCGGGCGTCCTCGGCGCGCCGGACGGCGCCGGCTCCGACTCGTTCGCGCAGGGCTCCGCGGGCGGCGACCGCCTGCTCGAGGGGCCGCAGTACACCCGCCCGCGGGAGTTCCGCGGGCTGACCGTGCCCGAGGTCCTGCTCTCGGGCGACCACGGGGCCGTGGCCGCCTGGCGGCGCGCGCAGGCGCGCCAGCGGACCGCCGAGCGCCGGCCCGACCTGCTCGAGACCACCCACTTCACCGACGACGACCGATCGTCTGACCGTAGTTCGAGCGCCCCCGCGGGGCGCCGCAGTTCGACCCCCTCCGCCGGCGCGGCGACGTGCTCCTCGGCGGGCGGGTCATCCAGGAGCCTTTCATGAGCCGCGACATCCTCCAGCAGATCGAGGCCCGCAACGCCGACAAGGAGCGCTCGATCGGCGCGTTCGACATCGGCGACACGGTCGACGTCAAGGTGAAGATCTCGGAGGGCGACAAGAGCCGCATCCAGAACTTCACCGGCACCGTGATCGCCCGCCAGCACGGCGGGCTGCGCGAGTCGTTCACCGTCCGTCGCCTCGTCGACGGCGAGGGCGTCGAGCGCACCTTCCCGCTGCACTCGCCCCACGTCGTGGGCGTCGAGGTCAAGCGCAAGGGCGTCGTCCGCCGGGCGAAGCTCTACTTCCTGCGCGACCGCGTGGGCAAGGCCACCCGCCTGCGCGAGAAGCGCGTCGCGGTCGAGGAGGTCGTGGCGGCGGGCGACGGCGCGGCGGCCAAGAAGGGCGGGCGCAAGCGCGGCGCGAAGGCCAAGGCCGAGCGCAAGGCGCGCGCGGCGGCCGAGGGCGCCGGGAAGGCGGCCAAGAAGGGCAAGAAGCAGAAGGCCGCCGCCGAGTAAGCCGGACGGCAGGCCGAGGGCATCGCCCTCGGCCGCCGTGGCTTCGGCGCCGCGCCGGGAGTCCGTCCCGGCGCCGGCGTCCTCGCTTCCCGCCGCTCCGTTCCACCGCAGCCGACGCGCGCCGGGTCGACCCGGCCGCGCCGGCGCGCCGTGAGGGACGTCCAACCATGCCCAGCGCCTACGAGATCAAGCTCAAGGCGGCCGCCCTCGACGCGCTCAAGGCGAGCCGGGAGAAGGTGCGCGCCCGCCTGGGGAGCGCCAAGATCGGCGACCGGCTGCAGGCCCTGAGCGCCGCCGACGCCGGCGCCCTCGCCAACGAGCTGCTGTCCCTGCTCGATGCGGTCGATGCCGTCGTGGGCCGCGCCAAGCCGGTCGATTAGTGTGCTCGACGGCTGCGCTCGTCTCGTCGCCGGCTGCGCTCGCCTCGCCGGCTGCACCCAGCCTCTCGTCGCGGGTCGTGTCCCGGCGGGAAGGCCCGGAGCGCGGGTGAACGCCAGGCGCTCGTCTGCCGCGGCTCGTCCGCGCCCGCCGGTCGGCGGTCGCGTCGCTCTGCGGCGCATGCAGGGCGCGACGTGACGGGCGAGGACGCCGAGGTCCTCGACCTCACCGGCGTCGTCCTCGCCGGCGGCGAGGGGCGGCGCATGGGCGGGCCGAAGGCCTTACTGCCCGGCCCCGACGGGCGCCCGCTCATCGCCGTGGCCCTCGACGCCCTGCGCGCCGCCGGTGCGCGCGAGGTGCTCGTCGCCGCGCGCGACGCCGCGCCGTTCGCGGCGCTCGAGCCCCGGGTCGAGGTGGTCCTCGATCGTGGACCGGACGCCGGACCCGGCGCGGCGCTCGGCCCCGTCGCCGGGCTCGAGGCCGTCCTGCGCCGGATCAGGACGGACTGGGCGCTCGTCGTCGCCTGCGACATGCCCCGCCTCGATCCGGCGCTCCTGCGACGCCTCGCCCTGGCGGCGCTCGCGTCGCCCGGGCGGCTCGCGGTCGTGCCGCGCGCCGGCGGCCGCCTCGAGCCGCTCCACGCGGCCTACCATCGCGGCGCGCTGCCGCTCGTGACGGCGGCGCTCGACGCCGGCCGCCAGCGCCTCGGCGACCTGGTGGCCGCGCTCGACCCGCTGGTGCTGGACCTCCCGCCGGGCCCGAGCTTCGACAACTGGAACCGGCCGGAGGACCGCGCGCGCTGAGCCGGGGCGGGCCGCGCGCCGCCGACTCGGAGGACGCACCTCGGAGGGCTCCTCCGTGGTCGATCGAGGTCGATCCCGGTGTGAGCCGAGCCACGCTCGCCCGGACCCTCGTCGGCGCGCGCGGCGGGTCGACGACCCTCACGCGGACGCCGCCCGCGGGTCGCGCGACAGGACGGGGAGCGCCCGGCCGGGGCGCCGCTCGGCAGGCGCGAGCGGCTCGACGGTGGGCGCGGCCTCGAACAGCGAGAGCTGCCGCGGACCCGCCCGGGGCGCGGGCCAGGGGACGTGCGCCGGGAGGCCGTACTGGCGGCGCAGGGCCTCGACGACGCGCGTGACCCGATCGGTGATCGCCTCGGGCGCGCTCGGGCCCTGGTAGAGCCGCCGGTAGCGCGGGACGAGGGCGGGGAAGGCGCCCTCCAGCCAGGCGAAGAAGGCGGCGCGCACCGCCTCGCCGCGGAGGAACAGCACGTTGGCGGCGAACCAGGCCGCGCCGGCCTCGCGCGCCGCGCACACGATCGCGCGCAGGTCGCGCGGGGCCTCGGTCAGCTCGGGCAGGACCGGCATGCAGAACACCCCGACCGGCACCCCGGCCCGCGCCAGCCCCTCGACCGCGCGCAGGCGCCGCGCCGGCGTCGGCGCGCGCGGCTCGAGCGAGCGCGCCAGGTCGCGGTCGACCGTCGTGATCGTGACGTTCACCTGCACGTGCCCCTTCCGGCCGATCGCCTGCAGCACGTCGAGGTCGCGCAGGACGAGGTCGGACTTGGTGGTGATCGACAGGCGCACGTCCTCGACCGTGGCGAAGACCTCGAGCAGCGCCCGCGTGAGCCGCGCCCGCCGCTCGTAGGGCTGGTAGGGGTCGGTGGCCGTGCCCAGCGCGATCTCCTTGCCCCCGAGCCCGCCGAGGCGCGAGAGGCGCGCCAGCTCGTCGCGGAGGACGGCCGGCGCGCCCGTCTTGGCGTAGATCCGCCGGTCGAACGCGCCCCGGTCCGGTCCGCCGGCCCCGCGCGCGCGCCGGTCGGCGTGCTCCCGCGCGTAGCAGTAGGCGCAGCCGAGCTCGCACTGGAGGTAGGGGTTGAGCGTCAGGTCGAACGGCAGCCACGGCAGCCGCGCCGGGTTGAGGACGCGCCGCGACTCGACCTCGAAGTACTCCACGTCGTTGCGCTCGTCGGCGCGCGGCGCCGAGGAGAGGATCTCTTGCCAGCCCATCGCGTCGCTCTCCCTCCGCCACCGGTCACCGCGCAGGGACCGCGCCGGCCCTCGCCGTCACCGGAGTGCCACCCAGCGTCGCCCTCCGGCCCCGTGCGCCCCGTCCGCCACCCGAACACGGCACGCACGGGTCACGAATCGAACCCTAACACCGCCCACCGACACCCCCGCGCAGGTCCAGCCGCCGTCGCCTTCCGGGGCCCTGGACCGTGTCGGACCCAGTTGCTTAACTGACGGACAGGAGGGAGGTCGCCGGGCGCGGGTCCTGGTGGCCAGGAGGCACGCGAGAGATCGACGCGATGATCAGCTCGATGATCAGCCTGCTCACGGACTTCGGGACGAGGGACGTCTACGCCGGCGTGCTCCACGCGGTCATCGCCGGGATCGCGCCCGCGGTGCGCGTGGTCGATCTGACCCACGACGTGGCGCCCCAGGACGTCGTCGAGGCCGCCTTCCTCCTCGACGCGGCCGCCCCCTGGTTCCCGGCGGGCACGGTCCACGTGTGCGTGGTCGACCCCGGCGTCGGCTCGGAGCGGCGGATCCTCTGCGCTCGCACGCCCGCGGCCACGTTCCTCGCCCCCGACAACGGCCTGCTCACGCGCGTGCTCGAGCGCGCGCCGGGGGCCCGCCTGAACGCGGTCGTCGAGCGGACCTACTTCCTCCCCGAGGTGTCGAGCACCTTCCACGGTCGCGACGTCTTCGCGCCGGTCGCCGCGCGGCTGGCCCTGGGCCTCGACCCGGCCGCCCTCGGCCCCGAGGTGCACGACCCCGTGCGCCTGTCGCTGCCGCCCGAGCGCCCCCTCGCGCCCGGTTCGACCGCCGGCGAGGTCGTGCACGTCGACCGCTACGGGAACCTCGTCACGAACCTGCGCGCGGGCCCGCACGGGTCCGCGGTGCGCGCGGCGCGCGTGGGCGGGGTCGAGGTCGCGGGCCCCGTGCGCCGCAGCTACGCCGAGCAGGACCCCCGCGCGGGGGGCGGCCTGCTCCTCATCACCGGCTCGACGGGCCTGCTCGAGGTGGCCGTGCGCGACGGCAGCGCGCGGGCGCGCCTCGGCGCGGGGCGCGGGGCCCCGGTCGAGGTCGAGGTCGAGGTCAACACGGGCGCGCCCGCGGCGGGCGCGCAGGGCTCTTCACGCGGAGTTCGCTCATGAGGATGCGTCGATTGCCCAGCCACCCCGCGTTCCGGCTCGAGGGGCGCTCGAGGCACTTCCAGTCGTTCTGGGAGCTCGAGCTCACCCCCGGCGAGGAGACCAGCTCGCACCAGCATTACGAGAGCGAGGAGGTGATCTACCTCGTCTCCGGTCAGGCGCTGGTGACGGTGGCGCGCCAGGAGAAGCCCGTGCAGCCGGGCGAGGTCGTCCTCGTCCCGCCGCGCACGGACCACGTGATCGCCAACCGCTCGGAGGAGCTCGTCCACGCGCTGACGGTCGAGAGCCGCCTCGACCTCGGCGGCGAGGAGCAGCCGCCCAAGGTGGCCACGCCCGAGGAGGCGCAGCGCGCCGTCGAGGAGGCGCAGAAGAGCGCCGTCACGATCGAGCAGCTCATGGGCGGGCTGCCCAAGGACGTCGACGAGGCCGTGGCCATCCGCACGATCGTCGAGCTGTTCGACATCGGCGGCAACCTGTCCGAGCAGATCGAGCAGACGCTCGGCCTCGACAACGCCACCGGGATCAGCGCCCTGGGCCAGGTCGAGCGCAAGATCATGAGCGCCGTGGTCGAGATCACCTCGCGCTACCGCCGTCAGGAGAAGGGCGGCGGGGGCGGCGGCGGCCCGACGAGCGGGCGGTTCAACTGGGGGTAGGCGACGGCGAGCCTCGCCGCAGCGGCTGGGCGAGGACGCACCGGAGCCTGCCGCCGGATCGATCGCCTGCCTCCCCCGTGCCCCCTGGAGCGCCATGAGCTCGAGCGCGATCGCGCACCTCGAACCCGGCGCGCAGTCGGCTCGCGCCGCGCGCCCTCTGCTCCCTCTGCTCCTCTGTTGTGAGCTCCTCCTCGCCCCCGCCCTCGCCCAGGAGGGCGCGCCGCCGCGCCTCGCGCCCCGCCAGGACGTGCAGGCGCCGCCGCGCGTGCCGCTGCACCCGGGCGCGCAGGTCGGCGACACGCTCGAGCGCACCTCGGAGCAGCGCGACGTCGTCGTGCGCGAGCGGACGACGATCGTCGCGCGCCTCGACGACGGGCGGCTCGTCGTCGAGCGCACGAGCAGCGCGCCCGGCGCCGTGGCCCTGCGCCTCGTCGTCGACGCGCGCGGGCGCACCCTGGCGGCCGAGGGCGGCGCGCCGGGCGACCGGGCCCTCGCGCCCGTGCCCATCGCCGAGGACCCGCCCCCGTCGCCCGAGCGGCTCGTCGGGCACGAGGAGCGCACGGTGGCCGGGGTGACCTTCCGCTGCGAGCGTCGGGTGATCGAGCAGGAGAGCCCCGTGCGCCTGCGGACCCTGCGGCTCGTCGTCGCAGACGGCCCCCGGGCCGGGCTCGTCGTCCTCCAGGAGAGCCAGGTCGCCGGCCGGTCCACCCGGGTCGAGCTCGTCGGACTGACGGAGACCGCCGTCGAGGTGGGCGACCGCTCGGTGCCCTGCCTCCGGGCCGACCGGCGGCCGCTCCTCGACGGTGTGCCATCGCCCGTGGTCTCCGAATGGGTCGCGCTCGAGCCGCTCTTCTTCGGCGAGACGCTGGTCCGCCTCGACAACGGCCTCGGCATCACGCGCCTGACCGCCCTCGGTCGAGACGGCCATACCGTGTTCCCCGAGGCGCCCATCCCGGACTGAACTCCCACGGGGACAACGCCTTCTGCTGACGCGCCGCGGCGCCTAGCAAGGCCGGGAGCAAAGCTGGCGCTTTTCCTCTTCCGTTCTGCCGGGGCGCCGTTAATATGTCCCGCTTTCGCGGAAGACATCCGGTCGCGCGAGCGCTGCGTCCACGCACGCGCCGCGGCCGTTTTCGCCGGGATCATGAGGGTCGGAACGATGAAGGTCAGAGCGTCGGTCAAGCGCATCTGCGAGCAGTGCAAGGTCGTCCGCCGGCAGGGCGTCGTGCGCGTGATCTGCGTGAACCCGAAGCACAAGCAGAGGCAGGGCTAGCCATGCCGCGCATCGCGGGCATCGACATCCCCAACGAGAAGCGCGCCATCGTCGCGCTCCAGTACATCCACGGCATCGGCCCGGCGATCGCGAAGCGGATCATCGAGGCCACCGGGATCAACCCGGCGACGCGCGCGCGCGACCTCACCGAGGACGAGACGAAGCGCATCGCCATCGAGATCGAGCAGAAGTACACGGTCGAGGGCGCGCTCCGTCGTCTGGTGACGAGCAACGTCCAGCGACTCAAGGACATCGGCTGCTACCGCGGCATGCGCCACCGCAAGGGCCTCCCGGCCCGCGGCCAGCGCACGAAGACGAACTCGCGCACCCGCAAGGGCAAGGCGAAGACGGTCGCGGTGAAGCGCAGCGTCAAGGCGATGCGGTAAGGCCGCGAGGAACCCATGAGCGAGAACGAGACTCCCGAGGCGGCCGACGAGGCCGGCGGCGACGAGCGGAAGGCCGGCGCCGCGAAGAAGGGCAAGAAGAACGTCACCAAGGCGGTGGCGCACATCAAGGCGACCTTCAACAACACGATCATCGCCATCGCCGACAAGTCGGGCGGGGTCCTCTGCTGGGGCACCGCCGGGACGATCGGCTACAAGGGCAGCCGCAAGTCGACGCCCTTCGCCGCGCAGCGCGCCGCCGAGGAGTGCGCCGCCAAGGCGCGCAAGATGGGCGTGCGCGAGATCGACGTGCGGATCAAGGGCCCCGGCTCGGGCCGCGAGAGCGCCATCCGCGCCCTCAAGGCGTCGGGCCTGGACATTCGCTCGATCGAGGACGTGACCCCGCTGCCGCACAACGGCTGCCGTCCCAAGAAGAAGCGCCGGGTGTAGGAGAGGCACAGCCATGTCGCGGTATACCGGTCCCAAGTGCAGGCAGTGCCGTCGGGAGGGCATGAAGCTCTTCCTCAAGGGTTCACGCTGCGAGACGGTCAAGTGCGCCATCGCCAAGCGGGCCCACCCGCCGGGCGAGCACCCCTGGGCGCGCAAGAAGCGCAGCGAGTACGGCGTGCAGCTGCGCGAGAAGCAGAAGGCCAAGCGGACCTTCGGCATCTTCGAGCGGCCCTTCCGTCGGCTGTTCGCCGAGGCGGCGCGCTCGAAGGGCAACACGGGCGAGAAGCTCATCCAGATCCTCGAGCGCCGGCTCGACAACGCGCTCTACCTGATCGGCTTCGCCCACTCGCGCGCCCACGCGCGCCAGCTGATCACCCACGGCCACGTGGCGGTGAACGGGCGTCGCACCAAGTCGCCGGGCTTCCGCCTGCGCCAGGGCGACGAGTTCGGGATCCACAAGGACCACGTCAAGAAGCAGGTCGAGGTCACGGTCGAGGGCACCAAGCACCGCGACGTCCCCTCCTGGCTGTCGCAGGACGCCAAGGACCTGAAGGGCAAGGTGCTCAACCTGCCCAAGCGTGACGAGGCCTCGGTCGACCTGCAGGAGCAGCTCATCGTCGAGTTCTGCTCCAAGTAGCGCCGCCGGGTCAGGCGACGTGGCGGGCCCCGGGGGGGACCCGCCACCGTCCGTGTGGCGCGCCGCGAGGCGCGCGTCCCCCCTCGCGCGCGCGGCGGTCCCCCCGATCGCGCGCGCGGCTCGCGTCGGGAACAAGTCACACAGGCGGCGCCCGCCCGGGCGCCGCGGCACCATACCGCTTCGAGAGGTCTCACGTATGACGATGCGCGTTCGTTGGCGCGGGTTCGAGCTTCCGACCCGGATCTCGGTCGAGGAGGAGACTCGGACCGACACCTACGCGAAGTTCATCACCGAGCCCTTCCAGCGTGGGTTCGGCACCACCGTCGGCAACGGCCTGCGCCGCGTGCTCCTCTCGTCGCTCGAGGGCGCCGCGGTGACGCACGTCAAGTTCGACGGCATCGACCACGAGTACGCCACGATCCCGGGCGTCTACGAGGACGTCACCGACCTGATCCTGAACCTCAAGGACCTCCTCGTCCGCCTGCTCCCCGGGACCCACAGCGCGGTCCTGCGCATCGACACCGACAAGGTGGGCGAGGTCACGGCGGGCGACCTGGTCCACGACCACACGGTCGAGGTCGTCAACCCGGGCATGCACATCGCGCGGATCACCGAGGCCGCCCGCCTCAAGGCCGAGATCCACGTCCAGCGCGGCCGCGGCTACCGCACCGCCGAGGAGAACCAGCCCGGCGTCGAGCAGGAGATCGGCGTGATCCCCGTCGCGTCGTTCTTCTCGCCCGTGAAGCGCGTCCGCTACCGCACCGAGAACACGCGCGTCGGCCAGCTCACCAACTACGACAAGCTGGTCCTGGAGATCTGGACCGACGGCACGGTCACGCCCGAGAACGCGCTGGTGGAGGCGGCCAAGATCCTCCGCAAGCACCTCAACCCGTTCATCCACTTCTTCGACCTGGGCAAGGAGCTCAAGCCCGAGTTCGGCGAGGAGGAGGAGACGCCGGCGGTGGAGGGCGTGCGCGTCGAGGCGGCCAGCCGCGACCAGCTCTCCATGCAGTTCTCCATGCCGGTCACCGAGCTCGACCTGTCGGTGCGCGCGCAGAACTGCCTCGAGTCGGAGAACATCCGCACGATCGGCGAGCTCGTCCGCATGAAGGAGGAGGACCTGGTCAAGCTGCGGAACTTCGGCCGGGTGACCCTCAAGGAGATCGAGAAGAAGCTCACCGAGCGCGGCCTCCGCCTCGGGATGACCGAGGAGGTCGACAGCATCCTGGCCAACCGCTAGGGCGCTGGGCCGGGGCCGCGTCCGCGCGGCCCTGCGCCACGACAGGAGAGACACCATGCGTCACAGGAATGCAGGCAAGAGGCTCGGGCGTCGCAAGGAGGAGCGGCTGGCGCTGGCTCGCAACCTCACGGCGAGCCTGTTCCAGCGCTTCGGCGCCGACCGCGAGTTCATCACGACGACGATCGTCAAGGCGAAGTGGGTCAAGCCCTTCGCCGAGAAGGCGATCACGCTCGGCGTGAAGGGCTACCGCGAGCTGCAGCGCGCGGCCGACGCCAACGGCACGACCGTGGCGGAGCTGCGCAAGCTGCACACCGAGGGCGAGAAGAAGAAGTTCAAGGACTTCCCGCCCAAGGTGCGCGAGCACATCGCCAAGTCGATCCACTACCGCCGCCAGGCCGCCGCGCAGCTCCGCGACGCCGACGCGGTCTCGGCGCTGTTCGAGAAGATCGCGCCGCGCTATCTGGCCCGGCCGGGCGGCTACCTGCGGGTGCTGCGCACGGGCCTGTTCCAGCTCGGCGACAACGCCCCCAAGGCGCTCCTCGGCTTCGTCGAGGGCGAGGCGGCGGCGGCCCCGGCCGAGCAGCCGGCGCAGTAGAGACAGAGGCTTACGTCGCCGCGCCGGCGCGCGCGGCGGCGGGCCGCTAGGATGATCGTCGTGGGGGCGCAGCGCGGGCTGCGCCCTCGCCGTTTGCGGGAGGCGACGTCCGTGCGCGCGCTGGTGATCGGCGGGTCTGGGCAGATCGGGGGGCACCTGCTCGAGGGGCTGCGGGCCGACGGCCACGCGGCGGTCGGCACCTACGCGACCTCGCCCGCCCCGGGCCTGGTGCAGCTCGCGCTCGACGACGACGCCGCGGTCGAGGCCGCGCTGGGCGACGTCCGGCCCGACGTCGTGTTCCTGCCGGCCGGCTGGACGTGGGTCGACGCCAACGAGGACGACCCCGCCCGGTCGCGGCGCGAGAACCTCGAGGCGCCCCTGCGCGTCGCCCGCCATTGCCGCGATCAGGGCGCGCTCTTCGTCACCTACTCGACCGACTACGTCTTCGACGGCGCGGCCGGCCCCTACGCCGAGGAGGACCCGCCGCGGCCGCTCTCGGTCTACGGGCGGGCGAAGCTCGAGCTCGAGGAGGCGCTGGCGCGCGAGCTCCCGGGGCAGCACCTGCTCCTGCGCTCGACGACCGTGTTCGGGCCCGAGCGCCAGGGCAAGAACTTCGTCTACCAGCTCCTGCGGCGCGCCGCGAAGGGCGAGCGCATGGTGGTCCCGTCCGACCAGTGGGCCACTCCTAGCTACGGGCCCGACGTCGCCCGCGCGACGCTGGCGCTCGTCGACCGGGGCGCCCGCGGGGTGTGGCACGTGGCGGGGCCCGACGTCATGGACCGCGTGGCCCTCGCGCGGCTCGCCTGCCGGGTCTTCGGCATCGACCCCGACCGGTGCGTCGAGCCGCGCACGACGGCCGAGCTGAAGCAGAAGGCCGCCCGGCCGCTGCGCGGCGGCCTGCGCACCGACCGGCTCCAGGCGCTCGGGCTCGGCCTGCGCGGGGCCGAGGAGGCCCTGCGCGCGATGAAGGCCGAGGTCGAGGCCGGCCGCGCCGCGCCGATCTGACCGCCCCCGCGGCGCGCCGGGGCGCGCCCTGCTACGTTCCCGCCATGCGCGCGCGCGTCGACGTGATCGCGGGCCCCGACGCCGGCCTGTCGGCCGAGCTGCCGCTCGGCGCGCGCCTCGTCGTCGGCCGCGGGCAGGACGCCGACCTGCGCCTGACCGACGCGCTGGTCTCGCGCCGCCACTGCGCGCTCGAGCACGGCCTGGCCGGCGTGAAGGTGGTCGACCTCGAGAGCCGCACGGGGTCGGTCGTCGAGCAGGACGGGCGACGCGCGCCGGCGCCCGCGCTCGTGGCGGCGGCCGCGCGGGTCGAGGTCGGGGCCACGGTGCTGGCGCTCGCCCGCACGGCCGCCGGGCCAGCGCCGCCGCGCGTCGAGGGCGCGCGCCTCGTGCGGGTGCTCGGCGAGGGCGGGTCCGGGACCGTGTGGGAGGCGGTCCTCGACGACGGGTCCCCGGCCGCCGTGAAGGTGCTCCTGGCCGAGGCGGACGCCGTGGCCCGGGCGCGCTTCGAGCGCGAGGCCGCCCTCGCCGCCCGCCTCGACCACCCCGTGATCGCGCGTATCCACGGCCTCCTCCGCGCGCACGACGGGCGTCCCTGCCTGGCGCGCGCGCTCGTGCGCGGCCGCTCCCTGCAGGAGCGCCTCGAGGCCGAGGGCCGCCTCCCCTGGCGCGAGGTGGCCGCCCTCGGCGCGGCCCTGGCCGACGCCCTGGCGCACGCGCACGCCCGCGGCGTCGTCCACCGCGACGTCAAGCCGGGCAACGTCGTGCTCGAGGAGCCCCGCGGCGCGCCGCGGCTGATCGACTTCGACCTCGCCCGGCAGGTGGCCGCCACGACCGAGCGCACGCGCGCGCGCCTGACCGCCACCGGCGAAGGCCTCGGGTCGCTGGCCTACGTGGCGCCCGAGCAGCTCCGCTCGGCCCGCGACGCCGACGCCCGCTCGGACCTCTACGGGCTCGGGCTCACGCTCTACCACGCAGCCGGCGGCGCGGCCCCGTTCGCCGATGTGGACCCCGAGGACTTCCTCGAGGCGCTCGAGGCCCGCGGGCCGCGCCCGCTCGCCGCCCTCGCCCCCGACGTGCCGCCCCCGCTCCGCGACGCGATCGCCCGCGCGCACGCCCTGCGCCCCGACGATCGGCCCGGCTCGGCCGCCGACCTCGCCGCCGCTCTGCGCGCCTGCTTGTAGCGACCTGCTTCGAGCCCGCGCGCGCCGCCCCGCCCAGCACCCGCGGCCGCGGCCGTCGAGCACCTCGGAGCGACTGAAGGGCTCGGCGCTACGGTGCTCCCTTGGTGACCAGCCTCGACCGGAGCAACGAGCGAGGCGAGGCCGCGGAGGCTGAGGCGAGCCGGGCGCGCGCGCGGGCGACGTCGTATCGGCACACTTCGAGCCCGGGCGCGCGCCGCCCAGCATCCGTCGAGCACTTCGGAGCCGCTGAAGAGCTCGGCCCGACCACGTTCCGCGGGTGACCAGCCTCGACCGGAGCAACGAGCGAGGCGAGGCCGCGGAGGCTGAGGCGAGGCGGCGCGCGCGCGGGCGACGTCGTATCGGCATACTTCTAGCCCGCGCGCGCGCCGCCCCGCCCAGCATCCGCGGCCGCAGCCGTCGAGCAACTAGGGGGAGAGCGGGCGCAGGTGGACCTCGCGGTCGGTCGCGATCACCAGGAGCCGCCCGTCGGGCGAGGCGTCGAGCGAGACGAGCTTCCCGTCCAGCAGGACGACCTCGCCCTGCGCCTCGCCCGAGGCGAGGTCCCACTCCGCCAGCTCGACCCGCCGCCCGCCGTCCAGCTCCCCCGCCGAGAGGAGTCGCCCGCCGGCGCGGGCGAGCCCCACGACCGTCCCGCCGTGCGACCTGCGCAGCCCGTCGTCGACGCCTCGCTCGAAGCCGCCCTCGACCAGCGTCCACGCGCGCAGGTCGACGCGCGAGATCCGGTCGCTCGCCGTCCCGGCGAGCACGTGCTCGCCCGCGACGAGGAGCGCGACGGCCTTGCCGACGAGCGTGCGACGCGCGCGGAGCGTCGGCGCCGCCCCCCCAAGCTCGTAGAGCGACAGCTCGCCCGGGTCCATCCAGCCGGTCGTGGCCGTCGACAGGACGAGCCGGTCCCCCGTCAGCGCCGCCGCGCGCAGGAGCGCGGCGTCGGGCGCGTCGACCGTCGCCTCGACCTCGCCCCGGCGCAGGTCGACGACGAGCGCCCGCCGCCGCCCGCGCACGATCAGCGCCGCCCGCGCCCCGTCCGCGCAGGCGGCGAGGGCCTCGGCGCGGGGCAGGTCGCGCGTCAGCGGCGCCGGCGTGTCGTCGTCGACGCGCAGCCGCGCCAGCGCGCCCGCGGCGAGGAGCAGCACGATGTCCTCGCCCGCCCGGACGGCGTGGCTCGCGCGCACCGGCCAGCGGCGCACCACCTCGGCCCGGGCGGCCTCCCACAGGCAGACGTCGTCCTCCGCGCCGCCCGTGAGCGCGCGGCGGCCGTCGAGCGCCAGCCCCCAGCGCGGGCCCCGCCCCTCCCCCAGGGAGCGCGGCTGGACCCGGGCGTCGGCCACGGGGCGCAGGTGCACGCCGGCCCCCTTCGTGCCCACGAGCAGCGCCGCCCCGTCGGGCGACAGGTCCAGGCTCTCCGGCTTGCCCGGCAGCACGGCGACCGCGGCCACCTCCACCGTCGCGAGGAGGTCCCAGCTCCGCAGCTCGAGCCCCTCCTCGCCGCGGCGCTCGCTGACGGAGAACGCGCGGCGACCGTCGGGGGAGACGCTCAGCGCGTGCACGGTCCCGCGGTGGGCGGCGCGCCGGAGCGTCGCGTCCGTGAGCGTCGACGCGGTGAGCCGGTGCTCGACCTCGCCCGTGGCGACGTCGATCACGAGGAGCTGGTCGCTCGTCGTCCCGACGAGCAGCCGCCGGTCGTCGGGCGTGAAGCCCAGCGCCCGCGCGCGCCCGGGCACCTTCACCTCCCGCACGAGGCGCGGCGCGGGGTCGAGCGTGAACAGGAGCACCGGCCCGGTGGACAGGGCCCCGTCGGCCGTCCCCGTGCCGAGCGCGAGGAGCGCGCCGTCGTGCGACAGGTCGAACCGCGTCGGCGCCTGGCAAGGGATCGGCGCGACGACCCGCGACGCGCTCGCGTCGAGCAGGAGCACCCTGGCGCCGGCGCGGGCCACCACGCGCCCGCCGCGGGCGACGAGCTGCGACACCGGTGCCAGGTCGAGGCCGCGGACGGCGTCGGGCAGGTCGGGGTCGAGGCGGTGGAGCCCGTCGGCGCGGGTGGCCACGACGAGGGGGCCGCCCGGGAGCCGCGCGGCCGCGCTCGCGCGCAGCGGCCACGCGCGCAGCTCCGCCCCGGTGACGCCGTCCCACAGCCGCAGGGCGTCGTCGACCCCGCCCGTGACGAAGCGCGCGTCGTCGACCCACATGGCCCAGCGCTCCTGCGCGGGCCCCAGGCCCGGGACGAGCTGCCGCTCCTGCAGGCGACGGGTCGCCGGCGCGGCCTGCGGCGGCGGCGGCGCCTTTCGCACGCGGTCCGCCGAGGCGGACGCCGCCGGCGTCCCTGTGGTCGAGCGGCGGCGCGGGCGGCGCCGCGCCAGGCACTCAACGCCGGCCACGACCAGGGCGCCGAGCGCGGGGGCGGTCACGCGGGGCAGGGGAATCGCGTCGAGCGCCGCCGCCAGCGCCTCCCCGTCGGCCGGGCGCCGCGCGGGGTCGCGCTCCAGCGCCGCCAGGCACACCGCCTCGACGGCCGGGTCGACGGCCGGGTCGATCGACCGCGGCGGGCGCGGTCGAGCCGCGTCGACCTCGGCCGCCAGCGCCAGGAGCGACTCCCCGCCGAACGGGAGCTGCCCGGTGAGCGCCTGATAGAGGACCACGCCGAGCGACCACACGTCGGCCTGCGCGCCCACGGTGCGTCCGCCCTGGAACTGCTCCGGCGCCATGAACAGCGGCGTGCCCACCAGGGCGCCCGTGCGCGTCAGGCGCTCCTGCCCCTCGACGAGGGCCAGGCCGAAGTCGGTCACGCGCACGCGGCCGTCGCCGTCGACGAGGAGGTTGTCGGGCTTCAGGTCGCGGTGGAGGGCGCCGCGCGCGTGCGCGTGGCCCACGGCGCGGGCGGCGTCGCGCACGAGCTCGACGCGCCGCCGCTGGTCGAGCGTCCGCGCCACCTCGTCGAGCGGCCGCGCGCCCTCGACGAGCTCGTAGACGATGCTCGGGCGGCCGCCGAACGAGCCCACCCCGTGCACCTTGACCAGCCCGGGATGGTCCAGCGCCGCGGCGACCGCGGCCTCGCGCAGGAAGCGCGCCGTCGCGCCCGCCGCGGCGCGGTCGACCTGCAGGAGCTTCAGCGCGACCTCGCGGCCGCTCGCCCGCTCGCGCGCCCGGTGCACCGCGCCGAAGCCGCCGCGCCCGAGCACGGGGCCCAGCTCGTAGCGCGGCGTCAGGTCGTCGGCCAGCGCCGCCGCCGGGTCGGGCGTCGCCTGGCCCGCGGGCAGCCGCGAGTCGCTGGAGCGTGGGGTGGTCATCGTCCGTGGATCGTCCGTGGAGAGGGTACACGGGGCGGCCGCGCGCCGCCCGCCGGGGACACCGGATCGGGTAGGCTCCTGCCTCCCCAAGAGGGCAGGCCGCGATGGCGATCAAGAAGAAGAAGACCGGGGGCGAGCCCGAGGCGCCGGCGTCGGCCGGGCCGCCGACGTCCCCTCCGCCCCCCGCTGGCGCGCTGCCGGGCCATGGGCAGCCACCGGCTGGCTACGCGGCTCCGCCGCCTGGCTACGGCGCCCCGCCGCCCGGCTACGGCGCACCGCCGCCCGGCTACGGCCAGCCGCCGCCCGGCTACGGCCAGCCGCCGCCCGGCTACGGGCAGCCGCCGCCCGGCTACGGCCAGCCGCCGCCCGGCTACGGCCAGCCGCCGCCCGGCTACGGCGCGCCGTACGGCAACCCCATGGCGCAGCTCATGCAGATGATGGCCGCCTTCGGCGGCGGCGGCATGGGCATGGCGCCCATCCCCGTGCCGGGCCAGGTCGACCCGTCGGCGCAGCCCTTCATGGCGGGGGGCGGCGCCCCCGCCGACGACCAGGAGCCCGGGCTGGCGGCGGACATCGTCTCGCCGGCGACCGTCGAGGACCTGCTCAAGGAGCAGAAGGCGCTGCCCGTGCAGCCCGTCCTCGACCGGCTGTGCCTGAGCCCCGACGGCAAGACCGCCCTGGGCGGGCTGCCCCAGGGCTGCACGATCGCCTTCGCCGGGCCGCCGGGCCGCGGCAAGACGCGGGCCATGCTCGAGGGGATCGCGCGCGTGGCCCGGAGCGGCACGAAGTGCGCCTACGTCGTCGCCGAGGAGGGCTTCCGCGACGAGGACAACCCCGGCCGCGACGACCTGTGCAGCCGCTTCGCGCGGATCGCCATGGCGGCGACCGGCCTCGACGAGGACGGCCTGCGCGAGCACGTGCTGTCCAACGTGCTGATCATCCAGGCGCAGTACCACAAGGGTCACACCTGGGACGACTTCATCCGCCGCTACCGCTACGTGGTCGAGGACCAGGGCGTGCGCTTCGTGGTCGTCGACTCGCTCAACACGCTCGACCCGACGCACGCGCGCACGGCCGAGAACCTCTCGGTGCTCAAGACCTACAACCACGAGCACGGCGTCACCTGCGTGACGATCGGCCAGATCAAGGACACGGGCGAGCCCGTCGGCGGCGAGGCGCTCATGCACACGGCCGACGCCGTGCTGCTGATCGAGGAGCTCTCGCTCGGCAGCAAGGAAATGGCCGAGTTCTGGGGCGGGAAGTACCGCGAGAAGATCACCGTGCTCCACGCGCGGAAGTCGGTCACGACGCCCGTGTTCCCGCATCCGGTGCGCGTGTGGCTCGACGAGCAGGGCCGCCTCGCCGTGCACCCGGGCCACCCGGCCGAGCTCGCCCTGCCGCCGCTGCCGGGGGGTTAGGTGGCCGTCCGCGAGGGGCTCAGGTTCGTCGAGCCCGACGACCTCGCGGCCGAGGCGCGCGCCCTCGGCCCGGTCGAGGGCTTCGTGCACCTGGTGCGCGACCTCCCCGGCCGGCGGGGGATCGGGCGTCGCACGGCCGCCCAGGCGGCCGAGGCGCTCGGCCTCCCCGACCACCTGGCGTTCTGCCTCGAGCGGCTGTGCGCGCGGGCCGAGCGCGGCGAGGCGCCCTGGCCCGAGGCGGCGCACCTCGACGCGGTCCCGTTCCACGACGTGTGCTACGGCCTCCTCCTGCCGCTGGCCGGGCTGGCGCCGCAGCGCTGCCAGCGCGTGTTCGGCCTGCGCGGGCCGGCGCAGCGCCTCGACGCGCCCGGCCGCCGCGCCCTCGTGCGCTCGTTCCTCGGGCGCGACGACCTGGGCCTCTCGCTCGTCGACAAGGTGGCGCTCGTCCGCGGCGACCCGTTCCTGGGCAAGCCGACCGGCACGAGCCTGAACGTCCTGTTCGACGTCCTGGCGTCGGTGCACCTCGTCTCGCCCTCGGGGCTGCGCCAGACGCTCGGTCGCCTGGGCGACCTGCAGGAGGTCTTCGTCCAGCTCTGCCGCCGCCACCGCTCCGACCCGCCGCTGACGACGCGCGAGGTGCTCCTGACGCTGCGCCTCCTCCGCGGCGCGCCGGTCGCGCGCAAGCGGCTCGTCCTGCGCTCGCTCGTCGAGCGCATGGGGCGCCTCGAGCGCTTCTTCCTCGTCGGCTTCCTGCGCCAGGGGAGCCGCGTCAGCCAGACCCTCGGCGACGATGCGCTGATCGACGCCATGGCCGAGGTCACGGGCGCCGACCGCGCGCGCCTCGACGTGGCCCGCTCGCTCGTCGACGTGTTCGAGCTGGCGCGCCTGCTCGAGGAGGAGGGCGCCGTGGGCCTGGGCAAGCTGGCCCTGCGCCCGCTGGCCCCCGTCGCGCCCATGCTGGCCGGCCCCGAGGTGCCGCAGGACCTGCCGCTGCCGACCTTCTTCGAGAAGAAGTACGACGGCGTGCGGCTCATGGTCCACAAGGCCACGGGCGAGCACGGCCGCGTGCGCGCGGCGGCCTTCACGCGCCGCCGCCTCGAGTGGACCGAGCAGCTCCCGGGGCTCCTGCCGCTCGTGCAGGCGCTCCCCTGCCGCGACGCGATCCTCGACGGCGAGCTGCACGGGACCGTCTTCGGCGAGCACGGGCCGCGCCCCGCGACCGTCTACGACATCATCAAGTCCGTGCGCGGCGAGCCCGGCGGGCCGCCGGTGCGCTACCGCTACGCCGTGTTCGACGTGCTCTACCTCGACGGCCACGACCTGACCGGGCTGCCCTTCCTGCAGCGGCGGGCGCGCCTCGAGCAGGTGGCCCGGCCGCTGACCGTCGTGCCGCTGCCCCTGCCGCTCGAGGTCTCGGACGGCGAGCTCGTGGGCAGCCGGCCCGACATGCTGCGCCTCTACGAGCTGTTCCGCGCCCAGGGCTACGAGGGCGGGATCGCCAAGGCGCCCGACGCCCTCTACGAGCTGGGCGCGCGCAGCGACCGCTGGACGAAGCTCAAGCCGGCGCTCACGCTCGACCTGGCGGTGACCGGCGCCCTCTACACGACCAGCGCCGAGGGCCCGGGCGGGACCTTCGGCACCTACCTCGTCTCGGCCCTGGCCGACGGCCCGTCGCTGGTCGAGGTCGGGCGCGTGCAGGGGCTCGGCGCGCTCGACTCGGCGCGCGTCGTGCAGTCGATCCTCGACGAGGGGCTGCTCACGGGCCGCACGCTCGAGCGCGACACGTCGTCGGGCCGCAAGGCCGGCGTCGAGCTGCGGCCCGGGGTCGTGGCCACGGTGCGCTTCGACGGCATCGTGCGCGACGACGCCGGGCTCCTGGCCCTGCGCGACCCGAAGATCCTGCGCGTGCGCACGGGCGAGAAGGACCTGTCCGAGCTCGACCGCGTGCGCACGATCGAGCAGCTCTTCCAGAAGCAGACGATGGGGTAGTCGACATGGGCGCGTGGGGCGAGCTGGCCTTCGACAACGACACGGCCTGCGACTGGAAGTAAGACCTCGAGGAGCGCGACGACCTGTCCCTCGTCGAGGCGGCGCTCGCGGCGGTCGAGGCGGTCGGCGGCGATGCGTACCTGGACGCGGACGTCGCCTGCGAGGCGCTCGCCGCCTGCGAGGTGCTCGCGCGGCTCGCCGGACGGCCGGGCTACCAGAACGCCTACACGGAGTCGGTCGACGACTGGGTCGCGGCCCACGCGGACCTGGCGGTGCCGCCGGCCCTCGTCGCCCGCGCCACGGCCGTGATCGACCGCGTCCTCGGCGAGCGCTCGGAGCTGGCCGAGCTGTGGGACGAGGGCGACGGGGCGCCGTGGCGCGCGACGGTCGACGACCTGCGCCGGCGCGTCACCGGCTGAGCCGCGTCATCGTCCGAAGGCGCGCATGGTCTTGATCGTCTCGTTGAGGGCGGCCACCTGCTGGCGCAGGTCGGCCACCTCGCGGCGCAGGGGCTCGACCTGGCCCTGGGCGTCCTGGGCGGCCTGGCGCCAGCGGGCCGCCTCGGCGCGCGCGGCGGCGGCCTCCTGCTGCGCGGCGCCGCGGGCCGCCTCGACCTGACGGGCGGCGGCCTCCTGGGCGGAGCCGAGCGCCGCCTTCACCTGGGCCAGCTCCGCCTCGGCGGCCGCCAGGGCCGCCTGCGCCCGGTCGCGCGCGGCCTCGAGCCCGGCGCGCAGGCTCGTCAGCTCCTCCTGCAGCGTGGCCAGGGCGCCGCCGAGGTCGACGGCCGGCGCGGCGGCGCGGAGCTGCTGCGCCATGGCCTCGTTCTCCTCGCGCAGGCGGTCGCGCTCGGCCGTCACGGCGGCCAGGCGCGCCGCGAGGTCGCGCGCGCCGGCCGCCTCGGCGGCGTCGCCGTAGCGGCGCGCCGAGCCCGCGTCGGCGCGGCCCAGGCCGGCGCCGAGCGAGGCGCCCACGACGAGCGCCGCCGCGCCGATCCCGACGACCCTGACGAGCTGCTGGCGCATGACGCGTCCTCCTGGGGTGAGCCTACCTCGGCCGGGCGCCCCGTGGCGGGCGCGGGGCGCGTCTGGACGCGGCGGCGCGGCGGGACACAATGCGCGGACGATGACCGACGACGCCCAGCCGCACGACCCGCACGCTCCCACCGCGCCCGGGCCCGAGGTGACCGCGCCGACCTCCGACGCTGCGCCTCCGCCGGCCGCGCCCGCCGTTCCGGCGGCGCCGGCTCCCGAGACAGGGCCGACGGCGCCGGCCCCCGAGCCCGCGCTGGAGCCCGCGCCGACCCCGGACGCCCCGGCGCCCGCCCCGGGCCGCCGCCGCCTGCGCGCGGCGGCGTTCGCGGCGCTCGCGCTCGGGCTGCTCCTGTTCCTCGGCCCCTGGCTCCTCAGCGCCACGGTGCTCACGCCGCTCGTCCGCGCCGGCCTCGCCCGCGGCGAGCAGGCAGGCGAGCTGGAGCGCGCGGAGGTGAGCTGGACGCGCGGGCTGCGCCTCGCCGGCCTGGCGATCCCTGCGGGGCGCGAGGGCGCCGGCCCGCGTGTGCTGCTCGACGGGGTGACCGTCGACGTCTCGCTGGCGCGCGCGGCGGTCGCCGCGGCCACGGGCGGCACGCTGCCGGTGCGGGTCGTCGTCGGCCGCGGCCGGATCGAGCTCGACCTGCCGGCGGACGCGGGCGAGCCGACGACGCCCGGGCCTGCGCCAGCTCCGGAGCCGACGCCCGAGCCGACGCCCCCCGGCGAGCCGTCCGGGGCGCCGGCGACCCTCCCGTGCGCGGTCACGGCCGAGGTCGTGGTCGAGGGCCTCGACGTCGCGATCTCGGTGTCGGACCCCGGGGCCCCGCCCGTGCGCCTGGAGGTCCGCGGCCTCGTCGTCACCGGCGGGGCCGCGCTCGCGCGCAGCGCCGCGCTCGACATGCCCCAGGGCCTGCGCACCTCGATCGAGGCCCTGCGCCTCGAGGCGCCCGGCCTCCTCGAGGGGCCGCTCGTCGTCGAGGGCGGCGCGCTCGAGGTGCGGCGGCTGTCGCTGGCTCCCCCCGGCGCCGCGCCGCCGCTCGAGCGCGTCGCGCTCGAGGCGCGCCTCTCCGCCCCGCGCGCCGAGTTCGAGGGCACGCCCCTGCGCAACCTGGTCCTCGACATCACGCTCGTCGACGGCAAGCTCGACCTCGCGGTCACCGCCGCCACCCAGGGCGGCCGGCTCGACCTGCGCGCGAGCACCCGCCCGACGGACCTGCGGCGGATCCCCGTCGACCTGGACCTGGCGCTGACCGACATCCAGGTCGGCGGCCCCACGGCCCGGGCCCTGCCCTACCTCGTCCCCCTCCTGCACGCGACGACCGTGCCCGCCGGCGGCGCGCCCGTCGTCGGGCTGCCGCCGGTGTCGATCCGCGGCGAGGGCCGGCTCGACCTCATCACGGGCGACGACGGGGCGCCGCTCCTCGACGACTCGCTGCGGACCCTCGCCGGCAAGGGCGAGTTCACCCTGGGCCGCGGGTCGTTCGCCGCGTCGCGGGCGATCGACGGCTACGCGCGCGCCCTCCTGGGCCTCGGCGTCGCCAGCTACCTCGACGGGCTCCTGCCGCCGGGGCTGCGCTTCGGCGGCGCCGCCGGCCGCTTCGAGGTCGCCGCCGGCCTCGTGACCCTCCCCGGGATCGACCTGAAGTCCGAGGCGGTCGACCTGCGGATCAGCGGGCAGGCCTCGTTCGACGGGCCCTACCGGCTGAACGTGCGCACGCTCGACGCCGCCGGCGGCGCGGCGGTGAAGCAGGTGCTGAAGGTGATCGACGACGCGGGCGGCGTGACGATCGAGGGCGACCTCGTGCAGGGCACGTGCGCGCCGGCGCTGCCGGACGCGGCCAAGCTCGAGGCCGCCGGACGCAGCGCCGGGCTGCCCGACGTGCTGCGGCGCCTCGCCCGCTGAGCGACGCCTACTGGCCGGACGCGTCGTCCGTCGGCGCCGGCGCGGGCGGCGGCGGCGGGGTCGTGCGCGCCGGCGGCGGCGGCGGCTGCGTCCCCGGCAGCGGCTTGAGGGCGAAGCGGTAGTCGTCCTCGAAGCGGGCCGAGAAGAAGTAGGGGATGATCCCCGCGAGCAGCAGCAGGAGCGACAGGTCCGCGCGGTAGGCCTTGCGCAGGATGCCGTTCTTGATCGGCTCGTAGCCCTCCTTGCTGACCTTGATGTAGGCCGTGTCGGGGAGGCCCGACCGGCTGGGGAAGTTCACCGGCGACGTGCCGACGTAGATGTTGTCGATCTCGATCTCCGCGCCCTCGGGCTCGGTGATGATGCGGGTCGTGTGCGGGCAGCCCGGCGCCAGGACGATCGTCACGGCCAGCCACACGCAGAGTGCCTTCTTCGCGAACACGGCGTCCCCCTCTCCCTTTGCGCGGGAGTATACCGGGGGGCCCCCGGGTTCGCCCGGGCCCCTTGTCGGGGCGTTTTCTGTCACCTACGCTCCTCGCTCGCTCAGGGGCTCGCTCAGGGAGGTCTCCATGACGTCGTTGCGTCCCGCATCGCTCGTGTTGGTGCTGTCGCTCCTCGCCGGGGGCGGGGCGGCGCTGGGTCAGGGCGCGCCGGCGCCCCTGCCGCTGGGCGCCGTGACGAAGGGCGTGTGCGCCGAGGGCGCGCCGACGACCTACGCGCTGAAGGTGGAGGCGGCGGGGATCCTCGCCGTGGCCCTCAGCGGCGAGTCGGAGGAGGACGACCTCGTGCTCCTGGTGACCGACGAGGACGGCCAGCCGCTGCCGGACGGCCGCTCCGATCGCGACTACCGGGGGGACAAGAGCCAGGAGTTCCTGGCCGTGATCCTGGCCGAGCCGGGCACCTACCACGTGGTCGTGGAGCTGGCGTCGGGCGGGGAGCGGGCGAAGTTCTCGGTGTCGGGCGGGTTCGCCCCGGCGCCGAACCTGGCGACCGCCACCCCCGATCCGGACGGGCGCCCGTCGCGCGCCACGGCGATCGCCGTCGGCAAGCCGGTCGAGGACACGCTGGGCGGCGCCGACGCCTGGGACTGGTTCAAGCTCCAGGTGGCCGAGGCCGGCACGCTCACGATCCTGACCAAGGCCCCCGAGGGCGACCTCAAGCTCGAGGTCTACCGCGAGGGGAGCTACCGCACGCCGATCGCCTCGTCCGACCAGGACCTGCAGGACGTCAAGGGCAACGAGTCGGTGACGATCGAGGTCGAGGCCGGCCAGACGATCTACGTGCGCGTGGCGACCGTCTTCAGCAGCGAGGAGGTCGTCCCCTACCGGCTCGTCACGGGCCTGATCCCGAACTGACCCCCGTGCGCGCCGGCCCCGTCCTGGCCGTCGTCGTGGCCGCCGGCCTGGTCGGCCTCGCCACGCTGCCGGCGCGGGCCGCGGCGCAGGAGCTGCCGCCCGACCTGCCGATCGGCGCCGCGCGGCGGGCGACGGTCAAGGCGGACGCGCCGGCGACGTTCCCCTTCGAGGCGCCCGGCGCCGGCCTCCTGACCGTCGTCGTGCAGGCCGAGGGCGAGGGTGACCTGGTCCTGTTCCTCTGCGACGACGAGGGCCAGCCGCTGCCCGACCTCCTGGACCCGGACGGCCAGCCGTTCCCCGGCGGCCGCTCCGATCGCGACCTCCTGGGGGCGCGCGGGACCGAGGCGCTCACCCTGCTCCTGCCGGCGGCGGGCCGCTACGCCGCCGTGGTCGAGGTGAACGGCTCGGCCGAGGCGCGCTTCGTGATCAGCGGGGCGTTCGCCCCCACGCCCGGCCTGGCCCGCCCGGCCGACCCGGACGGGCGGCCGTCGGGCGCGCGGGCGCTCACGGTCGGCGGCCAGGCCGTGTCGGTCGAGGACGCGGTCTCCCCGCGCGAGCACGACCACCGCGACTGGTTCGCCCTGCGCTGCGAGCGCGCCGGCACCCTGCGCGTGGTCGTGCGCGCCGCCGAAGGCGACCTGCGGCTGGACGCGTTCGCCCCCGGCCGCCTGCGCGCGCCGCTGGCGTCGTCGGACGACGACGAGCTGGGCGTGCCCGGCAACGAGTCGGTCTCGCTCGCCGTGCAGGAGGGGCAGGTCGTGCTCGTGCGCGTGGCCGCCGTGTTCGCCGCGGCCGAGAAGATCCCCTACCGGCTGCTCGTGGCGATCACCCCCTGACCCCGTGACGCGCGCGCGCAAGCTGGCCTTGCTCTCCGCCCTCTACATGGCCCAGGGCCTGCCCTTCGGCTTTCAGGCCACGGCGCTGCCCGTGTTCCTGCGCGAGCGCGGGCTGTCGCTCGTGGCGGTCGGGTTCGCGGGCGCGCTGTCCTTGCCGTGGGTGTGCAAGGCGCTGTGGGCGCCGCTCGTCGACCGCTACGGCTCCGACCGCTTCGGGCGGCGGCGGTCGTGGCTCGTGCCGCTCCTCCTGCTCCTCGTGCTCGCCTGCGGGCTCACGGCGCTGGTCCACGACCACCTGCCGGCCCTGCTCGCGCTCGTGTTCGTCCTGAACCTCCTGGCCGCCACGCAGGACATCGCCGTCGACGGCCTCGCCGTGGACCTGCTCGCCCCGGAGGAGCTGGGGCTGGGCAACGCGGCGCAGGTGTGCGGCTACAAGCTGGGCATGATCGGCGGCGGCGGCACGCTGGTGTGGGCCAGCGGGCGGCTCGGCTGGGGCTGGACCGGCGCGTTCGTGGCCATGGCCGCGCTGACCGCCGTGGTGCTCGTCGTCGTCCTCTGCTGGCGCGAGCCGCCCCGGCCGGCGCAGGCCGAGGCGCCGCCGGAGACGCTGGCGGGCGTCCTGCGCGCCCTGCGCGCGGCGGCGTCGACGCGCGCCGGGGCGTGGCTGCTCGTGTTCGTCGGCACCTACCGGGCGGGCGAGTCGCTCGTCGACGCCATGTTCAAGCCGTTCCTCGTCGACTGCGGGTTCACGCGCGACGAGATCGCCCTGTGGGTGGGCACCTACGGCATGGTCGCCTCGTTCACCGGGTCGCTCCTGGGCGGGCTCCTGGCCTCGCGCCTGCGCCCCTGGGACGTCCTCTTCTGGGCCGCCCTCCTCCGCTGCCTGCCGCTCGCCGCGCAGGCCCTGCTCGCCGACCACGCGCGCCGCCCGGGCGAGCTCGAGGCCGTCCACGTGATCGCCGTGACCTGCGCCGAGCACCTCGCCTCGGGCGTGCTCACCACGGCGCTGTTCGCCTTCATGATGGCCCGCGTCGACCGGGCGATCGGGGCCACGCACTACACGCTCCTGGCCAGCGTGGAGGTCCTGGGCAAGTCGCCGGGCGCCTGGGCCTCGGGCGCGGCCGCGCAGGCGCTCGGCTACGGGCCGCTCTTCTCGCTCGGGACGCTGGCGTCCGTGGCGCTCCTGCTCCCGCTCCTGCCCCTGCGCCGGGCGGGCGTAGAATCGCGGCCGTGACGCGCGATCTGGTCGCCGCCGGCCTGCGCCTCCGGCTCGACCCGGCGTACGAGGCGTTCGCCCGCGACGTGCTCGCGCCCGGCGCGGCCGACCTGGCGCGCCTGCCGGGCGCGCAGGTGATCAAGCGCAACCGCGTGCGCACGGTCGTGCGCCTGCCGGCGCCGGGCGGCGACCTGTTCGTGAAGCGCTTCCGCGCCCTGCGCCCGGGCGAGCGGCTCCTGTCGCTCGTGCGCGGGTCGCCGGCGCGCCGCGAGTGGGCGGCGCTCGTGCACCTCGCCGGCCGCGGCGTGCCCTGCCCGCCGCCGGTGCTCCTGGCCGAGGAGCGGCGCCGGGGGCTCGTCGTGGCCAGCGTGCTCGCCACGCGCGCGCTCGAGGCCGAGGGGCTGCCGGAGCGCCTGCGGGCCCTGCGCGCGGCGGGCGCCCGGCGCGACGACCTGCTCGCCGGGCTGGCGCGGCTCATGCGCGCGGTGTTCGCGGCCGGCGTCGACCACCCCGACCTGCACGCGGGCAACGTGCTCGTGCGCGGCCCCGACGAGCTGTTCGTCCTCGACCTGCACTCGGCGCGCCTGCGGGCGCCCGGCGCCGCCCTGCGCCGGCGGCGCCTGGGCCGGCTGGTCCACTCGCTCGGGCTGTTCGAGCCCGACGACGCCGGCGCCGCCGGCGACGAGCTGGCCGCGCTGGCCCGCGCCTACGCGCCGCTCGACCCGGCGCTCGGCCCGGCCGACGCGCTCGCCGACGCCCTGCGGGCCGAGGCGGCGCGGTTCGAGGCGGTGCGCCTCGTGAGCCGCGACCGGCGCTGCCTGGTCGAGTCGACGCTGTTCGCCGTCGAGCGGACCCTCGGCCGGCGCGTGTGGCGGCGGCGCGAGCTCGCCCCCGAGCAGGTCGCCGCGCTCGTCGACGCCCCGCCGCTGGCGCTCCTCCACGCCCACCCGCGCGGCCGCTCGCGCCTCGAGCTCGTCGCGGGCCCCGACGGCCGGCCGCTCGTGCGCAAGCGCTACCCCCTCCCGGGGCTCGCCGCGCGCCTGGAGGCCCTGCTCGCGCCCACGGCGCTCCGGGCCTGGCGCGCGGCCCGCGCCTGCGAGGTCCGCGGCGTGCCCGCGCCGCGCCACCTGGCGCTGGTCGTCGAGGGGACGCTCTGGCCGACGCGGGCGACGCTGCTCATGGAGCACCTCGAGGGCGTGACCATGCTCCACCGCCTGTTCGAGCCCGGCGCGACGCCGCCCGCGCCGGCGGCGCGCCGGGCGCTGGCGCGCGCGCTGGGGCGCGTCCTCGGGCGGCTCCACGCGACCGGCCTCGCGCACCACGACCTCGCCGCGCAGAACCTCCTCGTGCGGCCGCGCGGCGCCGACGCCTGGGACGTGTGGGTGATCGACCTCGACGAGGTGCGCCGCGCGCCGCTCGACCGCGAGGCCAAGCTGCGCGCCCTGACGCAGCTCGCCGACCTGCCGCCCGGGGCCTCTCGCACGGACCGGGCGCGCTTCTTCCGCGCCTACCTGGCCGCCGGGGGCGACGCCGTCCTCGCGCCGGAGCTGGCGGCCTGGGGGGCCCTGGGCCTCGGGCGGCGCGTGGCCGAGCGGCTGGCCGCGCGGGCCGCCGCCAAGGCCCGCCGGGCGGCGCGGCGCGCGACGTGACCGCCGGCCCGGCCGCGCGCTGCTACGATCCCGCCATGCCCGAGCCGCCTCACCTGAACACGAAGCAGGTCTCCTTCCTCCGCAGCCGCGCCCACGGCCTCGAACCGCAGCTCAAGCTGGGCAAGCACGGCGGGACCGAGGGGCTGCGGCGCGAGCTCGAGCAGGCGCTCGACCGCCACGAGCTCGTCAAGCTGCGCCTGGGCAAGTTCGTCGAGGTCGACGTCGAGGCGCTGTCGGGCGAGCTCGGGGCGGCGCTGGTGCAGAAGCTCGGCCACGTGGCCGTGCTCTACCGCCCGGCCGATCCCCCCCGCCTGAAACTCCCTGCTGAGTGATCGACGGCTGCGGCCGCGGATGCCGGGCGAGGGGGGGCGCGCGCGGGTCGTAGGATCCGGCGATCGATACGACCCGCGCGCGCTCCCCCCTCGCCTCGGCCTTCGCGCCCTCGCCTCGCTTGCGGTTCCACTTCGCCCGTGGCACGAGCACTTCGATCTCGAGCTTGCGAGCTTGAAGACGGTCCCTCTTCAGGATCCGGCGATCGATCAACGCTCCGGCGGCGGCCGGAACAAACGAGGGCAGCTCGTCCCTCGTGGACGGCGCGTCACTCTTGCTCGATCACGAGCACGACGTCGGTCGCGCGCGGGGTCGTGCGCCCGGTGTAGCTCTGGAGCGCGATGGCGTCGCCGGCGGCGAAGCGGGCGCGGGCGACGACGCGCAGGCCGCCGAGGTCGAGATGCAGGCGCATGTAGAGGCCCTCGCCCCGGGCCGCCGGCGGCGGGGCCTCGCCGCCCTGGGCGGTGGCCGGCGCGGGGCCGACCTCGAGCATGAGGTGCGCGCGGTCCATGCCGTTGCCCAGGGTGCGCTCGAAGGCCACGGGCTCGGACCCGAGCAGGCTGCAGCGCGTGAGCAGGGTCACGGCGTCGCCGGGCGCGCCGGCGAGGAGCGCGGCCAGCCGCCCGGCGGCGCGCTCGGCGGCCTGCTGCTTCGCCCACCAGGCGCCGTCGACCTCGTAGACGCTCAGACGCATGCGGCGCTCGGCCAGCGGCGGCGGCCGGTCGAGGGTGGCGATCAGCTCCTGGTAGTAGCGCACCTGGTGGCCGAAGTCGACGAGGAGGAGCAGCTCGGGGCCCTGCAGGTAGAGGATGTTGCCCACGCGGTTGGTGTCGCGCGTCATGAGGCCGCGGAGGGTCGCGAAGATCGCGGCGCCGGCGCCGTGGCGGATCGGGACGACGCAGGTGACCAGCCGGTCGCTGCGGGGGGCGAGCCCCTCGACGTGGTCCCAGGGCGGGCCCGCCTTGTGGGGGAGGTTGCGCCGGTGGTGCGCCTCGAGGACGCCGTCGCGCTCGACGAGCACCACGTCGTGCATGTCGAGGACGTGCCGGAGCATGAGGGCGTCGAACGTGGCCGTCGCGTGCAGCCGCAGGCGGATCGGCTGGAGCTGGGGGTCGGCCTGCAGGACCTTGCCGGCCGCGGCGGCCCAGCGCTCAAGCACCTCCAGCACCGAGACGTCGCCGGCAGCGACCTCGAGGCGCGGGCCGTTGGGGGCGGGGGGCGACGTCTGGCCGCGGGCGGGCGCGGCGAGGACGAGCGCGGCGAGCGCGCAGGCGACGGCGGGGGCGCGGGTCATGGGGCAGGCTCCTCGGGCAGGCAGGACGCAGGACAGGACGCCGGCGGCGCCCGATGGTTCAGTCGCGCCAGGCGGGCCCCGCGTCCTCGCCGCGCAGGGCCAGCACCTCGCCGGCGAGGAACAGCGAGCCGCAGGCGAGCACCGGCCGGCCGGCGGCCAGGGCCGTCGCGCGCGCGAGCGCCGTCGCCGCGCCGCCGTCGACCGCCTTCCGCGCGCACGCCGCGCGCGGTCAGGCGCGCGGCGAGGTCGACGGGCGGCGTCGCGCGCGGCGAGCGCGCGGCGCAGCACACGACCTCGAGCGGCCGCGCCGGCCAGCGGGCGAGGACGTCGGCGATCGCGTCGAGGTCCTTGTCGCGGGAGACCGCGAGCAGGAGCACCAGGGGCCCCGGCCCCAGGCGCGCGGCGGCGGTGGCGGCGAGCGCCCGGAACGAGGCCTCGTCGTGCGCGCCGTCGACGACGAGCCCGTCGGGCAGGACGTCCCAGCGCCCGCGCCAGCGCAGGCGCGCGAGGCCCGGCGCGACGGCCGCGTCGAGCGCGGCCGCCGGGAATGACGGCGCCGCGGGCGGCGAGGACGTCGAGCGCGGCCAGGGCGAGCGCGAGGTTGGCGACCGTCGCGGCGGCCACCGGGGCCGCGACCTCGCGGGCGCTGCGCGGCGTGACGAGCCGCGCGCGGACGCCGTCGGGCCCGTCGTGCAGGACCTCGGCGCCGAGGTCGCGCCCGAGGAGCCACAGCGGGGCGTCGACCTCGGCGGCGCGGCGGACGACGACCGCCTCGGCGGTCGGGTCGCCCGGCGCGGCGGCGGCGGGCACGCCCGGCTTGAGGATCCCCGCCTTCTCGGCGGCGATCGCGGCCACGTCGGGGCCGAGGACGGCCGCGTGGTCGCGGGCGAGGCGCGTGATCACGGCCACGTCCGGGGTGACGACGTTGGTCGCGTCTAGGCGCCCGCCCAGGCCGACCTCGAGGACGGCGACGTCGACGGCCGCGCGCCGGAAGACCTCGAGCGCCAGCGCCGTGCACAGCTCGAACCACGTCGGCCCGTCGTCGCGGCCGACCTCGAGGCCCAGGGCGGCGACGGCGGCCCGCACGGCGCCTCCGGCCTCGACCCACAGGGCGTCGGGCGCGGGGCGCGGGCCGACGCGGATGCGCTCGCGCAGGTCGACGAGGTGCGGCGACGTGTAGAGGCCCACGCGGCGGCCGGCGCGGTCGAGGACCGAGGCGACCGCGGCGCAGGTCGTGCCCTTGCCCTTGGTGCCGGCGACGTGCACGACGCGGTAGGCGCGGTCGGGCCGGTCGAGGGCCTCGACGAGGGCCCGCATGCGGTCGAGGCGCAGGCCGCCCGGCACGGCGCCCTGGCGCTCGAAGCTGGGCGAGCGGGCCATCCACGCGGCGACGTCGGCGAGCGCGTCCAGGCTACGCCTCGAGGACGATCCGGCCGGGCGTCGCGCGCGCGGAGCAGGTGAGGATGAACCCCTGCGCCCGGTGGCGCTTCGTCAGCGCGTAGAGGGTGTCGATCTGCGGGGTGCCCTCGAGCAGGCGCGCCTTGCAGGTGGCGCAGGTCCCGCCGCGGCAGAGCGAGGGGATGTCGACGCCGGCGCGCTCGGCCACCTCGAGGAGGATCTCGCCGGGCCGGGCGCGGACCTCGACGCCCGACGTGGCGAAGACGACGATGCACTCCTCCTCGGTCACGTAGAAAGGGTCGCACGGGGCCGGCGCGGCGCCAGGGTGGTGTGAACGCGGCCCGGGTGGGGAGATGATCACCACAGAGGAGCAGAGGGAGCAGAGGTCGTCTCGCGGCGAGCAGACGGCCCGGCCCTCGCCCGGAGCCGAAGCACGATCACCGCGGAGGGCACGGAGGGCACGGAGGAAGGGACGGGGGGGCGCCCGCCGGGACTCCTCATCTCCGTACGAGCGAATGCCGAGCGGCGCACACGGAGCGCTCCTCCTGGCCGAAAGCCCCTCTGTTTCCTCTGCTCCTCTGCGGTGAACCCTCGTCGCCCTCGGGTCACCCCGTCAGCGCCTCGCGATAGACCGCCGCCGTCCCCCGCGCCATGGCCTCGAGCGACCAGCCGCGCGCGACCTCCGGGCCGGCGACCGGCGGCCGCTCGCGGCCGTCGAGCACGACGTCGAGCGCGTCGGCGAGGGCGGCGCGGTCGCCGGGCGCGACGTGGACGGCGGCGCCGTCGGCGACCTCGACCAGCGCCGGGTCGCGCGAGCACACGACCGGGGCGCCGCAGGCCAGCGCCTCGAGGACGGGGGCGCCGACCCCTTCGGCCAGGCTGGGGAAGGCGAACGCGGCGCACCCGCGGTAGAGCGCGGCGAGGGTCGCCTCGTCGGGGTCGCTCACGACGACGAGGCGGCCCGGCGGCAGGCCGGCGACCTCGGCGTGGCCGGCGAGGTCGGCCGCGGCCGCGCGAAGGGGGCCTGCCAGGACGAGGAGCGGGTCGCCGGCGCCGGGGCGCGCGCGGGCCAGCGCGAGCATGAGGCCGGGGAGGTCCTTGCGTCGGTCCGGACGGCCGACGGCGAGCACATAGGGCCGCGCGGCGGGCACGCCGGCGGCCCGCCGGAGGGCCGGGTCGTCGGGGGTGGCGTCGGGGTGGTAGCGCGCCAGGTCGATCCCGAAGCGCACGAGGCGCACGCGGGCCGGGTCGAGGCCGTAGGTGGCGAGGAGGGCCTGGCGCGTGGTCGCCGACGAGGCGATCACGCGCGCCGCGCGGGCGAGCGCGCGCGGGACGAGCGCGCGCAGGAGCGCGCCGCGCGCGCGGTCGAACAGGTCCGGTCGCGTGGCGAAGAGGACGTCGTGGATCGTGAGCACGAGCCGCGCGGGGCCGGGCGGCGCGAACCAGGCGGCGTGCCACACGTCGAGGCGGTCGCGCGCCTGGAGCCAGGTCGCCAGCGGCAGCCGCGTCCACGCGCGGGCGAGCAGCGCGTCGCCGGGCGCGCGGACCTCGACGCCCGCGCCGACGGGCCAGGCGCCCTGGGGCGCGTAGGCCACGAGGCGCGGCCCGTCGGCCAGGGCGCCCGTGCGGCGCAGCCCCTCGAGCAGGTTGAGCGCGTAGGTGCGGTTGCCCTCGGGGCGGGCGAGGTGGTGCGCGTCGAGGCCGACCCTCGTCACTCCTGCGCGAGACCCGCTGCGCGCCGGACGGCGTCGAGCATGAGGCGCGCGGCGGCGTCCTGGCCGGCGGCGTCGAGGTGGCGGTCGTAGCGGTGGTAGAGCGTGACGCCCTCGCGCGCGGCGAGGTCCTTCAGGCCTGGCGTCAGGTCCACCATGGTGATCCCCAGGCGCTGACCGAGCGCCAGGAGCCGCGGCTGCACGTCGACGTAGTGCGCGCTCAGGCCGACGACCTCGACCTCGGGGTGGACCTGCACCTGGTCGGGGATGATCGCCACGACCAGCCGCGCCCCGCGCTCGGCGACGAGCCGGGCGAGCTCGCGCAGGAGCGCCTCCTGCCAGGCCCAGGCCTCCTCGAGCTCGTCGGGGCGCAGGAGGTCGGGGTCCTCCGTGGCCACGCCGAGCGCCGCCTTGGCCCGGTAGCGGAGCATCTTCAGCCGGTCGCTGAGGAACCGGTAGGCGCGGCTGCCGCGGAAGGGCGTCTTCTTGAAGTCCGGCCCCGGGTCCCTCACCTCGTGCGTCGGGCGCGTGTAGGTGAGCTCGCCCGCGGGGCCGAGCGCGTAGCCCAGCCGCGGGCCCTTCACGTTGTTGGCCAGGTCGTTCCAGAAGTAGCCCAGGAGCACGACGTCGGCGTCGAGCGCGCCGCGCTCGCGGTAGAGCTGCAGGGCCTGCGCCGTGCCGTAGCCCTGGACGCCGGCGTTGATCACCTGCAGCCGCGGGTCGAGCGCCTGGAGGCGCGCGGCGTAGGTCTCGTGCTCCTGGACGCCGATCCCGTAGGTGAACGAGTCGCCGAGCGCCAGCACGCGCGCGCCGCCGGACGGCTTCGTCGCCGGCACGCCCGGCCCGCGGAACCCGCGCTCGTCGTGGCGCACCGCCATGACGAACTCGGGCTCGCCGTAGGTGAACTCGACCGAGGGCCGGTTCTCCCACCCGAGCGTCGGGCTCGGCCGGGCGCGCATGCCCGGCTCCTTGAGGTAGTAGCCCGTCCAGAGCAGCCGCAGCCCGACCTCGAGGGCCAGGAGGGCCGCGGCGAGCGCCAGGGTCAGCGCCGCGGCGGCGAAGGCGAGCTTCCTGCGTCGCGAGATCCGCCTCATGGCGGAGCACGATAGCCGATCAGTCGCCCTGGCCGTGGGTCGTGTACCAGTCGGCCTCGGGCACGCGCCGGTCGGCCACGGGCACGATCTCCTTGCGCTCGATCCGCTGGCTGATCAGCGCCCTCATCATCGGCTTCGTCTTCTCCATGGCCGTCCTCCTTCCCCTGGATCGTCCAGGTGGGCCCCAGGCTGAAGCCAGAAAACGAGGTTCCGCGGCCGCCGGGCCCGGTCGGGGTTCGTCTCAGGCTTGCGGGCTAAACACTTACGCCAGGCCATGGAACGGAGGGCCAGGCGCTCTCCTGGCGTGTAAAGAGTTAGGTCGTCCGTCCCAGTTCGGCTCGCCTCGGTGTGTCCACTCGGACGCAGGGGTTCGTGCGACGGCTTCCGGGCGGCCCTGTAAACGTCGTAGCGACAATGGGCCTCGATGGCCGTCCGAGATGCGCACCTTGGGCACGGCGGCTGCTAATTGATCCGACATGGACGGCGGATTCGAAACTCTCGAGATCCGGCAGCCCCAGCAGGGGAGCGACGGCGTCGGCGAGGCGCGCGCGAACGAGTTCGCGCAGGTCCGCGTCGGCGGCAAGATCGACGGCTACCAGGTCGTCGGCGCGCTGGCGGAGGGCGGCATGGGCGCGGTGTTCCGCGTCCGCGACCGCGAGACGACCGACGAGCTGGCCCTCAAGGCCCCGCTCCCCGGCGGCCGCGGCGGCAGCTACACCCACCGCCTGCGCCGGTTCCTGCGCGAGGCGCGCCTCACCGGCCGCATGGACCACGAGGGCGTGGCCCGCGTCCGCAGCGAGGGCCACTGCGACGGCCTGCCCTACTTCACGGTCGACCTCGTCGACGGGATCCCCCTCTCGGAGCGGATCTACGACGAGGGCGTCCTGCCGGTGCTCGAGTCGGTGCGCCTGATCGAGCACTGCGCCCGCGCCGCCCACCACATCCACGAGAAGGGCGTCGTCCACCGCGACCTCAAGCCGGCGAACATCCTCGTGCGCCCCGACGGCACCCCGGTGATCATCGACTTCGGCCTGGCGCGCGACGCGACCGGGATCGACCCGCGGATCACGCAGAGCGGGATCTGGCTGGGGACGCCGGCCTACATCTGCCCCGAGCAGGCCACGGGCGAGGCCAGCCGCGTCGACGGCCGCGCCGACGTCTACTCGCTGGGCGCGGTGCTCTACGAGTGCCTCACCGGCCTGCCGCCCCACGGCGTCGGCCGCACGAAGACGATCTTCAAGGCGCTGCGGGAGAAGGACGCCCGCCCGCCGAGCGCCCTGCGCCCCGAGGTGCCGGCCGAGCTGGACCGGATCTGCCTCAAGGCGCTGGCCCGTGACAAGGACGCGCGCTACGCGACGGCCATGGAGCTCGCCGACGACCTGCAGGACCTGCTGATCGAGCTCGAGCGCAGCGCGCTCGAGAACACGATGGTCAGCGACCAGGTCGAGCTCGGCTGCCAGAGCGACGACGGCGTCGCCCGCGGCTGGAACGACAAGGTCCTCCTCCCCACCGAGCAGGACGAGGTCCCGACCGTCGTCGTCACGACGCCGCGCGCCGAGGCCCCGCTGGCGCTGCGCTCGGAGGGCCCCGCGCTGGTGCCCGTGACCGCCGAGGCGCAGCCGACGACGGCCCGCAGCGGCCGCCGCAGCAGCGGCTCGAACCGCGCCAAGAGCGGCGCCCGCCCCAAGGCCGCCGGCCGCTGCCGCACGTCGAAGCGCGAGCTGGCCGACCTCGCCGCGCGCTACCTCGCCTTCGGCGGGCCGACGGTCGCGGCCGTCCTCGGCCTGCTGCTCCTCCTGTAGACCGACGGGCGTCACGGCGCCCGGAGCCTGCCCGCGTCGGGCTCGGCCCCGTGCAGTGCCACGTCGCGCCTGACGTTCGGCCCGCGGTTCGTCGATGAGGACGGATGAGGACGGCCGAGTGGCTGGCCGCACGTGAGCACGGCTCCGGCGCTGGAGGTCGGCCGGCGGTTCGTCGACGAGGGCGATCGAGTGGCTCGACGCCCGTGAGCATGGCCCGGCGCTGGAGGTCGGTCCGCGGTTCGTCGACGAGGACGGCCGAGTCGCTGGCGCCCGTGAGCATGGCCGGGGGGCGGTCTTCGCCGGTGTGAGGTCGCACGGCTGGGACTCGACGACGATCACGCCCGGCGACGCGCGGCCGTGCTCACACGTTCCAGCACGTCGGCGCAGCCTCAGCGACGGCGCCCGCGCCCTGCACCGGGCGGGCGACGGGGCGTGCGAGGCCGAGCGGCGTCTCCGGCCGGGCCTCGAGCGTGCCAGCCCCACCTGCAAGGCCACGGGTGAAACGGAGCGGCGAGCGAGGCGGCCGTCTAATCGTCCCTGGCGAGGCGGTCGAGGTCGGCCTTCGTGCGCCGGCGCCCCGCGCCGCCCGCCGCCGCCGCGCCGCCGCCGCGCCGGCTCGCGGGCATGTCGGGGTCGACCGCCGCCGGCCGCCCGACGGTGCCCATGCTCGCGGCGACCGCCGCGCCGGGCCCGAAGGCGGCCGCCGACGTGCCGCCGCGCGGCCGCTTCAGCAGGAGGACGAGCTCGCGGTTGATCCCGTCGTAGTGCGACGAGACCATCTCGAAGCCCTCGTTGCCGTAGTGATCGAGGATGCGCTGCAGGGTGCCCCGCCCCAGCGGGTTCTCGACGACGACGTCGGCCCCGTCAAGCGAGTAGCGACCGGCGATCACCTTGTAGTCCCACACGGCGAGCTCCCCCCTCCGACTCAGTCGTCGCGCAGGCCGACGAGCAGGTCCTGGCCGCGGCCCCGGTCCACGGCCTCCAGCGCCTCGCGCAGGAGGTCCGGCCCCGTCATTCCGCGCCGGTACACCCCGAGGCCCAGCGTCGCCGGGACCATGCAGGTGTCCGAGCCGATCATGAACCGCGTGCCCGTGAGCAGCCGCCCCAGGCGCTCGGCCAGGACGACCGCCCCCGGCCGGTCGAGCTCGGGCAGGATGAGCCCGAACTCGCTGCCGCCGATGCGGCCGGCGATGTCGACGTCGCGCGTGTTGTGGCGCAGCACGTGCGCCGCCTGCAGCAGGACGGCGTCGCCCGCCTGGTGGCCGTGGTTGGCGTTGAGCAGGCGGATGCCGCGCATGTTGCAGACGAGCAGCGCCAGCGGCTTGTCGTAGCGCTCGGCGCGCCGCGCCTCGGCCTCGAGCGAGTCGACGAACGCCTGATGGTTCATGAGGCCGGTGAGGCTGCACGTGCGCGCGGCGCGCTGCACCTCGTCGAACAGCCGCGCGTTGCGCAGCGACACGGCGACCAGGTCGCGGGCCTGCCGGATCAGCGCCAGCTGCCCCTCGTCGAACGGCCGGTTGTCGAAGCGGTCGGCCAGGTTCAGGACGCCCTGCACCTCGCCCGCCGCGATCAGCGGGGCCACGATGCACGACGACGTCTGGTAGCGCTCCTGGTGCGGGCGCTCGGGCGTCGGGCCCGCCTGCGGCTGCCAGCTCCCCAGGTCGTCGATGCACAGGACCTTGCGGCCGCGGACGGCCCGCGCCATGAGCGAGTTGGGGTTCGCCTCGAGCTCGACGACGCGGTCGATCTCGCGCCCGTGCGTGTGGTGCTTGAGGTGCAGCTCCTCGCGCACCGGGTCGAGCACGTAGACCGAGGCGAAGCGCGCGCCGACGAGGTAGGGGATCCGCTGCACCGACACGGCGAGCACGCCGTCGACGTCGAACGACGCCAGCTCCTTGGTCAGCGAGGTGAGGATCTCGAGCTTCTCGTTGGCGGCGCGCACGCGCTCCGAGAGCTCCTCGACGAAGCGCGCCCGGTCCTGCAGGCGCTCGTTCTCGTCGCGCAGGCGCGTCGCCTCGCCCTCGAGCACCGCCCGCTGCGCCTCGGCCGCCTGGCGGACGCGCTGGAGCTCGTGCCACAGCTCGTCCTTCCGCGACTGCCGGGTGACCTGGGTCATGGCGCTCCTGCGTGCAAGCCTTTGGGCTCGCAGGGGTTCAGATCGTGGAGAGACTAGCATTCAGGCCCCGCCCAGGCAAGGCAGGCCGCCGCGCGGCGCGCGCCGCGCGCGCGGGGTTGCCCGCCTTGTCCGGGCGGCCTCGTCTGGGATCATGTCGGCGGCAGCCCGCCCCGGGCTGCGTTCCCCAGGCAGGAGCGCTCGATGAAGGTCGCCGCGAACATCTGCGAGGCCATCGGCAACACGCCGCTGGTGCGCCTCAACCGCCTCCCCGAGCAGTGGGGGGTGCGCGCCCAGATCCTGGCGAAGGTCGAGTACATGAACCCCGGCGGCTCCATGAAGGACCGCATCGGGCTGCAGATGCTCCTCGACGCCGAGCAGAGCGGCGAGCTGAAGCCGGGCGGGACCGTCATCGAGTGCACGAGCGGCAACACGGGCGTCGGCCTGGCGCTGGCCGCGATCACCCGCGGCTACCGCTGCATCTTCGTCATGCCCGACAAGATGTCGCGCGAGAAGATCGACGTCCTGCGCGCCTACGGGGCCGAGGTGATCACCTGCCCCACGGCCGTCGCCCGCGAGGACCCGCGCTCCTACTACTCGGTCGCCGCCCGGCTCACGCGCGAGATCCCGGGCGCCTGGCACCCCAACCAGTACTTCAACCAGTCGAACCCCAAGGCCCACTACCTGACCACCGGGCCCGAGATCTGGCGCGACACCGACGGCGAGCTCGACGTCTTCGTGGCCGGCGCCGGCACCGGCGGCACGATCACGGGCATCGGCCGCTACCTGAAGGAGAAGAAGCCCGGCGTGAAGATCGTCGGCGTCGACCCGGAGGGGTCGATGTACTACGACAAGTTCCACCGCGGCGTCGACGTCGAGCCGCACACCTACCTGGTCGAGGGCATCGGCGAGGACTTCTACCCGACGACCTGCGACCTGTCGGTGATGGACGACATCCTGCGCATCAGCGACCTCCAGTGCTACAGCACGGCCCGCAAGCTGACGCGCATGGAGGGCATCTTCACCGGCAGCTCCGGCGGCGCCGCCGTCTGGGGCGCGCTCGAGTACGCGCGGCGCGAGGACCTCGGCCCCGAGGCGGTCGTCGTCGTCCTCGTCCCCGACCACGGCCTGCGCTACCTGTCGAAGGTCTACTCGGAGACGTGGCTGCGCGAGAACGGCATGCTCGAGAGCCAGTTCAACATCACGGCGCACGAGCTCCTGCGCACGAAGAAGAGCCCGGGCGTCGTCTCGGTCACGCCCGAGGCGCCGGCCGCGCGGGCGCTGCAGCTCATGAAGGAGCACAGCGTCTCGCAGATCCCCGTCGTGGCCGAGGGGGGGGCCGAGGTCCGCGGCAGCGTCCTCGAGGCGCAGCTCGTGGAGCTGATCGTCGAGCAGCGCGACCCGGCCAGGGTCCCCGTGGCCGAGATCATGCAGCGGCCCTTCCCGCTCGTCGCGCCCGACACGCCGCTCGAGGAGGTCGCCACGCTGCTGCGGCAGCCCGAGACGCCGGCCGTCCTCGTCCGCGACCCGATCGGGCGCCTGGGGATCATCACCAAGTACGACCTGATCGCCCAGATCGCGCGCTGACTTCGATGCCGGATGGTTAGCGCGCAAGCCGCTGCGTCGACCCGTTCCCGTTCCCGTTCCCGTTCCCGTTCCCGGTTGTTGGGGCCACATTGAACTTCGACCACGACCGCTGGTCGAAACCTCCTCCTGCTCACTCGCAGGATCAACAACCTCGGACGGCGGGAACGGGAACGGGAACGGGAACGGGAACGGAACCTGAGAGTCCGCGCCATCACCCCCGCCCGATCGCGTAGGCCTCGCTCGGGGTGTTGAGGTCGCGCCGGCGGAGGTCCTGCATGGCGCGCAGCTCGTCCTGGAGCTGCACGCGCGTGATCCGGTTGACCTGGTCCTTGCCCACCCCGGGGAGCTGGGTGGCGTGTCGCTTGATCCGCTCGTGGATCTGGCTGACCGACAGCCACACCGGCTGGAGCGTCACGCGGTCGCTCTCGCCCGGGGTCGCCGGCGGCGGCCCGGCCCAGTCGCTCAGCGCCCGGCGGATGAGGTCCTGCAGGAACTCGCGGTCGACGGCCACGGCGTCCTCCTCTCGCCCAGGCGGCGCAAGGCGGGCGCCAGGCGTAACCTCCTCCGGGACAGGGGTGCGCGGGACCCGGGTGGCCCTCCGGAAGCGCGGCGCGCGCGGCGAGGTCGCCGCGCGCGCCCGGTCGAGGGGGGGGTGGGGGGGATCAGTTCGCCAGGATCGCGCCGTCGCGGAGGTCGACCTTGACGTTGTCGCCCTGGATCGACACGTTCGTCGAGCGGCCGTCGATCGTCAGCGTGTAGACGCCGGGGACGAACACCTCGAAGGCGAACCCGCCGGCCGACTTGGTCTGGGTGCTGATCGAGAAGCCCGACGCGTGCGACAGGGTGACCGTGACGCCCGGGCGGCCCTCGCCGGCGCGGCAGACGCCGTCGCCCGAGCGGTCGTTGTAGGCCACGCCGACGAGGAACGGCCGGTCGCGCTTCGTGAAGGCGAACTCCTGCACCACGTAGTCGCTCGGCGCGCGGTGGAGGTAGGCCACGCCGACCTCGCGGTAGCGGGAGAACTGGCCGTGGCCGAGGATCATCTGCCGGTGCTTGGCGCCCGCGACGTTGAGGTCGATCATGAAGGTGTCGTGCACGTCCTGGGGGTTCGTCAGCGAGTTGCCCGGGGCCGCGCCGGTGCCCTTGCCGATGTTCTCGGTCAGGTTGATCGCCGGGTTGTTCCCGAAGTAGTCGTTGAGGTCGTAGGCCGTGTCGAGGATGCGGCCGTTGGCGTTCTTGCCCTCGGGGCTGGCGTGGCCGTAGAAGCCGCGGGTCGCCATGTCGTTGCCGTGGAACTTGGCCGCCTCCTCGAGGAAGCCGTTGTGCGAGAGGGGCGGGCGCACGGCGTAGATCGAGAAGTCGAGGGTCGTGCCGCGGGTCCGGTTGATCCGGTCGGCCTCGGCCACCGGGTTGCGACGCGCGCGCTGCATGAGCTCGACCAGCTCCTGCTCCTCGCCGTTGGGGTCGCCGTAATCAGCCACGCGGGCCATCGGGCCGCCGTTGCCGTTCGGGTCGTAGGTGAAGCCGTTGTTCAGCCGCAGGGTCTGGTTCGTCGGCAGGACGACGACCACGTCGACCAGGCCGGCCGAGCCGGGCGGCGTCGTGCACGTGATCCGGGTCGACGAGACGACGACGACGTTGGCCGCCTGGGCGAAGCCGAACTCGACGGTCGACCCGGTCAGGAAGCCCGACCCCATGATCGTCACGGCCTCGCCGCCGAGGACCGAGCCGGTGTTCGGGGCGACCAGGGAGATCCCCTGCACGCCGATCGTCCCGCCCCCGTTGTTGCCGTTGCCGCCGGAGGTCACGGCGGAGGTCGTGGACGAGCCGCGGTTGTGGCTCTTCCTCTTGTTGTTGCAGGCCGAGAGCGGGACCACGGCGATCATCAGGGCGGCAATCAGGAGCGTGCGCTTCATCCTTGACCTTCCTGCCGGGCGGCCGGCGTGACGGTCGACCTCTGAGCAACGGCGTGGCCAAACGCAAGACGCACGGCCGTCACGGCACTTACAGTTTCGTGACGTGATTCCGACGCTTTCGCCCGCCTCAGGTTCGTTTCGCGGGTCCGCCATCGGACATGCAACGAAACCGACGGATTGCGACGTGAACCGGACCGGGGTAGTCGTGCCATCAGCGGTGGGGTCGCAGATGGCGGGAGCCCCCGAGCGGGGGCGACCCGCGGGGCGAACGCGAGCCAGGCCGAGGTAGGATCGCGCCTCCCCCGAGGAGGGCGAGATGCTGGACCTGGGTCCTTACGGCTTCGGCACCAAGGCGGTGCGCGCGGGCACCGAGCCCGAACCCGTGACCGGCGCGATCATGACGCCGGTCTTCCAGACGTCGACCTACGTGCAGCCGCGGCCGGCCGAGGCCAAGGTCCACGAGTACAGCCGCACCGGCAACCCGACGCGCGACGCCCTGCAGACGGCGATCGCCACCCTCGAGGGCGGGCGCTTCGGGCTGTCGTTCGGCTCGGGCATGGCGGCGATCGACGCCGTCCTGCGCCTCCTCGACGCGGGCGACCACGTCGTCGCCGGCGACGACCTCTACGGCGGCTCGTACCGGCTGTTCACGAAGGTCTACGCGCGCCAGGGCGTCGAGTTCTCCTTCGTCGACCCGAGCGACCCGGCGGCCGTGAAGGCGGCCCTGCGGCCGACGACGAAGCTGATCTGGATCGAGACGCCGACCAACCCGCTCCTGCGGATCGTCGACATCGAGGCGGTCGCCCGCGTGGCCGCCGAGGCCAAGGTCCTCCTCGGCGTCGACAACACGTTCGCCACGCCGGCGCTGCAGCGGCCGCTGGCGCTCGGCGCGCACGTGGTCGTCCACTCGACGACCAAGTACCTCAACGGCCACGCCGACGTCGTCGGCGGCGCCGTCGTCGTCGACGACCCCGCCCTGCACCAGCGGCTGGCGTTCATCCAGAACGCCGTGGGCGCCGTGCCGGGCCCCTGGGACTGCTTCCTGACCCTGCGCGGGCTCAAGACCCTGCACCTGCGCATGGAGCGCCACTGCGACAACGCCGACGCCGTGGCCCGCTTCCTGGCCGAGCAGCCGCAGGTGACGAAGGTCCACTTTCCGGGGCTGCCCGCGCACCCCGGCCACGCCGTGGCCGCGCGGCAGATGCGCCGCATGGGCGGCATGATCAGCTTCGAGCTGAAGGGCGGCGTGCCGGCCGGGATGGCGCTGTGCACGCGGACGAAGCTGTTCCAGCTCGCCGAGAGCCTCGGCGGCGTCGAGAGCCTGATCGAGCACCCGGCTTCGATGACCCACGCGTCGGTCGCGCCCGAGGTGCGCCGCGCGGCCGGCCTGGCCGACGGCCTCGTGCGCCTGTCGGTGGGCGTCGAGGACCAGGGCGACCTGATCGACGACCTGGCGCAGGCCCTCGCCGGGGTCTGAGTGAAGGCGGTCGTCCAGCGGGTCGGGCGCGCCAGCGTGCGCGTCGAGGGCGAGGTCGTGGGCGCGGTCGGCCGGGGGCTGCTCGTGCTCCTGGGCGTCGCCGCGGGCGACCCGCCCGGGTGCGAGGAGCTCCTGGCGAAGAAGGTCGCCGAGCTGCGCATCTTCCCGGACGACGAGGGCAAGATGAACCGCAGCGTGGGCGAGGTCGGCGGCGGCGCGCTCGTCGTCTCGCAGTTCACGCTCCTGGCCGACTGCAAGAAGGGGCGCCGCCCGAGCTTCATCGGCGCCGCCCCGCCCGACGAGGCGCGCGCCCGCTACGAGCGCTTCTGCGAGCTCCTGCGCGGCCACGGCCTCGAGGTGCAGACGGGCCGCTTCGCCGCGGCCATGCAGGTCGAGCTGGTCAACGAGGGCCCCGTGACGATCGTCCTCGACACGCGCGAGCTCCTCCCGTGAGCCGCCCGCCCGTCCCGCCCGAGCTGCGCCGCGGCTACATGACGGCCGACATCGCGCCGGTGGCCTGCGCGGTCCGGGCCACGCCGGAGGACTTCCGCGTCGACGAGGTGCCGCTGTACGAGCCCTCGGGCGAGGGCGAGCACCTGTTCCTGCGCGTCGAGAAGCGCGGCGTCTCCACCGACGAGGCCATACGGCGCCTGTGCCGGCGGCTCGACCTCGACCGCCGGGCCGTCGGCCACGCCGGGCTCAAGGACGCGCGCGCGGTCACGACCCAGTGGCTCTCGGTCCACGACCCCGCCCGGCGGCTGGACCCGGCGGCCCTGCCGCCCCTCGAGGACGAGGCGCTGCGCGTGCTCGAGGCGCGCCGCCACGGCAACAAGCTCAAGCCGGGGCACCTGGCCGGCAACCGCTTCCTCCTGCGACTGACCGGCGCCGCCACGGGCGAGCGCGAGGTGCGCCTGGTCCTCGAGCGGCTCGAGGCGCGCGGGGTGGCGAACTACTTCGGCCTGCAGCGGTTCGGCAACGACCGCACGACCCACCGCCTGGGCGAGGCGCTCGTGCGCGAGGACGCCGAGCGGTTCGTCGACCTGCTGCTGCTGGGCGAGGGCGAGGCCGCCCCGGCCGAGCCCGAGCCCGGGACCGGGGCCGGGCTCGGGCCCGGGCCCGACGACGACGGCGAAGACGAGACGCATGCCGACGACGACGCCGAGGGCGCGGCGCCGCCGCCGCGCGGGACGGGGGGCGCCGTCGCCGCGGCGCGCGCGGCCTTGCGTGCCGGCGACCTGGCGGCGGCCCGGCGCCTCCTGCCGCGCTCCTTCCAGGCCGAGCACGCGGCCCTGCGCGCGCGCCTCGACGGGCGCAAGCCCGCCGCCTGCGCCAAGGCGGTGCCGGCGCCCTGGCGGTCGTTCTACACGGCCGCCTTCCAGTCGCTCCTGTTCAACGCCTACCTCACGCGGCGCCTCGCGCGCGTCGACGACGTGGAGCAGGGCGAGGTGGTCACGCTCCACCGCAACGGCGCCGCCTTCGTCGTCACCGACCCGGCCGCCGACCGGCCGCGCTGCGCCGCCTTCGAGCTCAGCCCCTCGGGCCCGCTCTTCGGCCAGCGGCTCCTGCGCCCGGCCGAGGGCTCGTCGGCGCGCGCCGACGAGGACGCCGTCCTGGCGGCCCTGGCCCCCGGCCTCGGCCCGGAGCTGACCCCGGCCCTCGGCGCCCGGCCCCGCGGCGAGCGCCGCCCGCTGCGCATCCCCCTGCGCGAGCCGCGCGTCGAGGTCGACGGCGACGACCTGCTCGTCGGCTTCCTCCTCCCGCGCGGCTCCTACGCCACGGCGGTCATCGAGGAGCTGCGCAAGGAGCAGACGGACTGACGCCGAGCCGGCCCGCCGGCGGTCACGCCGTCGCCGGGCCGCCGCGCGCGATCGACACCGGGAGCCGCCGCCGGCCCCATCGGCCCGGGCGCGCCTCGAGGACGCCGGCCAGCGGCGAGCGGCAGGCGGCGCAGCGCCCCTCGGCGTCGAGCCGCCACTCGCCCAGCTCGTACCAGTCGCGCTCGATCAGGCGCTCGCCGCAGGCGTGGCAGTACGTGCTGCCGCCCTCGGCGTCGTGCACGTTGCCCGTGTAGACGTGCGCGAGGCCGGCCGCCCGGGCCACGTCGCGCGCCCGGCGCAGCGTCTCGGGCGGCGTGCGCGGCACGTCGAGCATCTTGAAGTCGGGGTGGAAGGCCGAGAAGTGCAGGGGCACGTCGGGCCCCAGGTGCTCGACGATCCAGTCGGCCTGCCGGGCGAGCTCCTCGGTCGAGTCGTTGTGGCCCGGGATGACCAGGGTCGTCAGCTCGAGCCACACCGCGGTCTCGCGGCGCAGGTAGACGAGCGTCTCCAGGACCGGCTCGAGCTCGCCCAGGCACACCTTCCGGTAGAACTCGGGCGTGAAGCCCTTGAGGTCCACGTTGGCCGCGTCCATCCCCGCGTAGAACTCGGGGCGGGCCCCCGCGGCGATGTAGCCGGCCGTCACGGCCACGGCCCGCACGTCGACCTCGCGGCAGGCGGCGGCGACGTCGATGGCGTACTCGGCGAAGATCACCGGGTCGTTGTAGGTGAAGGCCACGCTGCGGCAGCCCAGCTCGCGCGCCCGGGCGGCGATCGCCGCCGGGCTGGCCTGGTCGGCCAGCCGGTCGTGCGAGCGGGCCTTGCTGATGTCCCAGTTCTGGCAGAACCGGCAGCCCAGGTTGCAGCCGGCGGTGCCGAAGCTCAGGACGCTGGTCCCCGGGAGGAAGTGGTTCAGCGGCTTCTTCTCGATCGGGTCGACGCAGAAGCCGCTGCTGCGCCCGTAGGTGGTGAGGACCATGCGGCCCTCGTGGTTCATGCGCACGTAGCACAGGCCGCGCTGGCCGGGGCGCGGCCGGCAGTAGCGCGGGCACAGGTCGCACTGCACCTGGCCCTGGTCGTCCAGGGGGTGCCACCAGCGGCCGGGGTGGAGGGTGTCGCTCATGTGGGCTCGATCACGGGCCGGTCATCGGCGTCGGCCCAAACAAGATCCTATCGCACCACCGCGAGCGGGGCGCGCCGGGGGCGGGCCCGCTATAGTGAGCCGCGGAGGGGCTGCGATGGCCGGAGGTCAGGACGCCCGGCGGGTGCGCGAGCTGGAGGAGATGTGCATGCTCCTGGAGCGCGCGCTGCTCATCCAGGAGAAGCGCGTCTGGTCGCAGGCGCAGCTGCGGCTGCTCGACGAGGGCCTCTACAAGGGCAAGGCCTCGGCCGAGGAGAAGCAGCGCACGCGCGACCACCTGGAGAGCAACCTCCGCGTCTCGAAGGAGGTCCTCGACCGGCTCGCGCTCGAGCTGGGCTACGAGTCGCCGACCGTGCGCAAGCTCGTCGACCGCGACGGGCACGCCGAGCTGCCGCGCGCGCTCGAGGGCGCGCTCGACCGGGTCGACGCGCGCGAGCGCGAGGCCGGCCTGGCGCACATGCGCAGCATGTTCCGCGAGCTGACGCTGCGCCACGACCCGTTCCTCGGCGAGGTGCAGGAGCAGGTGCGCGAGGACATGGCCCTGCAGGCGGGGTTCTCGGCCCTGCTCTGACCGCGCTCACCGCTCGCTCCGAGAGCGAAGCGAGCAGATCGAGCGGTGGCGCGCATCCCCGAGCGAAGGCCGCGCGGAGCGGCCGGAGCGAGGGCGACGGGTGCCTCACTGCGGATCGGAGCAAGGGTCCCGCTCCCCGACGTGGACATCATGACAAGCGACGGCCGCTGTGAGGCGCCCGGCCCGCCCCGGGCGCTTCGCCGCGCGTCGCGCCTCTGGTATGGTGCGCCCCCGCGCCGGCGCCGCGCCGGCGCCAGAGCGGAGGACCGACCGGGATGGAGACCCACGCGGGCGCCCGAGAGGCTCGCGGCGACCGCGACGCCCGCCCCCGCCGCGCGCGGGCGACGCTCGCGCTGGTCGCGGCCCTCCTGGTGGCGGCGTCGTGCGCGGGGCCCCCGACCAACGGCGAGCCGCCCGACGCCCGGGCGGCCGAAGACGCCGGGTCGGCCCCCGACGCC
>JAHBXY010000050.1 GCA_019636275.1 Planctomycetota bacterium | reverse complement strand
CGCGGCCGAGCGCGAGCGTGCGGCCGACGTCGAGCGCGGCCGCGCGGATGCCGAGGAAGAAGAACACGGTCCGCAGGAGCTTCTTCAGCGGCCAGATGAGGACCTTGAAGGGGAGCCCCAGGCAGCCGTCCAGGCAGCCGCGGCCGCGCCACAGCGCCGCGAGCCGCCCCGGATCGACCTCGCGCCCGTGGGCGCGCAGGAGCGTGGCGACGAGGTGCGCGCGGGCCCGCCGCACGAGCAGGTCGTCGACCAGCGGCAGCGGGACGAGGAGGGCGGCGGCGGTGAACAGCGCCGCGCGGGCCTGCGCGCCCGCGACCACGGCCGCGCGGTCGTCCGTCACGCCAGGCCCGACCCGCTCCCGGGTCGCGTCAGGCGCACGCGCGTCGGCGGGTCCGCTCGCCGCAGCCAGCCCTCGAGCGCCTCGGCCAGGGCCATGGCGGTGGGCGTGCGGTCGTTCGCGTCGCGGTTCAGCGCCTGGCGACAGATCGCCGAGAGCGTCGGGTCGATCGTCGGGTCGACCTGCTCGGGCGGCGGGTAGTCGCCGCGCGCCACCTGGTCGAGCATCACGTTGAGGTCGTCGCCCACGAACGGCGGGCGCCCGGTGAGCACCTGGTAGAGGATCGCGCCCAGCCCGTAGACGTCGGCGGTCGGCCCGACGCGCTTGGCGTCGTCGATCTGCTCGGGCGCCATGTAGTTCGGCGTGCCCATCATCACGCCGGTCATCGTCAGCCCGTCGTCCTGCTCGAGCGCCTTGGCCACGCCGAAGTCGGTGAGCCGGATCACGCCCTTGTCCGAGACCATGACGTTGCCGGGCTTGAGGTCGCGGTGGACGATCCCCTTCTCGTGCGCGTAGTGGACGGCGCGCGCCACGCGGGCCATGAGCCGCACGCCCTCCAGGCGCGACAGGCCGGCCTTGATCCGCTGCCGCAGCGTGTCGCCCTTGACGAACTCCATGGAGAAGAACAGCTCGCCCGTGTCCGGCAGCGTCCCCATGTCGTGGACGCGCACGATCCCCGGGTAGTCGCTGAGCGAGCCCTGGAGGATCGCCTCGCGCTTGAAGCGCACGAGCAGCTCGCCCGTCGCCCGGCCGCCCGCCAGGAGCAGCTTCAACGCCACGCGGCGCCGGCGCTGCTCGTCCCAGCCCTCGTAGACCACCCCTGCGCCGCCGTGGCCGACGATCTTCAGGATGATCAGGTGCGGCAGGAGCCGCTGCGGCAGGGTGAGCCAGCCGTCCCGGTCGCGTCGGGGGGCCAGCGGGTCGAGCGGCCCGATCACGGCCAGCTGCACGTCGGCGCCCAGGGTCAGCGTCGCCCCGGGCGCCGCGTGCGCCTCGCCCTCCACGCGCTGGCCGTCGAGGAGCGTGGGCTTGTCCGACAGGGGCCGCACGCGCACGCGCCCGTCGAGCTCGGCGTAGAGCTCGCAGTGCTGGCGCGACACGTGGGGGTCCTTGACCACGAACCCGCAGGCGGTCGGGTCGCGGCCGACGACCACCGACTGCCACGTGGCGCACACGTGGAGCTGCCCCCGGTCGACCTCCTGCACGAGCACGCCGCCGCTCACGTCCCGGCCTCCGGGGAGAGACTCTAGCGCGGTCGGCGCCACGGCGCCCGCTCCGGACCGACCGCGTGTCTGCGTGGAGCGGGGACGAGCGAGGCGAGGCCGCAGCCGTCGTCTCGCCAGGGCCAGTCTTCAAACGGGCAGCGTGTGATCGACACGCTCGAACCCACGGGGGGAATGGAACCGCAAGCGAGGCGAGGGCGCGGAGGCCGAGGCGAGGGGGGAGCGCGCGCGGGTCGTATCGATCGCCGGATCCTACGACCCGCGCGCGCCCCCCCTCGCCCGGCATCCGCGGCCGCAGCCGTCGATCACACGTCTCCGTCCACCTCGCTGGACTGCGGGCGGCCCTCGAGGGTCGCCTCGAGCTCCTCGAGGTCGCGCGCGTCCATGGGCCGACTGACCACGTAGCCCCCGCTGACCCACCGCTCGAGGTCGAGCAGGCGGCAGCGCGGCGAGCAGAAGGGGAAGGCCGGCGCGTCGCCGGGGACGAGGGCGTCGCAGGTGGGGCACGTGAGGTCGGCCATGCCTCCGAGGATACCCGCGCCTGCTGGCGCGGGTCCCGGGACGGACGCGGCCCCGCGGGACAGGGCCGGCGCCCCGCGCGCGGCGAAAGCCGCGGCGGCGCCGCGCCCCCCGCGGGCGGCAGCCCGTTCGCTCGGCAGGCGCGGGGCGGCGCCCCGGGCCGGCGCAGGGCCGGGTCCAGCAGCGGGCCGCTCGTGGAGTGCGGAATGTTCGGCACGGGCACGTTGTTCGGGACGGAGCGGCGCGAGGGCGTCATCGCGCGCGGGATCGAGCGTCAGACGGCGAAGCTGCCGTCCGACCTGTTCCTCTGGGCCAGCCTGGGCTCCGTCGTCGGGTCGCTGGCGCTCAAGACCATGGGCCGCGACCGGGACGCCGAGTTCGTCGGCCAGTGGGTGCCGACGCTGCTGATCCTCGGGCTCTACAACAAGATCGTGAAGGTCGCGGGGCACGACTGACGCGACCGGCGGCGGCGCAGCGCGCGCTGCGCCGCCGCGCTCCGTCACGTCGGCGGGGCCGCGCGCTGCTCGAGGTGCTCCGCCAGCGCGTTGAGCTCGTCGGCGACCTCGGTCATCGCGTCGTGCTTGCGCAGCGCCGTGCGCACCTCGTAGCGCCCCTCGCGCAGGGCCCGCAGATGCCGACGGAAGGCCACGGCCGGCCCGATCAGGCGGTGCGTGTAGAGCACCGAGACGGCGACCGTGCAGGCGATGTAGATCACCGCGAGGGCGAGCAGCCACATGGCCGTCTCGCCGAACTGCCGCTCGACGAGCCGGGCGGCCTCCCCCTTCTCCTCGATCAGGAGCAGGAGCTCCGCGTACACGCGGCTGAGCGCGGCGTAGAGGACGCCGAGCGTCCCGCACGCGAAGAGCACGCCGAGGACGATGCTGTAGATCCCCAGGCGCACCTGCACCATGGGCGCGAGCAGGTAGTTGCGCGCCCGACGCTGCTCCCCGCGCCCGCCGTCACCGCCTGCGTCCACGTTCACCTCCCCTGGCGGCTCAGCCTACCCGGGCGGGCGCGCGCGCGCCCTGCGCTCGGAGCGCACGAAGCCATCGACGCTCGCCGGCGAGTCCTCGTGACCCGCCTTCGATCGCAGCAGCGAGCGAGGCGAGGGCGACGAGGCTGAGCCGCGGCCGCAGAGCCCGCGCGGGCGACGTCGTATCGGCATGCTTCTCGCCCCCGCGCGGGCCGTCCCGCCCAGCATCGTCGCCCGCAGCGCTCAGAGCGTGTGAAGCAGTGGACGCTCGCCGGCGAGTCCTCATGACCAGCCTTCGATCGCAGCAGCGAGCGAGGCGAGGCCGCGGAGGCTGAGGCGAGGCGGCGCGCGCGCGGGCGACGTCGTATCGGCATACTTCTAGCCCGCGCGCGCGCCGCCCCGCCCAGCATTCCGCGGCCGCAACCGTCGCGCACACCACTCAGCTGAGAGCCACTGAAGAGATCGGCGCTACCACGTTCCGCTGGTGACCAGCCTCGTTCGGAGCGGCACGTGAGGCGAGGGCGACGAGGCTGAGCCGCGGCGGCGAGGCGCGCGGGCGACGACGTATCGGCATACTTCGAGCCCAGGCGCGTGCCGCCGCGGCCAGGCACGTCCTTCGCAGCCGTCGAGCACACCTCATCAGGGGCGCAGCAGGACCTTGAGCGCGCCGGCGCGCCCCGCGTGGGCCACGGCCTCGACGCCCTCCGACAGCGGGTACACGGCGTCGACGAGCGGCGCGGTGGTCACCCGCCGCCCCGCCAGCGCGGCCACCGCCGGGGCGAACGGGCCGCAGCGCGAGCCGACGAGCGTGACCTCGTCGATCACCAGCGGCGCCAGCGAGAGCTGGTGCGCGTCCGCGACGGTGCTCTTGAGCACGAGCGTGCCCCGCGGGCGGACGAGCTGCATGGCCCGCGCGAGGCCGGCGGCCGAGCCGGTCGCCTCGACGACCAGGTCACCCGCTCGCCGGGCGGCGCCCCGGCCCCGATGTCCGCCCCCACGTCCGCGGTGACGACCGCGACGCCCGCCCGGCGCAGGTGCTCGAGCTTGCGCGCGTGGCGGCCGACGCAGGTGACGCGCGCCCCGGCCGCGTGGAGGACCAGGGCGACGAGCAGGCCGAGCTTGCCGTCGCCCAGCACGACGGCGCTGGCCCCGGGGCGCACGTGGACCTGCTCCAGCACCTCGAGGGCGGCCGCCAGCGGCTCCGTGAACACGGCCTCCTCGTCGGGGACGCCCTCCGGGACGACGTGCAGGTTCGCGGCCGGCACGACGACCTCCTCGGCGAAGGCGCCGTCGGCGCGGAGGATCCCCATGACGTCGCGTGTCGGGCAGTGGCGGCCGAGGCCGGCGGCGCACGACGGGCAGGCGCCGCAGGCGAAGTTGATCTCGGCCACGACGCGCCGGCCGACGAAGCCGGGCGGCCCCTCCTCGACGACGCCCACGACCTCGTGCCCCGGCACGCCGCGGAAGGCCATGTAGCCGCGCAGGATCTGCAGGTCGGTCGAGCACACGCCGGCCAGGAGCACGCGCAGCCGCGCCTGGCCCACGGCGAGTCGGGGCCGCGCCCGGTCCTCGAGGCGCAACGCCTCCCCGTCCCACACGAGCGCGCGCACGGCCCCTCCCTCGCGCGTCACGGTACGCCGCCGCGCGGGGCGGGGCAACCTGTCAGGCGGTCAGGCCGACGACCTTGACCAGCAGCCGCTTCGTCCGCTGGCCGTCGTACTCGGCGTAGAACACCTGCTGCCAGGGGCCCAGGTCCAGCTTGCCCCGGGTCACCGGCGCCGTGAGCGCGTGGTTGGTGAGGAACGACTTGAGGTGGGCGTCGCCGTTGTCCTCGCCCGTGCCGTGGTGGCGGTAGTCCGGCCCGAACGGCGCCAGCCCCTCGAGCCAGGCGGCGATGTCCGAGAGCAGGCCGCCTTCGGCGTCGTTGATGTAGACGCCGGCCGTGATGTGCATGGCGCTCACGAAGCACAGCCCGTCGTCGACCCCCGACCGCGCGAGGGTCTCCTCCACGCGGTCCGTGATGTTCACCAGCGCCCAGCGCCGGGGGATGCGCACGTGGTAGTGCTCGGTGTGGTGGACGTGCGGGCCGACCTCGCGCCGCGCGACCACCTCGTGCCGCTCGAAGCCCGGGCAGCCGCGCGGGTCGAGGAGCCAGTCCTGCTTCGATGGCTTGCTCATCGGCCCCACGGTAGCGGGGCCCCCCCCTTACGGCGAGGGCGTCGTGCCAGCGTCGTCATGCGGGGGGAGACGACCCGTGCGCTTGACGGGGCCGGCCCGGTGTCCCATCGTGAGGTTTCAAACAACTGAACAACTATCTGACCCTCGGCGCGGCATCGTTCCGCGCCGTCGCCGCGCCGGCGGCCGAGGACGCTCCATGCTCGCAGGTCCGTCCACCCTGGTGCGCGCGTGACGCTCGACCCCGGGGCCCTCCTCCGCTGCGTGTTCGACCGCTCCCCCGTGGGGATCGCCCTGACCGGCGGCCCGCGGCACGACGTGCTCGCCGCCAACGGCGCCCTGGTCGATGCCCTCGGGCGCGGGCTCGGCAGCCCCCCCGAGGTGCTGGGGCGCGCCCTCCCCGACTGCCTCGCCGGCGACGCCGGCCCGTTGACGGAGGCGCTCGACCGCGCGCTCGCCGGGCGCGGCGGTCGGCAGGTGGTGGTCACCGAACACCGCCGCGCGGGGGGGGACCTCGTGGCGCTCCGCTGGAGCGCCTGCCCGGCCCAGGGCTGCCCCGCCGACCTGGTCGTCCATTGCTGGGACATCACCGAGGAGGTGGGGCGTCGCCAGCGCGACGAGGCGACGGCGCGCGACCTGCGCGAGGCGAACGAGCGCCTGCGCGAGGCCACCGAGCGGGGGCGGCGGCTGGCCGAGGAGGCGGCCCGGCACGCCGAGAAGTTCGACGCGCTCCTCGAGGGGATGACCGAGGCCGTCGTCGTCGCCGACGCCGAGGGGCGGCTCGTCCTCGTGAACCGGGTGGCGCGCGAGGCGCTGGGCTGGGGGATGCAGAGCCTCGACGACCTCCGCGGCTTCGACATGCGCCGGCGCGACGGGACGCCGCTCCCCTTCGAGGAGTGGCCGCTGATCCGCGCCCTCCGCGGCGAGCGCTTCTCCGGGCTCGAGCTCGCCTACGTGCAGCACGACGGCCCCCGGCGCGACCTCGTGTTCGCGGGCTGCGCGGTCGGGGCCTCTGGGCGGGAGCGCCTGGCCATGATCCTCGTCCGCGACGTCACCGACCTGCGGCGGCTCGAGGCGGAGCGCGACGAGGCGCTGGCGCTCATCTCGCACGACCTGCGCACCCCGATCGGCACGATCGCCCTGCGCGCCGAGGTCCTGCAGCGCACGCTGCTCGCGCGCGGGGAGCAGGGCCTCGCCGGCGCGGCCGAGCAGATCCTGCGCGGCGCGCGGCGCATCGGCGCCATGACCGACGAGCTCTCGGCCGCCTCGAGCCCGGAGGAGGCCGCCCGCCTCGACGTGGCGTGCGTGGACCTGCTGGCCGTCGTGAGCGACGCCGTCGACCACACGGTCACCCCCGAGGCGCGCCCGCGGGTCGTCGTCGAGCGCCAGGACGAGCTGCCGCCCATCCTGGTCGACCCCGAGCGGATCGAGCGGGCGATCGCCAACCTGACCGCCAACGCGCTCAAGTACTCGCCGGGCGATGCGCCGGTGCGCGTGCGTCTGCACCGGGAGGACGGCGAGGTGGTCGTCTCGGTCGAGGACCGCGGGGTCGGGATCCCGCCCGACGAGCTGCCGCGCCTGTTCCAGAAGAGCTTCCGCGCTCGCACCGCCAGGGGCGTCGAGGGGCTGGGGCTGGGCCTCTACATCGTGCGCCGGATCGCCGAGGCGCACGGTGGGCGGGTGTGGGCCGAGAGCCGTGAGGGGCAGGGGAGCACGTTCCACCTGGCGCTGCCCCTGCCCCCGCGCCCGTGACCCCGGTACGCGCGTCGCACCCGGGGAGGGCCGCGTGGGGGCGCGGAGGCACGCGTGACGTCGACGAACACGACCCTGCTCCTCGCGGCGGCCGGCGCCGCCCTGCTGGCGGCGCAAGGCTGCAAGACCTCGCCGCGGGCGGTGGTCCGGGACGGTCGCGGCCCCTCGGCGGCGCCGCTGACGCACGCCGCGTCGGCGGGGGACGACATCGCCCCCGCCGTGACGTCGCTGGTGTGCGTGATCTCACCGACGGCGGGCAACGACTGCCGCGGGATCGTCCGCTTCGAGCGCGTCGGGCCCGGGAGCGTGCGCGTCACGGCCGAGGTGACGGGGCTGCGCCCCCACCAGGCGCACGGGTTCCATGTCCACGAGTACGGGGACCTGCGCGCGCCCGACGCCACGAGCGCGGGAGGCCACTTCGACCCCCGGGGGCGGGACCACGGCGGGCCGCACGACGCGCAGCGCCACGAGGGCGACCTGGGCAACCTGGTCGCGGACGGGGAGGGCGTCGCCCGGCTCTCGCTCACCGTGCGGGGGCTCGAGCTGGGCGAGCGGGGCGTGCTCGGGCGGGCGGTGATCGTCCACGAGGACCCCGACGACCTGCGCACGCAGCCGACGGGCGGCGCCGGCGCGCGCATCGGCGCCGGGGTGATCGGCGTCGCCGCCCCGTGAGGCTCCGCGCCGACGCCTCGTCGTCGGGCCGATTCCCCGCCGGCGCCCGTGGCGCGAGGGCGGCCGGCCGCGCTCCCCGAGCCCGTTGCGCCGGCCGCTCGCCCTCGGCCCGCCGCTTGCCTCGGGCGTCCGGCGTGCGTTCTTGGGGGTGGCCCCTCCGGAGTGTGGAGCGCCAGCGTTGACCCCTCTGACCCCTCCGCGCGGGCGACCCGACGGCGCCCCGCCCCTCGTCGTCCTGGTGGTGGAGGACCAGCCGGAGCTCCGCGAGGTGCTCTGCCACGTCCTCAGCGACGGCGACGTCCTCGCCGTGGGAGTTCCCGACGGGGCCGCGGCGCTCGAGTTCCTCGAGCGCGAGCCGGCGCCGGCGGCGCTCATCCTCGACCTCGTCCTGCCCCGGGTCGACGGCTGGCAGGTCCTCGACCGCCTGCGGGTCGAGCCGCAGCTCGCCCCGATGCCGATCGTGATCATCTCGGCCGCGCCGCGCGAGCGGGTGGCCCAGGCGCTGGCGCACGGCCCGGCGCTGTTCCTCCCCAAGCCGCTCGACGCGGTGCGGCTGGTGCGGTCGATCCGCCGCGTGTGCGGCCTCGATCCGGACGCCGCCCCGCGCGCCGCCTGAGGGTCACGCGCCGCGCCGGACGGGACGCACGCGTCCCGCGGGGCGGCGTCGGCCGACGCCGTCGGCCCGAGGCGACGCCATGGCGTCCTCCGGGGAGCCGCGCGCCGGGTCGCCGGCGCCTCGCGCGCCGGAGGCTTACGACGGCGTTGGCGTCGAGCACGGGGACCCCCGGCCGCCCGGGCTCGTCCACGGGCGACCCGTCCGGCGCTCCTCTCGAGCCGGGCTCCGGGCTGGGGCGCGGTTCGCTCGCGTACCGGCCGGGACATGAAGGACGCCCCTCCCCTCCTCACGAGCCCCGTGTTCCGGCGCGCCCTGGTGCGCTCGGCCGCGCTCCCGTTCGTGCTGCTCACGGCCCTGGGGCTCGCCGTGCTGGCGGAGGTCCAGGGCCTCCTCGCGGCCCGCGGATGGGTCGACCACACCAACGCGGTGATCGGGGAGGTGACCGACGTCCGCGCGGCCCTCCTGGACCTCGAGGCGCGGGCGCGCGCGTTCTATCTGCACGGCGAGGACGAGGTCCTGGCGCCCGCGTCGAGCCTGGCGAGCCTCCGCACACGCGCGGCCGCGCTGCCGGCCCTCGTGGCCGACAACCCCCGGCAGGTGGCGCGCGCGCGGGCCCTCGCCCGGAGCATCGACGACTACGCCCGCTACCACCGGACGGCCCTGCGCCTGGCGCGCGAGGCGGGCGACGTCGAGGTCCTCGTGCGCGAGGAGGGCCACGCCGCGCTGAGCCGCCTGCGCGAGGTGACCGAGACCATGATCTCCGTCGAGGAGGGCCTGCGCGCGACGCGCGCGGCCGCGGCCGACGGGCGGGCCCGGCGGGCGCGCGTCGTGACCCTCGGCGCCGCGCTCGGGCTGGGCGTGCTGCTGGGCGGGGTCACGTCGCTGCAGGTCGCGCGCCTGGCGGGCGTCTACCGGCGGGCGATCGACGCGCTCGAGGCGCGGGCGCAGTCGCTCGCGGAGAGCGAGCAGCGCTTCCGCCACCTCGTCGACGCCGTGCGCGACTACGCCATCTTCGTCGTGGACCCCGCCGGCACGATCGTGAGCTGGAACCCGGGCGCCGAGCGGGCGACCGGGTGGCGGGCCGACGAGGTCGTCGGCCGCCCGCTCAGCGTCCTGTACGTCGACCAGGAGGGCGCGGCGGTCGCCCTGGCGCGCGAGCTGGCCGCCGCGGCCGGCCCCGGGGGCTATGCGGCCGAGGCGCCGCGGCGGCGCAAGGACGGCTCGACGTTCTGGGCGCTGGTCTCGCTCGCGGCGCTGCGCGACGAGGACGGCCGGCTGACCGGGTTCGTGAAGGTCACGCGCGACGTGACCGAGCAGCGGCGGGTCGCCGAGGAGCTGGAGCGCCGGGTCGACGAGCGCACGGCCGCCCTGCAGGAGGCCAACGAGGGGCTCGAGGCGTTCGGCTACACCGTCTCGCACGACCTGCGGGCCCCGCTGCGCGCCCTGCACGGGTTCGCCGCCGCGCTGCTCGAGGACTGCCAGGCGCTCTCGCCCGAGTGCGCAGGCTACGCGCGGCACATCGTCCAGGCCGCCGAGCGCATGGAGGCGCTGATCGGCGACCTCCTGGCTTACGCGCGGCTGGCGCGCGAGCGGCCGCCGACGCAGCCGGTCGACCTCGGGTCGGTCGTCGCCGAGGCCCTCGAGCCGCTCGCGCCCGAGGTGGCCCGCCGTGGGGCGCGCGTCGAGGTCCGGGGCGAGCTGGGCGCCGCGCAGGCGCACCGGCCGACGCTGGTGCGGGTCGTGCAGAACCTGCTCTCGAACGCGCTCAAGTTCGCGCGCGCTGGGGCGGCGCCGCGCGTGCGGGTGCGCGCCGAGCGGCGCGACGACGGGCGGCGGCGCCTGTGGGTCGAGGACGAGGGGATCGGCGTCTCGCTGGCGGACCAGGGGCGCATCTTCGAGGTCTTCGAGCGGCTGCACGGCGACGACGAGTTCCCGGGCACCGGGATCGGGCTGGCGATCGTGCGCAAGGGCGTCGAGCGCATGGGGGGCGCGGCGGGCGTGGAGTCGGCGCCGGGGCGCGGGAGCCGCTTCTGGATCGACCTGCCGGCGGCGGGCGCCGACGGGCCGCTCGCCGGCGGCGACCCGGCCGGCAAGGGAGCGCGGCCATGAGCGGCCCGACGCTGCTCCTCATCGACGACGCCCCGGCCGACCGGGCCCTGGCCACGCGCGAGCTCCTGCGCCACCTCCCGACGGCCATCGTCCAGGAGGTCGGCGACCCGCAGGCCCTCGAGGCCGCCCTGGGCGGCCCCGCCCCCGACGCGGTCGTCACCGACTACCGGCTGCGCTGGTCCGACGGCCTCGCGGTGGTGCGCGCGGTGAAGGCCGGGTGGGGCGACTGCCCGGTCGTCATGTTCACGGACAGCGGCAGCGAGGAGGTCGCGGTCGCGGCGCTCAAGGCCGGCGCCGACGACTACGTGGTCAAGAGCGCGCGCCCGGGCCTCGGGCTGGCGCGGGCGGTCGAGGGGGCGCTCGCGCGCGCGCGCGCGCGCCGGCGGGAGGCCGCCGACGAGCGCGAGCGCGAGCGCCTCGTCGCGGCGCTGCGCCAGGCGCTCGACGCGCGCGACGCGTTCCTGCAGGCGGCCTCGCACGAGCTGCGCAACCCGCTCAACTCGCTCGTCCTGCAGCTCGAGGCGCTGGCCCGCATCCCGGAGCTGCGCCGCTCGGAGGCGGTCCGTTTGCGCGTGGCCCGCGCGCGCACCTTCGTCGACGGCCTCGTGGCGATCATCGAGGACCTGATCGACATGGCCCAGCTCGGCGCGGGCGCGCTCGAGCTCGAGCCCGAGCCCCTCGACCTGGTGGCGGTCACCCGCGAGGCCGTCGGCGCGCTGGGCGAGGAGCTGCGCCGCCAGGGCTGCGAGGTGCGCCTGGAGGCGCCGGCTGCGCTCGAGGGGCGCTGGGACCGCCGGCGGCTCGGGCAGGTGATCCGGAGCCTCCTCTCGAACGCGGTCAAGTTCGCCCCGGGCCGGCCGATCGACGTGCGGCTGAGCGCGGGCCCGGGCGCGGTCACGATCGGCGTCGAGGACCGCGGGATCGGCGTCGCGCCGGCCGACCAGGAGCGGATCTTCGGCCGCTTCGAGCGGGCCGTCTCGGAGCGCCATCACGCCGGCTTCGGCCTGGGGCTGTGGATCGCGCGCGAGCTGGTGACGGCCATGGGCGGCGGGATCGAGCTGGCGAGCGTCCCCGGGCAGGGCTCGACCTTCACGGTGACGCTCCCGCGCGCCGCGGCCGCCGACCCCCCTGGAGGCGGCGCGTGAGCGCGCGGCGGCCGCTGGTGCTCCTCGTCGACGACGACGAGGAGATGCGCAGCACGCTGGTCGAGGTCCTGGCCCTCGAGGGCATCGACGCCGTCACCGCGCGCCACGGGGCCGAGGCCTTCGAGCGCCTGCGGGCGGGGCTGGCGCCGGACGCGATCCTGCTCGACCTGATGATGCCCGTCATGAGCGGCTGGGAGTTCCGCGCGCAGCAGCGCCAGGACCCGGCGCTGTCGGCGATCCCGGTCATGGTCTTGTCGGCCAGCGCCAGCGCCACGCGCAACGCCGCCCTGCTCGAGGTCGAGGCCTATCAGGCAAAGCCGCTGCGCGTCGAGGCCGTGGTCGCGTGGATCCGGGCGCGGGCGGCGGGCTGAGCGAGCGGGAGGGGAAGGAGCGGCGCCATGGTGCGGAGCGTGGAAGAGCGAGAGGTCCGGCGGGAGGAAGGATCCGCCCGCGAGCCCGGCAAGGGGCGCGAGGCCGAGCGGCCCTCGCAGATCCCGGCGCGCGGCTGGCGCGACGTCCTGCGCCGCGTGTGGCAGCAGTCGACGCGCGACAACATCGACCTCGTCGCCGCCGGCGTCGCCTTCTACCTGCTGCTGTCGCTGCCGCCGGCGCTGGCGGCGCTGATCTCGATCTACGGCCTCGTCACCGACCCGGCGCGCGCGATCGCGCAGCTCGAGGAGCTCAGCCGCGTGATCCCCGAGGGGGCGCAGGGCATCGTCGGCGACCAGCTCCAGCAGCTCGCGCAGCGGCCCGGCCGGGCGCTCGGGTTCGGCTTCGCCGTGTCGCTGGGGATCGCGCTGTGGAGCACCATGCGGGCCACGAAGGCGCTGATGACCGCCTGCAACCTGGCCCACGAGGAGCCGGAGCAGCGCGGCTTCCTGCGCTTCAACGCCGTGGCCCTCGCCCTGACGCTGGGCCTGCTCCTGTTCCTCTCGCTGTCGATCGTGCTCGTCGCGGTCGCGCCCGCGGTCCTGAACCTGGTCGGGCTGGGCGGGGCCCTGCGCGTGACGATCGACGTGCTGCGCTGGCCGGTGCTCGCGCTGCTCGTGCTCCTGAGCCTGGCGATCCTCTATCGCCACGGCCCGAACCGCCGCTCGCCCAAGTGGCGCTGGGTGACCTGGGGCTCGGCCGTGGCCACCGGCCTGTGGCTCGTGCTCTCGGCCGGCTTCTCCTTCTACGTGTCGAACTTCGGCGGCTACGACGAGATGTACGGCTCGCTCGGCGCGGTCGTGGTCCTGCTCGTGTGGCTCTACCTGACCGCCTACGTGATCGTGCTCGGCGCCGAGCTCAACGCGGAGCTCGAGCACCAGACGGCGCGCGACACCACGCGCGGCCCCGACCGGCCCATGGGGGCGCGCGACGCCTACGTGGCCGACACGGTCGGGAAGTAGGAGGCCGGCACCGGGCCAGCGTCTCGTCCTCCGTGCCCGTGCCCGGACGGGCACGGAGCACGAGACGCTCGACGAACCGGATCGTGTGATCGACGGCTGCGGCCGCGGATGCAAGCCCGGCCCGCTCGATCCGGTTCGAGGGCTGAGACGTCGTGCTTCGCACGACGGGGCGACGGGGGGCGCGCGCGGGTCGTCGGTGTGGCCCGGCTCCGCGAGCTCCGTCCCGCGGCTGCGGCGCTGCAGCTCATGCGGACCCTACCGCTCGCGGCCGTCCGCAGCCGCGGGCCTCCCGCTCGCTCCGGCGGCCCACCGGGGGATCAGGGCGTCTGATAAGACCCGCGCTCCCCCCTCGCCTCGGCCTCCGCGCCCTCGCCTCGCTCGCGGTCTTCCCCCCGTGGGTTCGAGCGTGTCGATCACACGTTTGCCCGTTTGAAGACAGGCCCTAACCCTGAGGGACCAGCCGCCACTTCGAGTCGACGTCCTCCCACTTCATGCTGGCGCGCGACTCCATGGTGGCCTTCGAGACGCACTCGACCTGCCCCTTGAGCTGGCCGAGGAGCGTGAGCACCTGCTGCGGCTCCATGCGGAGCTGCCGGGCGAGCTCGTTCACCCCCAGCACGGCGCCCTTGGCGCGGCCCAGGAGCCTCAGGATCTCCTGCTTCGCCGCGGCGGTCTGGCTCTTCCCCACGCGCACCTCCTGCACGCATTGTCGCCGACCGGCGCCCGCCGTGTTCCCGTCGGGTGACCGGGTTGAAGCGCCCGCCAGGCCGCGTCCACACTGGGCGCATGGCCCGCCCGACGATCCCGCTCGTCCTCGCGGCCTCGGCCCTCCTCGGCGGCTGCGTCGTCGCGCCGAGCGACCGATCGCCGCCCAAACTGGGCGCGCGCTCGTGGGAGACGCCGCCTCCGCCGCGCGACGAGGCGTTCGAGTGGCGCGTGGGGGGCGTCGTCATCACCTTCCCGGCGCTGGCGCCCATGCCGCCGCCGGGCGGCGTGGAGCGCGGCGAGAGCTTCGCGGGCGCGGGGATCGACCTCCTCGGCATCGGCGTGAGCACGCGCGAGCGCGCCCGACCGACCCCGCCGCCGCCCCCGCCGCCTCCGAGCGAGGACGCGCCGGCGCGCGCCTGGCGCGACCTGCGCGACGACCTCGAGCGCTCGCACGAGCGGGCCCGGCGCACGGCCGAGCGGGCCCCCGACGGCACCCCCTGACCTGGCCTCGCCCGCGGCGGCCTGACATGCTGGGCGCCCAGTGGCGAGGATCCCCGAGGAGCTGACCGCCCGCGAGCGCGCCCTGCTCGCGCGGGCGCTGGAGGAGGCCGCGCGGCCCCCGGCGGCGCCGCGCCCCCGCCAGACCAGGGGCCTGCGCAAGGTCAGCCAGGTGGTCGAGCGCACGTGGGTCAGCGCCGGCTGCTTCGGCGAGGCGATCCAGTGGCGCCTGCTGCCGAGGCGCAGCCAATGACCGCGCCCTCGCGGGCGACGACCGCGCCCTCGCGGGCGACGACCGCGCCCTCGCGGGCGATCGTCCCCGCCTGGGACCACGCGGCGGCGAGCGGCCCGCGCCACGTGCTGCGCCGCGAGCACTTCGGCGCGCTCGTCTACGACCGCGAGACCTGCCAGTACGTCCCCTACGACGCCCAGGCCGCCGCGCTCCTCCTGCGGGCGCCGCTCGACGAGCGCGATGCCGTCGAGCGCGCCTTCCTCGGCGCGCTGGAGGCCGAGGGGCTGGTCGAGGGCGGCCGGCTGCGCGCGCGGGTCGTCGAGGACCGGAGCGCCCCGGGCCGGCTCTCGGCGCCGCTGACCGTCTACCTGGGCGCCACGCAGGGCTGCAACCTGGCCTGCTCGCACTGCTCGTCCGACTCGGCCCCGGGGCCGCTCGGCGCGCTGGACGCGGGGCTCATGCGGCGCCTGTTCCGCGAGCTCGTCGACCTCGGCTGCATGCAGGTGCACGTGACCGGCGGCGAGCCGCTCCTGCACCCGGCGCTGCTCGAGGCGCTCGACGACGCCTTCGCGCTGGGGCTGAACGTGCTCTTGACGACCAACGGGACGCTGGTCGACGACGCGCTGGCCGACGCGCTCGCGGCGCGGCCGTTCCGCTGCCTGTCGGTGAGCCTCGACGGCCCGGACGCGGCGTCGCACGACCTCGTCCGCGGCCCGGGCGCGTTCGGCCGCGCCCTGGCCGGGCTCTCGCGCCTGGCCGCCCGCCGGCCGGTCGGCGTGACGGCCACCTACACGCCGGCGCTGCGCGGGCGGCTGGGCGATCTGGTGCGCCGCTGCGAGGCGGCGGGCGCGGCGTCGCTGACGCTCCGGCCGGCGCTGCCGGCGGGGAGGGCGCTGGGTCGGCCGGACCTCTTGCCGTCGCAGGCCGACTTCCAGGCGGCCACCCGCGAGCTCGACCGGCTGCAGGAGGCGGCGACGATCCCGCTGTTCCACCCGCCCGACGTGCCGCACGAGGCCACCTCGGCGCTGCTCCTCGAGCGCTTCGGCTGCGTCGCCGGCAACCTCGTGTGCAGCGTGACGCCGGCGGGCGAGGTCAACCCGTGCGCGCTGCTGGGCCCCACGTTCGACGCCGGGTCGCTCCGCGACCACACGCTGCACGACCTGTGGGCGGGCGGGGCGCCCTTCCGGCGCCTGCGCGCGCTCGAGGGCAACCAGCAGTGCTGGAGCTGCCGCCACTACGACCACTGCGGCGGCGGCTGCCGGGCGCGGGCGCTGGCGGCCACGGGCGACCTCGAGGCGCCGGACGCGTGGTGCTCGTGGGCCCCGCGCGAGGACGCGGCCGTGGTGCTGCCGTGAGCGACGCCGCCCTGCGAGAGCTCGAGCGCGAGGTCCTCGGCCGGCCGGCCGACGTGGACCTGCGCCGGCGCCACGTGGCCCTCCTGCGCCGCGCGGGCGAGGACGAGCGGGCCGTCGCCGCGCTGGACCTCGCCTGGCGCCTGGGCGCCGACGAGCTCTGGCCCGAGCTCGAGGCCGAGCTCGCCCGGCGGCGGCGGCAGGCGGGTCCGATCACGCTCTGCTACGTGCCGGGCGGGCCGTTCGTGATGGGCGCCGACGACCAGGACGACGACGCCGCGCCGGCGCACCTCGTGCACCTGTCGCCGTTCTACGTGGCGGCGGGGCCGCTCACGGGGGCCGCCCTGCGCGGCTCGGGCCTGTTCGCGTGGATGCGCGAGGACTGGCTCGCCCGTCTCCCGGAGCGCGCGCTCGAACAGACCCTGTCGCACGCCTACCCGCTGACGCACGACCATGCCGAGCGGGCGGTCGAGTACCTCGCGGGAGGCGCCTTCGACGTGGGGCTCCCCGGGCGGTGGGCGCTGATCACCGAGGCGCAGTGGGAGCGCGTGTTCCGTGCCGCCCTCGGGCGGCCGGACGGCGCGAGCCCGTATGGCGCCAAGCCCTGCGGGGCGGAGTGGACGCAGGACCGGTACGACCCGGCCGCCTACGGCGGCGGGCCGCGCCGCGACCCTCCGGGTTCGACGACCGGCGAGCTGCGCGTGGTCCGCGGCGCCGCGGGCCTCCCGCCGCCGCTGTTCGCCACCTTTCGCGAGGCCGCGAGGATCGACGGGACCTTCGACGTGGGCAAGGGGACGACCTCGCGCTGGGTGCGCCACGAGCCCGGGGTCCACGCCCGCCCGGTCTTCCTCCCGCAGGCGCCCGCGTGACCCCGCGCGCGCAGGCCGCCCTCGGCGCCGCGCTCAGCGTCGTCCTCCTGGCGCTCCCGCTGGCGACGACGCTCCTCGCGCCGCTCGAGGCCGTCGCCTCGGTCGCCTACGCCTGGAGCGTGTGGCTGCTGGCGCGCAACCACCCGCTCGGCTGGTGGGTGGGCCTCGTCGGCGTCTCGGCCTACGCCGTCGTGTTCTTCGAGGCGCGCCTGTTCGCCGAGGTCGGCCTGCAGGCGGTCTACTTCGTCACCAGCCTGCAGGCGATCTGGCTGTGGCTGAAGGGCGGCCCCGCGCGCACGGAGCGGCCGGTCTCGAGCCTCCCCGCGTGGTGGTGGGCGCCCACGCTGCTCGTCGTCGCCGCGACCACGTGGGGGCTCTACGAGGTCCTCGTGCACCTCCGCGGCGAGGTGCCCTTCTGGGACGCGCTCACGACCGTCCTCAGCCTGGTCGCGCACGTCTACCTGATGGGCCGCTTCGTCCAGAGCTGGTACGTGTGGATCGTCGTCGACACGATCTACGTGCCGCTCTACGCCTCTCGCGGGCTGTACCTGACGAGCGCGCTCTACGTCGGCTTCTGGGTCCTGGCCCTCGGCGGGCTCCTCACCTTCCGCCGCCTCCTGGCCGAGCGGGCGCAGGCGTGACGCTCGGGATCACGGTCGGCAAGTTCCACCCCTTCCACCTGGGCCACGACCACCTGCTGCGGACGGCGAAGGCGCTGGTCGACCACCTCGTCGTCCTGGTCGGCGACGCCCCCGGCCAGACGCCGCCGGCCAGCGTCCGCGCCGGCTGGATCCGGAGCGTGCATCCCGACGTCGAGGTCCGGGTCGTCGCGGAGGACATCCCCGAGACGCCGGCGGCGTGGGGCGCCCGCGCGCTCGAGGTGCTGGGCGGCCGGCGCCCCGACCTGGCGTTCACGTCGGAGGCCTACGGCGAGCCCTGGGCGGCGGCCATGGGCGCGCGGCACGTGGCCGTCGATCCGGACCGCGCGGCGGTCGCGATCTCCGGGGCGGCCCTGCGCGCCGACCTCGGCGCCCGCTGGCGCCTGCTCACCGCGCCGGCGCGGGCGCACTTCGCCCGGCGCGTCGTCGTGCTCGGCGTCGAGTCGAGCGGCACGACGACGCTGGCCCGCGACCTCGCCGAGCGCCTGGGCACGGCGTGGGTCCCCGAGGTCGGGCGCGCCTACTGGGAGGGGCGGCGCTGGGCGCCCGACGCCGAGCGCTGGACGAGCGACGACCTGCTGGCGATCGCCCGCGGGCAGGCCGCGCTCGAGGACGCCCTGGCCGCCCGCGCCGACCGCGTGCTCGTGTGCGACACGGACCCGCTGGCCACGACCGTCTGGCACCGGCGCTACGTCGGCGGCGTGTGCGAGGCGCTCGAGCGACTGGCCGCCGGGCGCCGCTGCGACCTGTACCTGCTCACCGTGCCCGACTTCCCCTTCGTGCAGGACGGCACGCGCGAGAGCGAGGACCTGCGCGAGGCCATGCACGGCTGGTTCGAGGAGGCGCTCGCCCGCAAGGGCGTCCCGTGGATCGCCCTGGGCGGCCCTCACGAGGTGCGGTTGGCGCGCGCCCTCGAGGCGATCGCGCCGCTGCGGCGGTTCGCCCCCATCCCGTAGCTGCCTTCGACGTCGACAGGCCGATTCCCGAATCTGGGCGGCGGGGCGGCCGTCCTGCCATGCTCTCCAGCGAGTTACGGCGCGGACCACCCCTTGCGAGGGGGCGGCGGCTCGAGGGAAGAGGGCAACATGAACAAGGGTGTCGCGACCGCCGTGGCGGTCCTGGCTCTGGGCGGCGTCGGGTTCGGGATCATGCAGGCGTTCGGGGGCCGCTCGTACCGGCTCGCGGAGGCCGCCCCGGCGCACACGACGGTGTGGCTGGAGGCGCGGGACCTCGCGGGGACGCTCGAGGCGTTCCGCAAGGGGCCGACCTTCGGCGACTACGAGCGCTCGGCCACGCGCAAGAAGGTCGATGAGGCCTGGAAGCAGCTCCTGACCCTCAACGACTCGCCGGCGGCGGCCGACCTCAAGGCGCTCGGCCTGTCGGTCTCCGAGGAGTCGCTCCTGCTGACCCTGGGCAAGAACGTCGGCCTGGGCCTCCTGGCCGGGCCGGAGCCGAGCGCGTTCGTGGCCACCCGCGTGGACCTCGTCGGGCTGGCGAAGGCGGTCGCGGTCGACGGCGAGTGGACGAAGGTCTGGGAGCGCCTGCGCGGGACGCTCGGCGGCGCCGACGCGACCGTCGAGCCCTACCAGGGCTTCGACCTCGTGACGCGCAAGGCCGGCCGGACCGAGGTCCACTTCAGCATGGCGGGCGAGGTCCTCGTCGCCAGCCTCGACAAGGACACGGTCAAGGCCGTGCTCGACGTGCGCGCCGGCGCGCGGGCCAGCCTGGCCGATCAGCCGGCGTTCCGCAGCGAGGTGAAGGCGCTGCCGGGCGACGTGACCGCCTACGCCTGGGTCGACATGCAGCTCGTGCGCGACCGCGAGCGCCTGGTCGCCGCGGTGAAGCGCACGGTCGAGCGCCTGGGCGAGCAGTGGAGCGCCGACGCCTTCGACGGTGAGGAGCTGTCGGTCCTCCTGGCCGACCTGGCCCCGCTCGACGGGCTCGCGTTCGGGCTCCAGATCCCGAAGGGCGACCTCTACCAGGCCAGCGTCGTCGCCTCGCGCGCCGAGGCGGCGCTGTTCCGCGACACCGCGCGGCACGACCTGCGCGGGCTCCTCGACGAGCACACGTTCCTCTACGTCGAGGCGCGCGGCCTCTACGACCTGGGCCTGCGCATCGCCCGCAGCGAGACCGTCGCCGCCCTCCAGGGCGCGGCCGCCGTCCGCCACCTGCGCGCGCTGCTCGAGGACCCCGACGCCCTGCCGCCGGAGCTGCGCCGCGAGCTCGGCGCGCCCCGCCTCGAGGGCGACCCCACCTTCGAGGGCCGCCTGGCCCTGAACGCCGCGGCCTTCCCCCTGCGCGAGCTCCTGGGCAACGACATCGCCCTGGCCGTCGAGGCCCACGAGGGCTCGCGCCCCGAGGAGGCCCTGCGGCCGCTGGCCTTCGTGCGCGCCCGGCCGCTCGCCCGCATGGCGGTGGCGGTCGCGTCGGGGATCGTGGCCAAGGAGGCCAAGGCGCACCCGCGCAAGGCCGAGGTCACGACGCACGCCGGGCGGCAGGTCTTCTGCATCCGCGGCCCGACCGACGTCTACTGGGCGCAGGTCGGCGCGGAGCTGGCGATCAGCACGCGCAAGGAGCTGATCGAGCGCGTGCTCGACAAGGCCGGGCAGAAGGGCGCGGCGCCGGGCGAGTTCCAGCGCGCGATCCAGCGCCTGCCCGAGGGCTACGCGGTCTTCGCCTACTTCGACCCGCGCGCCTACCAGAGGCTCGTGAGCGGCCTGGGCGGCCCCGAGGCCGAGCAGGTGAAGCGGCTCCAGGGCTTCATGAAGGGCATCGAGGCGCAGGCGACGGCGGCCTACGTCGACCGCGAGTGCCGGGCCTACACGCTCCGCACCTGGCAGCAGCTCGGCGAGGGGCTCGACGAGGACCTGCGCAAGGCCTACGGCGCGGCGAAGGACGCGCCGTCCGCCTGGGCGCGCCTGCCCGAGGAGACGTTCCTCTCGGTCGCGGGCGAGGTCGACGCGCAGGCGCTGTGGCGCTACGCCCTGCGCCTGGCCGAGGCGGCGGTCGGTCCCGAGCAGGTGAAGGAGGGGCTCGAGCAGCTCGGCTCCTCGCTCCTGGCCGGCAAGGACCCGCACGCGGCGCTGATCGCCCCGCTCGGCGGCGGCCTGGGCTTCGGCCTGGTGTCGCAGCCGCGCCTGGGCTCGGAGGACCCGGACGTGGTCGCCGTGCCGGCGGGCGTCCTGGCGATCGAGCTCACGGCCGAGGGCGCGTCGGCCTTCGAGGGCACGCTCGCGGGCCTGCTCGAGGTCGGGCTGAAGGCGCTCAACGCCAGCGCCGGCGGCGGGAGGGCCGACGACGCGGCGGCGCGGACGATGCTGCGGCAGATCGCGGCGGCGCAGGCCCTGTTCCGCGAGGGCGACATCGACGGCGACGGCGTCGAGGCCTTCGGCAGCCTCGGTGACCTGGCCGAGCACGGGCTGATCGACCACGAGCTCGGCATGGGTGTCGCCCGCGGCTGGCAGCTCGAGCTGCGCGCCTCGCAGGACGAGTGGCTGTGCACGGCGCGGCGGGTCGACGCCGCGCCGGGTGACGTGACGCTCGTCGCCAACCACAAGAGCCAGGTGAAGGAGGTCGCCGGCCGGCTGCCGCGGTCGTCGAGCTTCGAGCTGCCCGAGGACGCGGTCCCGTTCGGCACGCTGCCGCGCGAGGCGCCGGGCGCCGCGGCGACCGACGACCCGCGCCTGGCGCGCCTGGCGAAGGCGCAGGTCGGCGGTCAGGCGGCCACGCGGCTCCTCCTGCCCGCGCGGCAGCAGGAGCGCATGGAGCGGGACGTCGGCCAGGGCGTCTCGCCCTGCTACGCGATCGCCGGCAACTGGCTCTACGTGGCCACGTCCGAGCACGCGCTGGCCCGGGCGCTGGCGGCGAAGCTCGACCAGGGGAGCCTGGCCGCGTCGCCGTCGTTCAAGGCCCTGATCGCCGGCCACCCGACGAAGGCCCTGACCTTCTCGCACCTGAGCTGGGCCGGGCTCGCCGAGCAGGCGCTCCACAACGGCGAGCGGCTCGCGCGCGAGCTGGCGCCGCTGCCGGCCGAGCTGCGAGCGAAGCCGCGGCCGCGCTTCCCGGAGCTCACGGGCGACGAGGACATGGACGCGGTGTTCACGGCCTTCCAGGCCGAGACGGAGGCCTGGGAGCGGGAGAACATCGAGCACGCGCCGAAGGCCCACGCCTGGCGCAAGGAGCACGCGGCCGAGAACGCCCGCAAGCTGACGGGTCCCGTGCGCGAGCTGGCCGCCATGCTCGGCGGCGTGCTCAGCTACTCGACGCTGGACGCCGACGGCAAGGGTGTCGAGAGCGTGCTCGAGGTGCGCCTCGACCCGAAGCCGAAGGCCGCCGCGGCGAACTGACCGCGCTCACCGCTTGATCTGAGAGCGTAGCGAGCAGCTCGAGCGGTGGCGCGCATCCCCGAGCGAAGGCCGCGAAGCGGCCGGAGCGAGGGCGACAGGTGCGTCACTGCGGATCGGAGCATCGGACCGCGGTCCGCGACGTGGACATCATCACAAGCGACGGCCGCTGTGACCGCCGAGCGCGAACAGGCGTGAGCGGCGTCGCCCTGACCGGGCGGCGCCGCTCACGGTCCATCAGCGTCCGTCGAGCGGCGGCTCGCGCTCCTCGAAGCCGTGGAAGGAGCGAGTGCGGAGCCGGGACGAGCGCCAGTGCCGGGCGACCTCGACGCAGGTGGCGCAGGCGGCCCGGACGGTCGTCCTCCGGTCGGGGTCCACGACGCAGCCGCCCAGCGCGTCGGCGCGCGGGAACAGCTCGTCTCGAGCGTCGAGGTAGTCGCCGCCCATGAGGCCGTAGACGACCGGCACCTCGCGGTCGATCAGCGGGTCGCCGTGGACCTCGCAGCGGGCGCTGCGGCAGGCGGTCAGCCCCAGCGCCGCGAGGAGCAGCAGCTCACGCGCCCGCACGCTCGGCCCCGCGCAGCTTGGCGCTCCGCGCGCGCGCGTTGTGCTGGCACTCGGCCTCGGTCGGGCGCACGGGGCGGCGCGTGAGGATGCGCACGAGGTCGCGCCGGGCGGCGTTGCGCAGGACCTCCTTGACCACGCGGTCCTCGCCCGAGTGGAACGAGATCGCGGCGACGCGCCCGCCGGCGGCCAGGAGCTCGACCGCGTCCCAGAGCCCCTCCTCGACGGCGGCCAGCTCGTCGTTGACGAGCATGCGCAGGGCCTGGAACGTGCGCCGGGCGGGGTGGACGCGCGAGGGGCGCCGCCCGTAGGCCTCGAGCACGATCGCCGCGAGCTGCGTCGTCGTCTCGACCGGCAGCCGGCGCTTGATCAGCCGCACGATCTCGCCCGCCAGCGGCTCGTCGCCGAGGACCTCGATCCGCTCGGCCAGCTCGGCCGAGGGCAGGGCCAGGAGCAGCTCGGCCGCCGACGGCCCGCGCGTGGGGTCGAAGCGCATGTCGAGCGGCCCCTCGCGCCGGAAGCTGAAGCCGCGCGCGGCCTCCTCGATCTGCGGCGAGGAGAGGCCCAGGTCCATGAGCACGGCCGTGGGCGCGGGCCAGCCCCGCTCGCGCGCCACGCGGCCCACCTCGCGCAGGCTGGCGTGGACGAGCGTGACGCGCGGGCCGAGGTCGGCCAGCGCCGCGGTCGAGCGCTCGACCGCCAGCGGGTCGGCGTCGAGGCCGAAGGCCCGCGCCGTCGGGCCGGCCCGCTCGAGGACGGCGCGCACGTGGCCGCCGAGGCCCAGCGTCAGGTCGTAGAACACGGCGTCGGGCCCGGGCGCCAGGAGGTCGAGGACCTCGTCGCGCAGGACCGGGGCGTGGGTGAACACCTGCTCCTGCAGGTCGTCGCCCGCGGCGTCGTCGCCGCCGTCGTCGTCGTCGGCGTCGTCCTCGTCCTCGCTCACGTCGCCGCCGCCTCGAGGACCTCGACGGCGTCGCCCACGCGCAGGGGCCCGCCGCGGACGATCCGCCCGTAGACCCCGGCCCGCAGGCGCGGGCGCAGGGCGTCCATGAGGCCCACCTGCACGTCGTCCATGAGCTGGCAGGGGCGCGTCTCGCCCAGCACCTCGACCTCGACCGCGCCCACGCGCAGGCGGCGCTTCAGGGCGGCGTGGAGGTCCACGCCCTCGACGAGCAGGTTGGCGCGCCGCCCCTCGGGCGGGAGCGCGCCGGCGCCCAGCGCCTCGCAGGCCTCGGCCCAGCCGGCGACCGACAGGAGCGTCACCTGCCGCTTGCCGCCGTGGGCGTGGTCGCCGTCGAGGCCGACGCCCTCGAGCGCCGTGACCTCGGCCACCTCGCGCACCGGCGTGCGCGCGGACGGGCGGAGGAAGATGCGCACCAGGCGGCCGCGCGAGTCGCTCATGGCGTCGATTAGACTCGACGCCATGCGTGACCGCGAGGACGTGATCGCCGGCGCCCTCCTCGGGACGGCGGTGGGCGACGCGCTGGGTCTGCCGCTCGAGGGCCTCTCGCCGCGGCGCGCCGCGCGGCTCTTCCCCGGCCCGGTCCGCCACCGCCTCCTGCCCGGGCGGGGCCTCCTCAGCGACGACACCGAGCACGCCTGCCTCGTCGGACAGGCGCTGCTCGCCTCCGACGGCGACCCGCCCCGCTTCGCCCGCTCGCTCGGCTGGCGCCTGCGCGGCTGGCTGCTCGGGCTCCCCGGCGGCGTCGGCTGGGCCACCCTGCGCGCCTGCCTCAAGCTGTGGCTGGGCTTCGGCCCCGGGCGCAGCGGGGTGCGCTCGGCCGGCAACGGGCCGGCCATGCGCGCGCCGCTGCTCGGTGCCTGCGCCAGCGACGACGATGCCCGCCTCGCCGCCTGGCTCCGGGCCTCGACGCGCCTGACCCACACCGACCCTCGCGCCGAGGAGGGGGCGCTCGCCGTGGCCCTGGCCGCGCGCGAGGGGGCCCACCGAGGGCCGGACGGCATCGACGCGGCGGCGTTCCTGGCGGCCCTCCCCGGCGAGATCGCGCGCCTGCGGGGCGAGGAGGCGACCGAGGATCTGCGCCGCGCCCTCGGGCAGGTCGCGGCGCATCTCGACCGGCCCGGGGCCGACCTCGCGCGCGCGATGAGCCTCGAGCGCGGGGTCACGGGCTACGTGCTGCACACCGTCCCCGTGGCGCTGCACGCCTTCCTCCGTCACCCTGGCGACCCGCGCGCGGCGCTGACCGAGGTCCTGGCGCTCGGCGGCGACGCCGACACGGTCGGCGCGATCACGGGCGGCCTGGTCGGCGCCACGGCCGGGGCGCGCGCGTTGCCGCCGGAGTGGGTCGACGGGATCGCCGACTGGCCGCGCTCCGTGTCCTGGCTGCGCCGCCTCGCCGGGCGCCTGGCGCGCTGCTTCCCCGCCCACGGGCGCGCGGTTCCGGTCCCTGGCGCGTCGTCCCGCGAGGCCGACCCGTCGGCGACGCCGCACCTCCCCGCTGCTGGCCCGGGCGAGCCCCTGCCGCTCTTCTGGCCCGCGCTCCTGCCGCGGAACGCCCTCTTCCTGCTCGTCGTCGTCGCGCACGCCCTGCGCCGGCTGCTGCCGCCCTATTGACCCCCTCCCGCCCAGGGCGACACTGGACGCTCCATGCCCATCGACTTCCCGATCGCCCAGCTCCCGACCGACATCTCGCTCGAGGACGCCGTCGAGGCCGTCTACGGCGACGACCTCGACTGGCTCTCGGGCAAGCTGCGGCGCGGCGTCTCGTGCCTCGTCGAGTGCGACAAGCAGCTCGTGACCTTCCTCTACGCCGCGCTCCGCGGCCGCCTGCGCGACACGTCGGGCGGCGCGCGGGGGCTGCGCTGCCGCTTCGTCTCCGGCCAGCCCGGCCGCGCCGAGCCGCAGCCCCAGCAGCAGGGGCAGGCGGCGACGCCGCAGCAGCCGCCCATGGGCACGCTCATCCAGCTCATGGTGCGCGAGATCATGGAGATGGTCCGCTCCGCCGAGCCGGGGACCGTGATCGTCGTCCCGCACCTCGACCTCCTCACGACGACGACCCGCAGCGGCCTGTCGATGGAGGCCAAGGAGGTCATCGCGCTCTGCTACGAGAACCCGGACGTCCTGCTGCTCGGCTTCAAGGACCCTGAGTTCGAGCTGCCCAAGACCGTCGAGAGCGTCTTCGCCGCCAAGCGCACGATCGTGGGCATCCCGCGCGACCGCCTGCCGCGGGTCATCCTCCAGCGCGAGGCGCGCAAGTTCGGCGTCGAGACGTTCGACCCGTTCGCGCTCTACAAGTACGTCTCGGGCCTGAACGTCATCCGCCTGCGCCAGCTCCTGGCCCAGTTCTCCGACCGCCTCGACTTCGACCCCCGCGCGCCCGGGACGCGCGAGCAGGTGTTCCGCGAGATCCGCGACCTGACGCGCGGCGCCGAGCTCGACGTGCCGAAGATCGACCTGCGCGCCGACGTCGGCGGCTACGCGGGCGTCAAGGAGCGCATCGAGAAGGACATCCTCTCGCTCCTGCGCGCGCGCGACGCCCTGGGCAGCGTCGACGAGGTCAAGCGCATGGAGGAGCTCATCCCGCGCGGCATGATCTTCGAGGGGCCGCCGGGCACGGGGAAGACGTACTTCGCCAAGGCCATCGCCACGGCGATCGACGCCACGGCGATCGTGGTCTCCGGCCCCGAGCTCAAGTCGAAGTGGGTGGGCGAGTCCGAGTCGAACCTGCGCTCGGTGTTCACCCGCGCCCGTCGCTCGGCCCCGGCGATCGTGATCTTCGACGAGCTCGACTCGTTCGCCGTGCGCCGCGGCAGCTACACCGGCTCGGGCGTCGAGCACTCCATGGTCAACCAGCTCCTCACGGAGATGGACGGCTTCCGCAAGGAGGAGCTGGTCTTCGTCATCGGCACGACCAACTTCGTCGAGTCGCTCGACGAGGCGCTCCTGCGCCCGGGCCGCTTCGAGCTGAAGATCCGCATCCCCTACCCCAAGGAGAAGGACCGGCGCGAGATCCTGGGCATCTACGCGAGGAAGTTCGGCCTGGACCTGCCCGAGGACGTCTTCGACTACATCGTGCGCAAGACGTCGGGCTACGTGAACGCCGAGCGGCGCACGCGCTTCACGGGCGACCACCTGTACGCGATCTGCCGCGGCCTGGCGCGCGAGAAGGTGCGGCGCGGCGGCGCGCACACGTTCAGCAAGAAGGACGTGGACGAGATCATCGGCGACGCGTTCGAGCTCAAGCCGCCGAGCAAGGACGAGGAGAAGATCATCGCCACCCACGAGTGCGGCCACGCGCTCGTGGCGGCGCTCGTGGCCGAGGCGGCCCGCCCCGACAAGGTGACGATCGAGGGCGAGGAGGACGAGCCGAGCGCTTTCTACACGCGCTTCGACGTCTCGCACCAGGGCGTCGTCCTGCCGCGCCCGGAGGTCCGGGCGCGGATCGCCGTGTCGCTCGGCGGACGCGTCGCCGAGGAGGTCGTCTACGGCCAGCCCTCGGCCGGCGCCGCCGACGACCTCTACCGGGCCACGCAGATGGCCCGGGCCATGGTCGAGGCCTGGGGCATGGGCTCGAGCCAGGAGTTCTGCTACGAGGAGGCGCGCGACGGCTGGTCCCGACGGCGGCTGTCGAACAGCCGCGAGGAGGCGATCGACCGCGACGTCGACGCGATCCTCAACGAGGAGAAGGAGCGCGTGCGCGCGCTCCTGACCGCCGAGCGGCCCACGCTCGAGGCCATGGCCGGGCTGCTGGTGGAGAAGCGCGCGCTCGAGCTCAAGGAGCTGAAGGAGTTCTTCGCCGGCCGCGGCCACGACGTCGACTGGCGCGACGCGCCGCGCCTGGTCGACAAGGCCGAGCAGGCCGCCCCGGCGGGCGAGGAGGTGCGCTGATGGGCCACATCGAGATCCGGTTCCGCATGAACATGGCGACCGGCAAGAAGGACATCTTCATCGACCTCGAGACCGACGAGGACGCCATGCGCCACGAGCACGAGCGCGACCATCGCAAGATCGTCGAGCGGCTCATCGGCCAGGGGCTGATCGAGGCGGAGGAGGTGGGCGAGGTCAAGGTCGAGCGCGCGGCGCCCGGCCAGCCCCTCGAGCAGCCGCGCGAGGCCCCGCCCGAACGGGCGCCGGAGGCCCAGCAGGGCGGCGGCTGACCGCGCTCACCGCTTGATCTGCGAGCGAGGCGAGCAGATCGAGCGGTGGCGCGCATCCCCGAGCGAAGGCCGCGAAGCGGCCGGAGCGAGGGCCACAGGTGCCTCACTGCGGATCGGAGCATCGGGCCCGCGCTCCACCACGTGGACGTCAACACGAGCGACGGCCGCTGTGAGAGCGAGCGGTGGCGCGCATCCCGAGCGAAGGCCGCGAAGCGGCCGGAGCGGTGCGACAGGTGCCTCACTGCGGATCGGCGCAAGGGTCCCGCTCCATGACGTGGACGACGTCACGAGCGACGGCCGCTGTGAGGGCGCGCGTCACTCGGGCGGCCGCGCCGCCTCCTCGAGCCGCTTGATGCGCTGCCTGGCGAAGGAGCGGCTGCTGTCGTCGCCCTCGGGCGGCAGCTCGAGGACCCTGCGGAAGTCGGCCAGGGCGTCCGCCTTGCGCCCGAGCTTCTCGCGCACGAAGGCGCGCTCGGCCAGGATCCGCGCGTGGTCGGGCCGCGCGGCCAGGTAGATCGAGAGCTCCTCGTCGGCCCGGGCGAGCGCCTCGGCCCCGCCCCGCGCGTGGAACGCCAGGCCGTAGGCCAGGTGGACCCGCGGGTTGTCCGGCGCCAGCGCCACGGCCCGGGCGAGGTCCTCGAGGGCGCCGTCGACGTCATTCATGCGCCGCCGCAGGTCGCCGCGCGTCATCAGGGCGTCGACGAAGTCCGGTTTCAGCTCGAGCACGCGGTCGTAGTCGGCCCGCGCGCCCTCGTGGTCCTCGACCGAGTTGCGCAGGATCGCGCGGTTGTGATGGAGCGACCAGTCCGGGGGCCCGACCTCGATCGCCCGGCCGAGGTCGGCCAGCGCCCCGACGGGGTCGCCGAGCGACTCCCGGACGTCCGCCCGCCCGCTGTACGCCACCCGGTTGCGCGGGTCGAGGCGCAGCGCCGTGTCGAACGTCTCGAGCGCCTCCTGGAGCGCCCCCGTCCTCGCCAGGAGGAGGCCGAGGTTCGGCAGGACCTCGCGTGGGGACACCCCCAGGGCCAGCGCCTGGCGGTAGTCGGCGATCGCCCCCTCGACGTCCTTCAGGCCGGCCCGGACGACGGCGCGCTGCCGCCACGTCTCCGCGTACTCGCGGTCGAGCTCGATGGCCCGGCTGAGGTCGGTCAGGGCCAGGTCCAGCTCGCCGCGGAGCCGGCGCACCTCCCCGCGTCGCGACACCAGGACCCCCAACGTGGGCCGGAGCGTCACCGCCCGGTCCGCGTCGGCCAGCGCCAGGTCGAGCTCGCCGCGGAGCATCCGGCACGTCGCCCGGTTGACGAGGCCGAGCACGTCGTCGGGCTCGCTGGCCAGCCCCATCTCGAGCTGCTCCAGCGCCTCGTCGACCTTCCCCAGCTCGAGCAGGGCGCTCCCCCCTTCGATCGACCAGCGACCGCGCGGCACGAGGGCCGCGGCGGTCGCGTAGTCCTCGGCGGCCCCGGCCTTGTCCCCCAGGCGGTGGCGGGCCCAGGCGCGCACCGCGAGGGCCTCGGCCCGGTCGACGCCGATCGCCTCGGCGAGCACGAGCCGGGCGTCCTCCAGCGCGCCCTGGACGTCGCCCCGGGCGCGGCGGACCTCGGCGCGGAGCCGCCGCGCGCCGAGGCGCGTCGGGTCCAGCGCCAGGGCCACGGACGCGTCCTCCTCGGCCTCGACGAGGTCGTCGAGGTGCAGGCGCGCGCACGCGCGCAGGAGCAGCGCCTCGATGTCGTCGGGCCGGATCTCCAGCGCGGCCGCGGCGGCCTCGAGCGCGTCGACGTAGCGACCGGCCTCGAAGGCGGCGCGCCCGAGGGCCAGGGCGTCCGGCGCCGGGGGCGGGCCTCCGCCTTCCGGTGCGGGGTCGGGCGGCGCGGGGAGGGGCGGCGCGGGATCGGCGGCGCCGGCGGGTCCTCGCCGACGACGACAGGGCGGCAGCGCCAGGGCGAGCGTCACCGTCGTCGCCAGCGCGGCGGCGCCGACGAGGGCGACCGCGACCTGCTCGCCCGCGCGGGCGGGGCCCGTGACCGGCGGCGGCACTCGGCCAGGGCGTCCGCCAGCGCGCCCGCAGTCGCGTGGCGCTCGGCCGGCTCGGCGGCCAGCGCGCGCAGGACGACCGCGTCGAGGGCCGGCGGCACCTCCGGCCGCAGCGCCGACGGGGGCGTCGGGGGAGCGGTCATCCGGCCCATGAGCTCGACGATGCTCGGCGCCTCGTAGGGCGGCTGCCCGGTGAGCAGCGCGTAGAGCGTGGCCCCCAGCGCGTAGACGTCGCTCCGCGGCCCGATGTCCGCCAGCCGGCCGTAGGCCTGCTCGGGCGGCCAGTAGCCGGGGGTGCCGAGCGACGCGCCGGAGCGGCTGAGCGCCGTGGCGCTCAGCCGCGGGTCGACCTCGCGGGCCAGGCCGAAGTCGGTGACGAGCGGCGTCCCGGTCCGGTCGACGAGGACGTTGCCCGGCTTGAGGTCGCGGTGGAGGACCCCCCGCGTGTGGGCGTGCTCGATCGCCCGGGCCACCGTCTCCATGAGCCGGAGGGCCTCGCGCACGGGGAGCGGGCCCAGGCGCGCGAGGCGCTGGTCGAGGGACTCGCCGTCGACGAAGTCCATGACGATGTAGGGCCCCTCGCGGATCGACCCGGCCTCGTGGACCGAGACGATGTTCGGGTGCCGCAGGCGCGCCAGCGCCCCGACCTCGCGCTCGAAGCGGCGCCGCTGCGTGTCGCTCGCCCCGGCGCCCGCGAGCAGCAGCTTGATCGCCACCTCGCGCGAGAGCGCGGGATCGCGCGCGCGCAGGACGACGCCGAAGCCCCCGCGCGCCACCTCGCCCAGGACCTCGTAGCGCCCGATCCGCACGCCACCAGTGTGCTCCGACGAGGCCCGGCGCACAACGCGGGCCGTGGACCGGTCCGGGGGCGGCCAGGGCGGGGTCACCACGGAGGAGCAGAGAGCTCGAGAACCTTCCCTTCCGCTGCTCGTACTCGACCCGCCAAGGCGAGCGATGGGGAGGCGCGGAACGGGCCGAACGTCCTCGTCCGGGCACTTGCGCCGATCGCGCCCCCCTCGCGAGCGCATCACTCATCGCAGGTCTGAGCTCGAGGGAGATCGCGCAGCGACTCCTACTCGAGCCCTCGGAGCTCGAGGCCGCGGAGCGGCGTGTTTGCAGAGGCGCTCGCGAGGGGGGCGAGGACGAGCGCGGAAGGAGGGCCATCGAGCCCTCCGTTGCCGCTGCTCGTCCGTCGTGAGCGGGTCCAGGGGTCGTGGACCCGCGCCGTGCCCTCGACGCGGGCGGCGCGCGCCCTCAGGCCACGAGGTCGGGGAACACCATGTTGACGACGACCCGCCGCAGCCGGCGCCGGGTCCAGGGCCGGCGGGCGTCGACGTCGACGGCCGCGTGGTGGTCGCCGAGGTGCGGCGAGGACAGGCGCCGCAGGGCCTCGCGGTGCTCGCGAGCCTCGTCGGGGCGGCCGCAGGCGTCGGCGGCGCGCGCCGCCCACAGGAGGAGCTGCCCGCGGTGGAAGGGCGCCCGCTCGTGCGCGAGCCCGGCGCGCAGGTGGTTCAGGGCGGCCTCGACCTCGCCGTGACGCAGGCGGAACCCGGCCGCGATCAGCCGGTAGCCCGGCTCCTCGGGGTCGAGCGCCACGGCCTCCTCGATCGCCTGGGCCACCTGGCCCGTGGGCGCGCCCTGGCCGTCGAGGCCGACGGCGGCCACGTAGCGCTCGTGACCGGCGCGGCGCGGCCCGGCGGCGAAGCGCGGGTGGAGCGGGCGGTGCTCGAGGTCCGCCTCGACCTCGCGCGCATCGGGCGGGCCGTCCCAGTCCCAGCCGACCGTCGTCCACGGGCCGCCGCCCGTCGGGCAGGGGCCGACCGACAGGTGGACGCGCCCGGCGTCCGGCTCGACCACGACGCTCTTGACCGAGATCCCCTGCGCGAGCACCCCGCCGGCGGCCCGGCCCTGGCCCTCGACCTCCGGGTCGTCGTGCGCGCCGAGGAGGGCCTGGAGGTCGCCCGCGTCGAGGCCGCCCGCGGCGAGGCCGCGCTCGACGCGCGCGCGGATCACCTGCGCCCGCCCGTCGGAGTTGGCCAGGTGCCCGACGCAGGGCGCCACCTCGTCCCTGGCCAGGGACGGGGTGGCGTAGCGGTTCGTCTGCAGGAGGAAGTCCTCGCCGGCCCGCGGCCGCACGACCTCGACCGCGCGCGCCGTGACCTCGAGCACCACGGCGCGCCGCTCGCGCGCCGACGAGACGATGATCCCCCATGTCGACTGCGAGGGCCGCTCGCGCGCGACCTTCAGCGCGTCGTCGAGGGTCTCGGCCCGGCGGACGATGTCGTGCGTGAGGTCGACCACGCCCGCCCCCGACCAGCGCACGTCGCGGTGGAAGCGCGTGTGGGCGGTGACCGTGAGCCCGGCCTCGTTCCAGCCGGTGACGCCCGGTGTGTCGGCGCCGCGCGTGGTGACGAAGCCGTAGCGCTGGCCGCCCTCGGGCTGGCAGAAGACGACGGCCGGCCAGCGCTCCCACACGCCCGCCCCGGGGAAGTCGAAGTTGCGCGCGTGGCGCAGCGCTCCGTCGCGCGAGGCGCCGCCCCACACGGCCACCGACGAGCAGGCCGGGACGGCGCAGCCGGCCATGAGCCGGCGCGACGGCCCCAGGCCGGCGAGTCGGCCGGCGGCGCCGACGACGTTCTGCAGCAGGTCCATGACGAACAGGTGGCGCGAGTAGGAGGCGGGCAGGCCCAGGGCGGCGAAGAAGGCCCGGCTGCGCTCGCGCAGGTCGCGCGGGCGGTCGCGGTCGAGGCGGCGCAGGAGGAGCCCGACGATCGGCCGGGCGAGCGCCGCCGGCGGGCCCCCGTGCGCGGGGCCCATCATGACCTCCGGCATGCGCGGGTAGTAGCGCAGGACGGCCTCGTGGCCGCCGTGGCGGCGCAGGAGCTCGCCGTGCTGCTGGCCCATCTCGGCCTGGCTTCCGCGCAGGCGGAGCACGAGGAGCGGGTGGGCCGGGCGCGCGGGCGCCGGCGCCGCGCGCTCGGACGCGGCCAGGGGCGACGACACGGGGCTCACGGGGCTCATGCGTCCGGATCTTCTCACATCGGCCAGGCGGTCCCAACGGGCGCCCGCCGCACACCGCACCGGAGAGGCGCGTCGTCGAGGCCCGGTGACGGCCAGGGCCGCCGGGGCCCCGGGCGGGTTAGCCCCCCCCACGTATCCATGAGCGGCCAACCGCCATGTAGGTCGGGACCGAAGACGAGACGAACCGCCAAGACGCAATGCCGAATGGTTGGTCAGCGGCCAACTCTCAGTCGAGTCTTCCGTTCCCGTTCCCGTTCCCGTTCCCGTTCCCGCACCTCCGAGGTTGTTGATCATGCGAGTGAGCATGGAGACCACACGGAGGAGGAGGTCTCGACCAGCGCTCGTGGTCGAAGTTCATGTGGCCCCAACAACCGGGAACGGGAACGGGAACGGGAACGGGAACGGGAACGGGAACGGGAACGGGAACGGGAACGGGAACGCCACCGAACCCCCGAGCCCCCTCCCAGCACGCGTTCTGGTCGTTCCCTGGCGGTTGCCCGTTCTGCTCGTGGATGACGTGGGTTAGGGTAGGGCCCATGTGGCTCCCCGCCGACAGCGCCGAGCGGATCGAGCAGGCCGTCATCGCGGCCGAGGCCCACACGGCGGCGGAGCTGGTCGTCGTCGGCCGGCCGTTCTCCGGCAGCTACCGCGACGTCGAGTACCTGTTCGGCCTGGCCTGCGCGCTGGCGTTCCTCGGCTGGGCGCTGTTCGCCGAGCGCGTCGTGCCCGTCGAGGCGGTCGTGCCGACGCTGGCCCTCTCCTGGCTCGCGGGCGGGCTCCTGTGCCGCTTCAGCCCGGGCCTGCGCCGGCTCATGACGCCCGTCGCCCGCCGGCGCCGGCAGGCGCTCGACGCGGCGCGGCTGGCGTTCCTCGAGCGAGGCGTCGACGCCACGCGCGGCCGCACCGGCGTGCTCGTCCACGTCTCCTTCCTCGAGCGCCGCGTCGACCTCGTCGCCGACCGCGGCGCGCGCGAGGCGCTCGGCGACGAGGCGCTGGCGCGCGCGGGCGACGGCCTGGCCGACGCCCTGCGCGGACCGGACCCGATCCCGGCCTTCTGCGAGGGCCTCGTGGCGCTCGGGCGCGCGCTGGGCGAGCCGCTCCCGCGCGGCGAGGACGACGTCGACGAGCTGTGCAACATCCCGCTCCTGCACGGAGGCGCCGGGTGACGCGCTGGCTCGCGGCCCTGGCCCTCGTCCTGGTCCTCCTCGCGCCCGACGAGGCGCTCGCCCGCGTCGGCGGCGGCGAGGGGTTCGGCGGCGGCGGCGGGAGCAGCGGCGGCGGCGGCGGGGGCGACGGCGAGGTCTTCTACGTCATCTTCCGCCTGCTGATCGAGCTGTGCTTCTACCACCCGACGATCGGCCTGCCGCTCCTGGCGCTGTTCGTGGGCTACCTCATCTACCGCTTCAAGGACGAGCAGACGCAGAAGCTCACCTCGCGGCGCCACCTCGAGCCGCGCGGCGCCGGCCCGCGCCTGCCCTGGGACGAGCTGCGCGCGCGCGACGAGGGCTTCTCGCGCGTGATCCTGCAGGACTTCCTCACGCACCTGTTCGGCCGCTACCAGCACCTGCGCGGGACCGGCGACGCGGCGACGCTGCGCCCCTACCTGGCCGACGCCGCCTGGGCGCGCCTCGGCGGCGAGCGCGAGCGCAACGAGCGGCTCGGGCTCACCGTCGAGCACGTGATCCTGGGCGCGATCGACTTCACGGCGCTGCGCGTGGCGCCGGACGGCGCCGCGCAGCTCACCGTGCGCTTCACCTACAACTGCACGCACGCGACCAGGGCCAGGCGCGAGGACCTCTTCGGCGTCGAGGTGTGGCGCCTGCAGCGGGCGGCCCGCGCGAAGAGCCCCACCCCGGAGGCGGCCCGGGCGCTCGGCTGCCCGAGCTGTGGGGCGCCCGTCGACGCGGCGGCCGACGGCAAGTGCACCTACTGCGACCGCGTCGTCACCCCGGGCGCGGACGCCTGGGCCGTGCAGGCGGTCGAGGTCCTGGTCCTGAAGCCGAGGCACCAGTTCAACCTGCGGCTCCGGGGCGGCGAGGAGGAGGGGACCGAGCTGCCGGACGTCGTCGACCCACGCTTCGCGGCGCGCGAGGCCGAGCTCCGCGCGCGCGACCCGGCCTTCGCCTGGCCGGCCTTCGAGGCCTACGCCCGGCGCGTGTTCCTCGCCCTGCAGGCGGCCTGGACCGCGGGCTCCTGGGAGCAGGCGCGCCCCTACGAGACCGACCACCTGTACCAGGGCCATCGCTTCATGCTCGAGGCCTACCGGGCGCGCGGGCTCCAGAACCGCCACGAGGCCGTGCAGGTCCGCGCGGTGCGGCCCGTGCGCGTGGAGACCGACCGCTGGTACGACGCGGTCACGGTGCGCGTCCACGCCGACGGCCTCGACTACACGGTCGACGGCCGGGGGCAGGTGGTCGCCGGCTCGCGCTCGCGGCGCCGCCGCTTCTCCGAGTACTGGACCTTCGTGCGCCGCGCCGGCCAGGCCGCGAAGGCCAAGGACCCGACCGGCTGGGACGGCCAGGGCTGCCCCAACTGCGGCGGTCCGCTGTCGATCAACCAGGCGGGCACGTGCGCCTACTGCGGCTCGACCGTCACCAGCGGCGAGTTCACCTGGGTGCTCGCGGCGATCGAGCAGGACGAGTGCTACCGGGGGTGAGGTGAGGCCCGCCGGGCTCAGCCGCCCCCGAGCACCCGCGCCAGCGCATCGAGGAGCGCCTGCAGCCCGACGGGCTTGCGCAGCACCGCCTGGGCTCGCAGCGGCGCCGCCTGCTCGGGCGTGATCCCGTGCGCGGTGAAGACCACGACCGGGATCGTGGCCAGCGCCGGCGCGGCGAGCAGCGCCTCGCGCAGCGCCCAGCCGTCCATGATCGGCATCATGAGGTCGAGCAGGATCGCGTCCGGGCGGGCGCCCTCCTGGAGCCGCCGGAGCGCCTCCCGGCCGTTCTCGGCCTGGAGCGGCCGGAAGCCCGAGTCCGACAGCGCCTCGGCCACGCTGGCGCGCACGTCGGCGTCGTCGTCGACGACGAGCACCGTGGGCGTGGGGGCAGGCGGGCTCACGCGGCGCCGCCCTCCGTCGGGAGCTGGACGGTGAACGTCGCCCCCTCGCCGGGGCGGCTGGAGACGGCGATGGTCCCGGCGTGCGCCTCGACGATGCAGCGCGTGATGAACAGCCCGAGGCCCAGGCCGCCGTAGTGCCGCGCCGACGCCGCCCGCTCGAAGCGGCTGAAGATCCGCCGCTGGCCCTCCTCGTCGATCCCGATCCCGCCGTCGGCCACCGTCAGGCGCGCGACGCCCCCCGCCTCGTCCACCGCCACCTCGACCGGCCGCCCCTGGCCGTACTTGATCGCGTTGGAGAGCAGGTTCGAGGCCACCTGCTCCAGGCGGAGCCGGTCCCAGCGGCCCCGGACGGGGGCCCGGGCGCGCAGGGCGAGCTCGCAGCCGGCGCGCCGCGCCTCGGCCTGGAAGCGCTCGACGACCTCCCGGACGACGGTCACGAGGTCGGCCTCCTCGGGCTGCAGCTCGAGGCGGCCGCCGGTGATGCGCGCCACGTCGAGGAGGCTGTCGACGAGGCGGTCCAGGCGGAGCGTCTGGCGGGCGGCGACGTCGACCTTGGCCGCCAGGCGCTCGTCCTGGCCGTCGCCCCGCCGCAAGGCGACGGCCAGGGTGTCGAGCTGCAGGAGGAGCGGCGTGAGCGGGGTCTTGAGCTCGTGCGACGCGACCTGCAGGAACTCGTCGCGGGCGCGGATCGCCTCGCGCGCCTCGCGGTAGAGGCGCGCGTTGTCGAGCGCCAGCGCCGCCCGCCGGGCGAGCTCCTCGACCAGGGCCAGCTCCTCGTCGTCGTAGGCCGTCGCCGGGCCGACCCGCACGAGCGTGAGCGCGCCGTACGCGCGGTCGGGCGTGGCGATCGGCGCGGCGACATAGGCCGTGGCCTCGAGCGCGCGCAGGAGGGCGGCGTGCCCGGCGCCGACCGCGTCCGGCGCCGCCCCGGCCTCGGGATGGCGCTCGGGCCGCCGGGTCCGGACGGCGCGGGCGGGGCCGCGCGCGTCGGCGTCCCAGCCGTGAGCAGTGGTCGTTGCGAGGGCGGCCGCGAGGGCCGGGTCGGGGTGCGCGGCGATCGTCCGCGCGAGCCGCCCCTCCGCGTCGACGAGGTGCACGAGGCAGCAGCCGGCCAGGGCGGGCACGAGGAGGTCGGCCGCGCGCCGGAGGGCGTCGTCGTCGTCGAGGGAGCGGGTGAGCGCGAGCGTGACCTGGTCCAGGAGCTGCCGGTGCTCCTCGCGGCGGCGGCGCTCGGTCAGGTCGCGCGTGACCTCCGCGAAGCCGCGCAGCCGGCCGTCGGGGTCGCGCAGGGCCGTGAGCGCCGCGCTCGTCCAGACCCGCGCGCCGTCGCGGCGCACTCGCCAGCCCTCGCGCTCCGCCCGCCCCTCGCGCGCCGCGCGCTCGAGGTCGCGCCGCGGCGCGCCGGCGACGACGTCCTCGGGGGCGTAGAACACCTCGACGTGCCGGCCCAGGGCCTCCTCGGCCCGGTAGCCCGTGAGCCGCTCGGCGCCGACGTTCCAGGAGGCCACGCGCCCCCCCGGCTCCAGGCGGATGATCGAGTGGCCCTGAGCGCTGTGGACGAGGAGCTGGAACTCCTCGGCGGCCTCGCGCCGCGCCCGCTCCTCGGCGAGCAGCCGCTCGGTGTCGTGCTTGTAGAGGGCGACCTCGATCCCCGCCCGCAGCTCGCGCTCGTTGAACGGCTTGACCACGTAGCCGAACGGCCCGGTGAGCTTGGCGCGGCGGATCGTCTCCTCGTCGGCGTAGGCGGTGAGGTAGACGACCGGGACGTCGATGCGGCGGAGGAGCTCGCCCGCGGCCGCGATCCCGTCCATGGGCCCCTGCAGGCGGATGTCCATGAGCACGAGCTCCGGCCGGGCACCGGGGGCGGCCTCGACCGCCTCCTCGCCCGACGCCGCGCTCCCGACGACGTCGTAGCCGAGCCGGCGCAGGGTGTTGGCCAGGTCCGCCGCGATCAGCCGCTGGTCCTCGACGATGAACACCCGCCGCGGCGCGCTCACGCCGCCTCCCCCGCCGGGAAGCGGAGCACGAAGCGGCTGCCGCGGCCGCGCTCGAGCTCGATCCGGCCGTGCACCTGCTCGGTGAGGATGCACACGAGCTTGAGGCCCAGCGTGCTCGCCGCGCGGAAGTCGAGCGCCGGAGGCACGCCGACGCCGTCGTCGGCCACCTCGAGCGCCACCTCGTCGCCGTCGCGGCGCAGGCGGACCTGCACCTGCCCGGCGGCGCCGGCGGGGAAGGCGTGCTTGAGGGCGTTCGAGAGCAGCTCGTTGACGATCAGCCCGCAGGAGATCGCCGCGTCGACGCCCAGGGGCACGTCCTCGGCGTCGACGGCCAGGGCGATCCGCCCGGGGTCGACCCCGTAGGTGGCGAACAGGCCCGTGGCCAGCCCGCGCAGGTACTCGGCCACGTCGACGCGCGCGAGGTCGCGCGACTGGTAGAGGGTCTCGTGGAACAGGGCGATCGAGCGCACCCGCGTCTGGCTCTCCTTGAACAGCTCGAGCGCCTTGGGGTCCGAGAGCTGGTCGAGCTGCAGGCTGAGCATGCTGGAGACGATCTGCAGGTTGTTCTTGACCCGGTGGTGGATCTCCTTCAGCAGGACCTCCTTCTCCTGCAGCGACGAGCGCAGGCGGGTCTCGACCTCCTTGCGGTCGGTGATGTCGCGGATCGCCGCCGTGACCAGGAGCCCCTCGCGCGTGTGCATGGGCGAGAGGCTGATCTCCACCGGGAACTCGGTCCCGTCGCGCTTGCGCCCCGTGAGCGACGGGGCGCCGGCGCCCATGGGGCGCGTCTTGGGGGCGGCGAAGTAGCCGTCGCGGTGCGCCACGTGGAGCGGCTTGAAGCGGTCGGGCACGAGGACCTCGATCGGCTGCCCGATCAGCTCCTCGCGCGCGTAGCCGAAGATCCGCTCGATCTGGCCGTTGACGATCACGATCCGCCCGGTCCGGTCGACGACGACCATGCCGTCGGGGGCGCTCTCGAGCAGGCCGCGGAACCGCGCCTCCGCCTGCCGGCGCTCGGTCGTGTCGCGGATGATGCTGATCACCAGCGTGCCCGTGTCGGTGCGCAGCGGGCTGAGGCTGATCTCGACCGCGAACTCGCTCCCGTCCCGGCGCCGCCCGGTCAGCTCGCGGCCCGCCCCCATGGGCCGGGTGCGCGGGTCGGCGAAGTAACGGTCGCGGTCGGCGACGTGGCGCGCGCGGTAGCGGTCGGGGACGAGGAGCTCCACCGGCTGCCCCACCAGCTCCGCCCGCGCGTAGCCGAACAGGCGCTCCGTGAGCTGGTTGACGATGACGATGCGCCCGGCGTGGTCGACGACGACGATCGCGTCGGGCGCCGCCTCGAGGAAGCCCTCCAGCGCCCTCGGGCTGGAGAGCCCGAGCGACGCCAGGTACGCCTCGTGATCGGACCCTCCGGTCATCGTTGCCGGGTCGCTCACCCCCCCGCGCCTTCCCATGCTAACCCGCCCCGCCCGAAGGAGAGGGCGACCGCTCGGGTCAGGCCAGGTTTGGAGGAGGTGTACCCTGACGGGATGAGCAGCCTGCGCCGCATCGACGACCCGGGCCAGCCGCCGCGCTGGCTGCACGTCGACTACGACCCGACGGACATCCCGGAGGTGACGAAGCACGGCGTCCTCGGCCGGCCGCACCGCGCGCTCGAGGTGAAGGGCGGCCGCGTCGAGGTGCGCCGCGGCTGGTGCTTCTCGTCGGGGCACATGGAGGTCTACGAGGAGGAGCCGGAGGCGAGCTGGGCCCTCGACGACCCGGGGCTGGCCGAGGGGGTCGGGCGCCTCTTCGGCGAGGCCGTGGCCCGCGACGTCATCGCCTTGCGGGAGTAGCTCACCGCCCCCGCGCGTCGTCGACCGCGCCGGCCAGCCCGCGCGTGCGCGAGGCCGTGGGGGCCGGACGGGCGGGGGGCGTGGGAGCCGGCGGGTCGGGGACGTCGACGTCGTTGGCGCCGGCGAGGTGGCCCTTGTCGGTCACGGCCACGAGCTGGACGCGCCGGCCGCCCTCGGCCGTGCGCGGCAGGGTGATGCGGAACGAGCCGTCGCGCTGGACGCGCCCCGACGCCACCGGCACGCCGTCGACGACCGCCCAGACGCGCCGCGGCCGCTGCGTGGCGCTCCCGTCCTCGTGGCGGCGCAGCCCCTCGCCCACGCGGCCGGTGATCACGCGCGCGCCCGGGCGGCCGCTCAGGCGGCCCTGCAGCTCGTGGAAGCGGCGCAGGCAGCGGTCGAGCCCCTGCGCGCAGGCGTCGCGGAGCGCCTCGAGCTCGCGCGACGTGCGCAGCGCGTCGATCGGGCCGACGTCGTACTGCTTCAGCGGGCCGTAGAGCGGGCCGCCCTCACGGCGCTTGGGGTGCGGCCCGAACCCGCGGACCGGGTCCCACGGCCAGCGGATCGTCTCCCCCGGGTAGTTCGGGTCGTAGACGAGCAGGGCCCCGTCCTCGTAGCCGAAGACGACCACGGCGTGCGCCGAGCCGTCGGGGGCGTACATGCCCAGGACCTCGGGCACCCCCGTGCGCCGCATGCGCTCGAGCGCCTCGCGCATGAGGCCCGTGTTGGAGGGCGGGGCCTGCTGGAACGGGTTGTTCTCGCCGTCGTCCTGCACCGTCGCCACGGCGTGGACGAGCGACGCCAGGATCTGGGCCTCGACGTTGCCGTGCGGCGTGGTGGTGATCGGCGTGGGCGCCGGGTCGGGCTGGCCGTTGGCCCGGGCGCGCAGGCGCCGCCGGTAGTTGTCGATCGCCAGGAGCGACATGCCGAAGCAGTTCCCCTCGGGCGAGGCGTAGTCGCCCATGTTCTCGAACGGCATGCCGTCGAGGCGCGGGTCGAACTCGGTGCGCACGGGCGCGACGACCGGCCGGGCGTCCTGGGCGTGCAGCGGGGCGACGAGCGCCAGCGCGAGGGCGGCGACGAACGCGACGGAGCGCATGGGAGCTCCCCTTCTTCCGGGGGACGCCGGATCGCAAGCGCCGCGCCCCCCGTAACTCGCGCGGGGGCGGCGCCGTTGCGTGCCGCAGGACCGGAGGTGGACAGGCCAGGGCCTGTCTCGGGACACGGAGCCCGAGGGCCTCCTGCTCGATGAAATCGCTCGCTCTCGGCACGGTCAGGCCACGAGTGGAATGGAACCACGAGTGAGGCGAGGCCGTGGAGGCCGAGGCGAGGGGGGAGCGCGCGCGGGTCGTATCGATCGCCTGATCCTACGACCCGCGCGCGCCCCCCATCGCCCGGCATCCGCGGCCGCAGCCGTCGATCACACCTAGTCGCGCGGCTGGAGGAGCACCACGACGCCGCTGGCGAACCCGCCGAACAGGCCCTGCTCGGGGTCGAAGCGCAGGTAGGTCACCTGGTCGAGCGACCCCAAGAGCGGGACGCGCTCGAGCTCGCGCCCGTCGCGCGGGTCCCACAGGAGCAGGGTCCGGTCGAGCCCCCCCGAGGCGCCCAGCGCGCCGTCGGAGCTCACGGCGACGGCCGTCACCGGGCCCTGATGCGCCCCGTCCAGGCGCCGCACCTCCCGGCCGGCTTCGAGGTCCCACCACGTCAGGGCGCCGTCGTCGCCGCCGAGCACGACCCGGGCGCCGCGGCCAGGCAGCGCGGCGAGCGCGCCGTGCGGGGGCACGACCGCCCGGCCGAGCGGCTCGTGCCCGCCGCGCGCCGGCCATAGCGCCGCCGCCGTCACGCCGGCGGGCTCGACGCCGGAGGACACCAGCCGCCCGTCGGGCAGGGGCAGGAGGCGCCGCAGGCCGACGGCGTGGCCGCGCCAGGAGGTCGGGGCGACGCCGCCGAGGTCGACGAGGTCCACGACGCCCGAGGCGCCGGCCACGAGGAGGCCGCGCCCCTCGGCGGCGAACGCGACGGCCGCGGCCGCGGCCCCGTCGCTCTGCAGCGTGGGCTTCGCGGTGGCGAGGTCGACGACGACCGCGCCCCCGCGCGACCCGTCGCCCCACGCGGCCGCGAGCAGCCGGCCTCCCGGGGAGAGGTCGAGCCCGCGAAACGGGCCGTCGCGCTCGGCGAGCGCGGCGAACGTGTCGGGGTCGGTCCAGCGGCGCACCGAGCCGTCGAGGCTGGCCGTGAACAGCGTCCGCCCCTGGGCGACGACGCCGGTGATCGCCCCGGCGTGCCCGTGGGCGGGTTCGGTGGACGTCGCCCCCACCACCGTCCACACGACGGCCCCGGCGCGGCTCGCGAGGGCGACGCGGGCCGGCTCGCCCGGGGCCACGGCGGCGGCGCGCGTGGGCCAGGGGAGGCGGCTGTGCGAGGTCGCCCGCCGCGCGGCGCAGTCGAAGGCCACGATCGTCTCGGCGTCCACGCCGATCACGGTGGTCCCGTCCGCGGCGAAGACGAGGTCGCGGGCCTCCCCGCGCAGCAGGTCCTCGTAGTGCGTACCGGTGTTGGCGATCACGTCCCAGACGGTCAGGCCGCCGGCGCCCATCAGGGCCGCCGCGCGGCTCCCGTCGGCGGCGACCGCCACGCGCCGGACCGGCCCCACGCTCGACTTGATCGCGCTGCGCTGGCGCCAGGTGCCCGGGGGGGTCGAGCAGTCGAGCGCGATGAGCGTGCCGGCGTCGGTGCCGAGGATCAGGGTCTGTCCGTCGGCGGACGCGGCCAGGGCCGTCACCGTGGCGTCCAGCGCGCTGCGGTGCAGCGGGCGCCGCGCGGCGAGGTCCCAGACGTTGAGCGACCGGTCGGCGCAGGACGTCATGAGGACGGCCCCCTGCGCCGCCCAGGCCAGGGCCACGGTCGGGCTCCTGTCCTGCGTCTCGAGGCCGATCGTGTGGCCGCTGGCCACGTGCAGGGCGTAGGCCTTGCCGTCGGGCGAGACGTAGGCCAGGTGCTGGCCGTCGGGGCTGACGGCCAGCACGTCCGTCGGACCGGGGAGGGTCACGGGCGACCGCGGCTGCTGGCCCGTCGTCCGCAGCCACAGCCGCAAGATGCCCTGCTCGTCGGCCGACGCCATGAAGTCCGCGGCGGAGGCGAGGGCCACCGCGCTCACGCGGGCGGTGTGGCGCAGTCGCGGCGACCCCCAGCGCGTGACGAGCGCGAGCCGCTTGCTCGAGGCGAGGTCCTGGTCGACGGCGCCTCCCCCGAGGGTCGGGCCGGGGCGCGTGGCCTGCCCGGGGAAGGGCGCCGCGCGGACGGGGGCCAGCGCAGGGGTCTCGGCCTCGGCGGGTGGGTCGGGCTCGGCGGGCTCGGCCGGCTCGACGGCCGCAGGGGGCGCCGAGGGTGACACGGCGGCGACGGGGGCCTCGGGCGACGGGACGGCGGGGCCCGGCGCTCGCCGGGCCGCGACCTGGCCGAGCCCCGCCCCCAGCGCCAGGCCCAGGCCGAGGCCCAGGGCCAGCGATCCGGGATGGACGCGCCGGCCCGAGGGGGCCCCGACCGCGCCGCCGCCGAGGGCGGCCGCGAGGGCCGCGCCATCGGGGAAGCGGGCCTCGGCGTCGCGCGTCAGGCAGCGCGCGACCACGCGCACCAGCCAGCGCGGAGCGTCTGGCCGTTGCGCCGGCAGCGGGGCGACGCGCCCGGACTCGACCTGGTCGATCACGGCCAGGACCGAGTCGCCCGGGAACGCCGGCGCGCCCGTCAGGCACTCGTAGAGAATCGCGCCCAGGGCGAACACGTCGGCCGGCGCGCCGGCCGTCTTGGCGTCGCGCATCTGCTCCGGCGCCATGTAGCCGGCGGTCCCGCGCAGCTCGCCCGTGACGGAGAGCGACAGGCCGGCCTGGGCGCCCTCGCGCTTGGCGAGGCCCAGGTCGGCCACGAGCGGGACGCCGTCGGCCGTGAAGAGGACGTTCTCCGGCTTGAGGTCGCGGTGCACGATCCCGCGCGCGTGCGCCCGCCCGAGGGCCTCGGCGAGGCGGCGGACGACGTCGACCGCCTCGCCCAGCGGCAGGGCGCCGCGGCGCAGCCGGTCGCGCAGGGTGCCGCCCGGGAGGAACGGCATGGCCAGCCACGGCCCCGGGGGCCCCTCGCCGGCCGCGACGAGGGGGACGAACCCCTCGGCCAGCCCCAGCTCCGACTGCAGGGCGCGCTCGCGCGCGAAGCGCTCGGCCGCAGCGTCGCCTGCCTGGCGCAGGACCTTGAGCGCGACCTCGCGCCCGTCCGGCCCGCGCGCGCGGAGCACGACGCCGCCGCCGCCCCGGGCCACCTCCTCGAGCACCTCGAACGGGCCGACCCGGGCGCCCACGGGGACCCGGCTCGACCAGGAGCCGGACGGCGGCGGGGTCAGGCGCGCCGACGACGGGCTCCCACCGGACTGCGTCACGCTCAGACCCCTCGCCCGCGACTCATGTCCGGAGCATCGGCCCTCGCGCGGGGGCGACGCAAGGCCCGTCGCGTCTGCGTGGGGGCCCTCGCCTGCGTCCGCCGCGCGTGGGAGAGTGCTCCCGTGCGGCGCACGACCGGATGCACCCTCGCCCTCGCCGCCCTGGCGCTCGTCGGCTGCGCGCAGTTCCCCGAGAACCGCGAGCTCCCGCCCCCCTACCCGGCCCGCCTGGGCTACCGGTTCGACAACCTGCGCGCGGACGTCGCCAACACCGACTCGGTGCTCGTGTGCGTGAGCTTCTCGGGCGGCGGCGTGCGCGCCGGCGCCCTGGCCTACGGGGTCGTGCGCCGCCTGGCCGAGACGCGGATCGCGGGCGGGACCCGGACGCTCCTCGACGAGGTGGACATCATCTCGGCCGCCTCCGGGGGCGCGTTCCCGGCGGCCTACTACGGGGTGTTCGGCCGGGAGGCCTTCCTCGCCGAGTTCCGCGACCGCGTCCTCGTGCGCGACCTCGGCATGGAGACGTTCTGGCGCGGGACGCTCTGCCCCTACAACCTGGTCCGCATCTGCTCGCCCTGGTTCAACCGGAGCGACCTGGCCGCGGAGCTCTACGGCGCGACGATCTTCCGCGGCAAGACCTACGCCGACCTGCAGCGCCGCGGCCGACCGTTCGTCGTGCTCAACGCCACGGACCTGGCCCTGGGCGAGCGCTTCGAGTTCACGCAGGACCGCTTCGACCGCCTGGGCTCGTCGCTGTCGCGCGTGCCCGTCGCCCGCGCGGTCGCCGCCTCGTCGGCCTTCCCGGTGCTCCTCACGCCCGTGGCCTTCCGGGACTTCACCGTCGAGGGGGTGCGATACGTGCACCTCGTCGACGGCGGGCTCGTCGACAACCTCGGGGTGGGCTACGTGCTCGACGCCTACCGGCGCGGGGTCTTGCGCGAGCGGGTCGAGGCCGGGCGCGTCGAGACGCTCGTGTTCATCGTCGTCAACGCGCGCAACCGGCCGCCCGACGAGATGGGCGGGTCGGCGCGCGCGCCTGGCGCGATCGACGTCCTCTCCTGGGGGCTCAGCGCCGCGATCGATGGCCGCGCCGACGACCAGGGCGAGCTGCTCGTCGACCTCGCGCAGCGCAACGGTGGCGCCGGCTCCGACGCCGTCACCGGCCCCCGGGTGCACGTCGTCGAGGTCGACCTCGACGACCTGCCCGACCTCGAGCGGCGCGAGCGCCTGCTCTCGGTCGAGACGACCTTCGGCCTGAAGGCGGAGGTCATAGACGACCTCATCGCCGCGGCCGAGGAGCTCCTCGACCGGTCCGACGCGTTCGAGCAGGTGCTCCGGGAGCTGCGCTAGAAGGTCGACGACTCGCGCGCGTCACAGGCGCCGGCGCGCGCGAGCACTCGGGGCAAGAGCGCCGGGCCGGGAGCGAGGTCGCCCCGCTCGAGCGCGCGCACGGCCTCGACGATCGCGGCGTTCACCGGGGTCGGCGCGCCGAGGCGGCGGCCGACGTCGACGACGTGGCCGTTGACCACGTCGACCTCGGTCGCGCGGCCGCGCTCCAGGTCCTGGAGCATCGAGGGCTTCAGGTCGCCGTAGGCGGCGAGGACCTGGTCCAGCCACGCCTCGCGCGCCGGGCCCGGCGCCGGCGGGACCGGCTCGACGAGCATCCGCTCGGGGCGCGCGCCGCTGGCCAGGGCCACGGCCAGCGCCTCGTCGTAGGCCCGGTCGAAGAGCGCGCGGCCGCCCGGGGCGGCCAGGTACTCGCGCATCGTCCGCCCCGCGACGGCCCCGAGCGTCGTCACCGAGCAGTTGAGGAGCAGCTTCGACCAGACCGCGCCGGCGAGGTTCGGCGTCACCCGCACCTCGACCGCGCGGCCGAGCCAGGCCCCGACCCGCTCGGCGCGCGGGCTGACGCCGCCGGTGAGCTCGCCCACGACGAGGTGGCCCGCGTTGCGCTGCTCGACCTCGCCCGGCGCCAGGAGGGTCGCGCCGAGGTTCGACAGCCCGCCGAGGACGACCTCGCCGAGCCGGTCGGCGAGCAGCTGCGACACCCCCCCGTTCTGGATCGGCAGGAGGGCGCCGCCGGGCGCCAGGAGGCGCGGCAGGCGCGGCCCGACCTCGAGCGCGTCGCGCGCCTTCGTGGCCAGGACGATCAGCTCGAACGCGTCGCCGGCCGCGTAGGCCTCGAGCGCCGCGACGGCCGGCGCGTCCACGCGCGCCGGGCCGCCGACGCCGGTCACGCTGAGCCGGCCGCCTCGAGGCGCGCCGCCGCCGCGGCCAGCGGACAGCGGTACGGCGCGGCGCCGCTCGCGCAGGCGCGCGGCGACCAGCCCGCCCAGGGCGCCGACGCCGACGATGAGGGTGTTCATCTGCCGCCTCCCCCGGGGCGGCGACGGTTCTACGCGGCGTCGCGCCGTCGCGCAGGGCGCCAGGGCCGGCACGGCGCCTGGACCAGCCCCGTGGCGAGCCGCCGCGCCGCGCGGGCTCCCTCGCGCGCCTCCGCGGGTCCCGGCGTGTCTATACTCTGCGCCGCATGGACCACCCTCCCAGCGCCGGTGACCCGGCTGAGCGCGCGGACGCCCTCCGGCTCGGGGCTGCCACCTGCGGGCTGCTCATCCTCGAGCTCGCCACGATCCGCTGGGTCGGCGCCCAGGTGCGCCTGTTCGGGTTCTTCCCGAACATCATCCTGATCGCCTCGTTCCTCGGCATGGGGCTCGGGGTCGGGCTGGGTCGGCGGCGCCCGCAGCTCGTGCACCTCGCGCTGCCGTGGCTGCTCGTCCTCCTGCTCGTCCTGACCTCCGCGGGCCCCCTCGGCCTGACGACGCTCAGCTTCCCCGACCCCAGCCTGTTCATGTGGGGGATGGAGAAGGCCCGCGAGGGCGCGGCGGGCTTCGCCCTCGCCACGGGGGCGGTCGTCCTCCTCTTCTGGTTGGTCGTCGCGGTGTTCACGGCCTGCGCCGCGCCCGTCGGCTACCTGTTCGGGCGCATGGCCCCGCTCCGCGCCTACGGCTGGGACCTCGGCGGGTCGCTGGTGGGCGTCGTGGTCATGAGCGCCTTGTCGCTCGGCGGGCTTCCCCCGGCCGCCTGGTACGCGGCGGGCATGCTGCCCATGCTCTGGCTCTCGCCGCGCGTGACCTCGTTCGCCGCGGCCGCGGGGGGGCTCGCGCTGGTGGTCATGGGGACCGGCGCCGCCACCTTCTCCCCTTACAACCGCCTGGACCTCGTGACCGACCCGGTCGGCGACGGCCTCGAGGCGGGGGACCTCATCCTCCGCGCGAACCACGACTTCCACCAGGCCATGTTCAACCTGAGCCCGGGGGTGCTGGACCGCTCCAGGCCCGAGAGCGTGCGCCACGGGCTGCGGGTGGGTTACGAGCTGCCCTTCCGCGTCGCCGAGCGACGCGAGCGCGCGCTGATCGTGGGGGCGGGCACGGGCAACGACGTCATGGCGGCGCTGCGGGTCGGGCTGCAGCAGGTGGTGAGCGTCGAGATCGACCCGAAGATCCTCGAGTTCGGACGGCGCCTGCATCCCGAGCAGCCGTACTCCGACCCACGCGTCATCGCCGTGAACACCGACGCCCGGGCCTACTTCGAGCAGCACCGCGATGAGCGCTTCGACGTCGTGGCCTACGGGCTCCTCGACTCCCACTCGGTGTTCTCCGCCATGTCGTCGCTGCGCCTCGACAACTACGTCTACACGGTCGACGGCGTGCGGGCGGCCTGGCGCCTCGTCCGGGACGACGGGGTGCTGGCGCTGTCGTTCTGGGTGGCCCGGCCCTGGCTGCGGGAGCGCCTGCGCGGCGTCGTGCGCGAGGCGACCGGCCTCGAGCCGGTGATCGTCGATGCGGCGCACGGCGGCACGGTGCTCTTCGCCGGGCGCGGAATGAAGCCGGAGGACGTGCCTCCCGGCGTCGGGACGGTCAGCTACACGCCGGAGGCGCCGGTCACCCTGGCGCTCCCCACCGACGACTGGCCGTTCCTCTACCTGAGCCCGGGGAGCGTCCCCTGGGCCTACCTGGCGGTCCTCAGCGTGTTGCTCGTGACGGCGACCGTGGCCGTGCGCGCCGTGTTCCGCCCGGCGCGCGGCGGCCCGACCTTCGACGCCCGCATGTTCCTCCTCGGCCTCGGCTTCATGCTGCTCGAGGCGCGCATGGTGACCGCGCTGAGCCTGCTCTTCGGCTCGACGTGGATCGTGAACTCGTGCGTCTTCGGGGGGATCCTGACCGTGGTCCTGCTGGCCAACGTGGGCGTCGCGCTCCGGCCGCCCAGGGCGCTCGGGCGCTGGTTCGTGCCGCTCTTCGCGTCGCTCGCCCTGGTGGCGTGGCTCGACGTCGGCGTGCTGAACAACCTCTCCATGCTCGGCCGCGGCGTCGTGGGCGGGCTCGTCTTCGCCCTCCCCGTGGGCTTCGCGGGCGTCGTGTTCTCGATGCTGCTGCGCCGCTCGCCGGACCCGGCGGCGTCCCTGGGCTCGAACCTGCTCGGCGCGGTGGTCGGGGGCGTGCTCGAGTACGCCTCGATGGGCCTCGGCCTGCGCGGCCTCGTGCTCCTGGCCGCGGCCGCCTACGCCGGCGTCGCGCTGCTGACGGCCCGGCGGGGGGCCGCCGAGGGCGCCGCGCCGGCGTAGCGCTCCGCGCGGCCACTCACCGCCCGGCGGCGCGCTCCCGCAGCGCGTGGCGCACACGCTCCAGCGCCTTGCCGAGCAGGTTCTGGCCGCGCCAGCGCTCCGGCTGGCAGGCCGCCGGGTCGGTGGGGCGGCGGCCGATGCCCCAGACCCGGTCCGTGGGGCTGGCCTCGACGAGGACCTTGTCGCCCGTCGCCAGCAGCGCCTCGAGCAGGGCCGGGTCCTGGGAGAACTTCGCCAGGTTGCCACGGACGACGATCTCGACCCGCTCGCGCTCCCACACCTCGTCGACGAAGCCGGCCACGAGGCGGCCGAGCCGCTTGTGCTCCCGCGGGCTCGCCGTGGCCAGGATCCGCGCGCGCGTGGCCTCGTCGCCGAACAGGCGCGCCTTCTCGGCCATCATGAACTGCTCGGCGCAGGAGTAGGTCACGCCGTCCACCGTGAACGTCGAGGGCGTCCACTGGCTGAAGACCGCCGGCGGCCGCCAGAAGAGGACGAAGCCGTCGGTCTCGACGAGGTCTTCTCGGCTCGGCTCGGTGCTCACGGCGGCGCCTCCGGTCCCACGGCGTGGAATCCGGCGAGTCTAGGGCCTGTCTTCAGACGGGGGGAGCGCGCGCGGGTCGTATCAGACGCCCTGATCCCCGGGGGGCCGCCGGAGCGAGCGGGAGGCCCGCGGCTGCGGACGGCCGCGAGCGGTAGGGGTCCGCCTGGGCTGCAGCGCCGCAGCCGCGGGACGGAGCTCGCGGAGGCGGGCCACACCGACGACCCGCGCGCGCCCCCCCTCGCCCCGTCGTGCCAAGCACGACGTCTCAGCCCTCGAACCGGATCGAGCGGGCCGGGTTTGCATCCGCACACGAGCCGGCGCCGCCGCCCGGACCGCGGGCGGGTCGCGGGCTGTCGCGACCGCGTCAGCCCGGGCTCGGCCCGCGCGACAGGGCGCGGACCTCCTCCCGCAGCGCCGCCACCTGCGCGCCGAGCTCGACCAGCTCCTTGCGCTCCGCGTCCTCGGCGTCGTGGCCGACGAAGTGGGAGGCGAGGGCCGCGGCGATGTAGCCGAGGATGGCCATCGCGTAGACCGAGAGCAGGAAGGAGAGGAGCCGCCCGGCGACGGTCTGGGGCCACCGCTCGGAGGCGATCGTGGTGATCAGCATGGCCGTGTACCAGAGCGCCTCGCCGTAGGTGTGGAAGGCGCCGTCCGCCGCCTCGCCCTCGAAGGCGAGCATGCCGGCCGCGCCCAGGAGCGTGACCAGCGCCGTGGCCGTGAGCACGTACTTGAGGCCGCGGCGCTGCATCGTGCGGCCGAGGGCGCGCGTGCCGCGGTTCGTGGCCGTGACGATCTGGGCCAGGCGGACGGCGCGGGTGACGCGGACCGAGCGCAGGGCGCGGAGGAGGAAGAACGCCCGGCCGATGCGGATCGCGGGGATCACGAGCGACAGCCCGGTGAGCCACTGCCGGCGCAGGTAGTCGATCCGACGCGGCGCCAGGAGCAGGCGCAGGAGGAACTCGGCGATGAACAGGCCCCAGATCACCCGGAAGAGCAGCAGCTCCGCGGGGCCCAGCCCGCGTCCCAGCTCGAAGGCGATGAGCGCGACCCACGCCAGGCCGAGGACCAGCATGGGCCACTCGAGGGCGCGCTCGACCCGCGTGACCAGCTCGGCGCGGCCCCGCTCGAGCTCGGCGTGCTCCTCCCCGTCACCCTCGACCGCGCGCGCCGTCACGGTCAGGCGGCCCGAGCAGCCGCCGTGCCGGGGCGGACCGCCCGGGAGGGGTGGCGGCCGCGAGCCAGCGCCGACCCGGCGGGGCGCGCGTGGCTCCCGGTCGAAGCGGCGGTCAGACCGCGCTGGCGGAGCCCCCGTCGGCCCGCCGCGCGGCCGCGGCGGCTTGCCAGCGGGGGGAGAGCACCCAGCGGTAGGCGACCACGCAGCCGAGCGAGAAGAGCGACACGGCGTGGATCGACAGCTCCATGAGCGGCCAGCCGGGGATGTCCGGGTCGGGCATGAGGCCGATGGCGACGACGAACAGCGCGATGCGGAGCATCTCGCGCCAGGTGGCCCCGGGGCGGCGCTCGAGGATGAGCCCGACCGTGACCAGCGAGTAGAGGAGGAAGCCGCCGCCGACGAGGAGCTGCGCCGGGGTCAGGCGCTCGCAGTGGACGAGCAGCAGCACGCCGAAGAAGGCGATGAACACGTAGCGCACGAGGACGTAGAGGCGCAGCCCGCGCACGTCCGGCGGCTCCGTCGCCGGCGGCGCAGGCGGCTCGTCGCTGGCCGGGGGCGGCGGCGGCGCGCCCGGCGGCCGCCAGCCGGGCGGGGCCAGCGGCAGGCGCAGCCGGTCGCGCCAGGTCGGCGCGCGCACCGCGGCGCGGAGGACCTCGGCCAGGCCGGCGAGGTTCACGCGCAAGGGGTCGTAGCCCGGGTGGCCCGTGGTCACGCCGAACTCGACGGGCTCGACCTCCCGCGCGAACGTGCCGAACAGGCGGTCCCAAACGCTCAGGAGCGCGCCGTAGTTCGTGTCGATGTAGGCGGCGTTGCGCCCGTGGTGGACCCGGTGGTGCGACGGCGTGACCAGGAGCCAGGAGAGCCAGGGCAGGTCGCCGCGCACGAGCTGCGTGTGGGTCCAGATCTGCGCCACCGCGTGCAGCGAGACCACCACCAGGTAGGTGGTCGAGGAGAAGCCGAGCAGCGCCGGCGGCAGGTAGATGAAGAAGCTCGTCAGGCGCTGCAGCCACGGGAGCCGCAGCCCGACGGAGTAGTTGAAGTGCCGCGGCTGGTGGTGCACGGCGTGGATCGCCCACAGGAGCGCCGTGCGGTGCGAGGCGCGGTGGAACCAGTAGCCGGTGAAGTCGACCAGGACCAGCAGCGCGAGGACCGACCACCAGGTCGTCGGCAGCGGCGCAAGGGCGACGTTCGCGTGGATGCGCTCGTAGAGGAAGAAGATGACGACCTTGAGGCCGATGTCGACGACCTGCTGGCCCAGGCCGCAGCTCAGGTTCGTGATCGTCTCGTCGAAGTCGTAGATCCGGCGCCCCTGGCGCCGGCCGACGAGGACCTCGAGCGCGATCAGCCCGAAGAAGAGCGGCAGCGCCAGGAGGAGGAGGTTGTGCACGGGCTCCTACGACCAAGCCGGGTCAGTCGGCCTCGAGCCAGTGGAGCAGCTCGTCGTCGCCCGCGGCCCGCACGGCCTCGGCGCAGCGCTCGACCTCGCGCGCGCGCCGCCCCCGGAACGTGGGGTCGTTCTCGAGCAGGAGCCAGTGGACCCAGGAGTCGCGGTCGTCCACGTCGAGCGACAGGACGGCGGCGCGCTCGTCGTCGGGCCGGCCCTCGAGCGCCGCCAGCTCCGGGATCGGCTCGAGCCCGCCCAGCGTGGGCGCGGGCTCCTCCGCGGCCGGGGTCGCCAGCCGGGCCTCGAGCTCCTCGAGCCGCTGGCGCGTGCTGACCAGCTCCCGGTGCGTGGCCAGGCCGCGCCACACCTCGGACTCCAGCGCCCGCTCCGCCTCGCGGACGCGCTCCTCGAGCCGCTGCCGCTCGGCCTCGAGCTCGCCCGAGAGCGCCTGCGCCTGGTCGGGGGCCAGCCCCTCGAGCTCGCCCTCGCCCTCGGCCGGCGCGCGCTGGAGGGCCGCGACCTGCAGGGCCTCCACCTGGTCGGCCTCGAGCGCGTCGAACCGGTCCGCGTCGATCCGGTCCGAGTCGACAGGAGCGGCCGGCGGCGGCGTGAAGCCGAACGCGGCGAGCTGCTCCGCCTCCCGCTCGGCCTCGCTCTGCCCCGGCCTCCCGGGGTGGAACCAGTGGTCGAGCTCCTCCGCGGTGGCCGGCGCGTCGGCGTCGTCGGCGTCGACGACCTGGTCGAGGAAGCCCGCCTCGTCCGCTCCGCCCGCGTCCCACTCCTCACCGCCCCCCGCGCCGGGCGGCGCGTCGTGGGGCGGAGCAGCGGCGTCGTGAGGCGGGTCGTCGTCGGGCTCGGGCGGGTCGTCGTCGTCGTCGTCGTCTTCTTCATCGACGAGGTCGTCGTCGGCGACCTCGTCCAGCCGCGCGAGGCCCGCCGGCCAGCCGCCTGCCGGCGCCTCGCCCAGGGCGCGGGCGAAGACCTCGGGGGCCAGCCGCGGCAGGTCGCGGTCGAAGAGGCCGGCCACGAGCGCGCGGTCGAGGATCTCGGCCATGCGCTCGAGCGCGGCGCGCGTGGCCAGGCTCAGGCGCTGGATCCGCCCCTCGAGCCCCTCGTCGCGGCGCCGCGCCTCCTCCCGCAGGGCGTCGAGCAGCGGGCCCACGTCGGCGCCGCCGGCCGCCGCGCTGGTGACCACGGCCGGCAGCCGCGTGAGCGGCTCGCGCTGCTCGAGGACGACCAGGCGCGCGAGCGCCGCGCGCAGGACGTGCTCGCCCTGCACCCGCCGGCGCCGCTCCTCGACCAGCACCCCGTGGAGGTCGCGCGTCGCCGCGAGCACCTGCCCGAGCTGGGCCTCGAGGCGGGCCTCGCGCGCCCGGCCCTCCTCCTGCGCCTCCTGCAGGAGCGCCAGCACCGCGCGCGCGGCCGGCGCGTCGCCCGGCGGGAGCGCGTCGCCGTCGGGGGCGCCGGTGAGCGCCGCCACGCGCTGCTCGAGC
>JAHBXY010000005.1 GCA_019636275.1 Planctomycetota bacterium | reverse complement strand
GGCCGGCCTTCCGCCGCGACGCCGATCCCGTGGCCGCTCGTGGCGCTCGTGGCGTTCGTCCTGGCCCTGGCGGCCGCGGCCGACCTGCGCGCGCCGGCCCGCCCGCCCGCGCCGCGCGACCCGCTGCCGCTGCGCGGCGCCCCGCTCCCCCCCGAGGCCACGCCCCGTGACGTGGTCCCCGACCCCCGCCCCGCCGCGCTCCCCGCGCTCCAGGAGGTCTGACATGCGCCCGCACGCTCGCACCCTGTTCGCTCTCGCCGGCTTCGCCGCCGTCGGTGTGACCGCCTGGCTCGACCGGGACCTCATCGAGGCGCCCTTCCTGGCGACCCCATCCGAGGCGACCGCCTCGGACGCGACCGACGGCGAGCCGCCCCCGCGCGACCCCGCGCAGGCCGCGCTGGCGGCCGCGGTGGGCCCCTGGCGGGCGGCCGCGGACGCGTTCCTCCGCGAGGTCGGCTCGACCGACCCCACCACCCCGGAGGCCTGGGCGCGCTACCACGAGCGGCGCGACCGGGCCTGGCCGGGTCTGCGGGCGGCGCTCGAGCGGGCGGTGGTCGACCTCGAGGCCGCGCGGGCCCTCGACCCCGACGACGGGGCGGCGGACGTCCTCGCCGGCTTTGCCCTGCTGGACCTGGCGATGTGGCCGGCGCGCTGCTCGGGCGAGGCGCGGATGGTGATGTCCTCGCGCCTCCATGACGACCCCGCCGCCCGCCGGCGGCTCGTGCAGGTGCGCGAGCCGGCGCGCCTGGTCGAGGCGCTGGACCGGCTCGAGCGCGGGCTCGCGCGGCCCCGGCTCCGACTCTCGTCCTCGCCCGCCGAGCCCGACGCCCCCGCCGAGGGGCAGGGCCTCGTCCGCCTGGGCCTCCGCCTCGTCGGCCACACGCCGGCGGACGTCGCCAGCCTGCTCTCGCTGCGCGACGGGGCCGAGGCGCTGGTCCTGATCGGGCACCGGCTCGCCTTGACCCCCGAGGTGGCCGCCCCGGCGAGGCCGCTGCGGGCCGCGCGCCGGCTCGGGCTGCGCCTGGCCGCGGAGGGCAGGACGCTCCTCGACCTCATGATCGGGCAGGCCGTCGTCTTCACGGCCGACCGCGGCTGGGTCTTCAGCGCGGCCGAGGAGGGGGACGGCGAGCTGGCCCTCGCGATCAACCATGAACAGCTGATGCTCCTGCGCGCCTTCAACGACGACCAGACGCGGCACGGGGTGGCGGTGGACCGCCTGGGCCAGCTCGACGCCGCGCTCGTCCCGGGCGGCGGCTGGAGCCCGGACCGCTGGGACGGCTCGCTCGGGCGGCGGATGGAGCAGGCGACGTTGGAGGCGGTGGCCCTCTGGTGCCTCATGGTGGTCGGGGCGCTGGGTCTCGTGGCGGCGCTCGCGCTCGCGCGCTTCGCGCCGCCCCCGAGCCTGGCGGCCGGATGGACGCTCGGGGATCTCCTGGGGGTGGTCCTGGGCAGCTTCGGCGCGGCGGCCGCGCTGGTCCTCGCCGCGGCCCGGCTGCATCCGGCCCGGGCCTTCGGCGAGGTCGAGGCGCTCCTGATCCACCTGGGCGCGGCCACCGTCGTGCCGCTCGCGGCCGGCGGGCTCCTGTTGCGCCGCGTGGCGCTCGAGAAGCACGGCCTCCCGGCCGCGTCGCCGGCGCGGGCTCGTCTGGCCGCCTGGCTCCTGGGGCTCTCCTGGGTCGTGGCCACGGGCTGGGTGGGCCCGGACGAGCGCTCCCTCGTGCCGCTCGCGCTCGCGCTCCTGGCGACGGCGACCGTCGTCGGCGCCTGGGCGCTGCGCGTGAGCGCGCAGCCCGCCGAGGTGCGCGCGAGCGTCCGCGGCCTCGAGCACCGCGTGGTCGTCTCGGCCTTCGGGCTCGGGCTGGTGCTCCTGGCCGGGGTCGACCTGGCCCTCGTGCGGGGGCGCCGGCTGGCGCTGACGGACGCCTACGGCGACCAGGTCTTCCGCGTCGCCGCCGACGAGGCGGGCGCCTGGGGCGGCGGCAAGCTCGTGGGGCTGCATCGCGCGCTCCTGGGCCACGCGCCCGACGCGCCGGACCTCACGGCGCTCCGTCCGGGGCGCTGACGCCTGCTCCGGCCCGGCGCAGGCGCTCACTTCAGAACGCGGAGCGTGGTCCAGGCCGGCGCACGAGGGTCGTCGCGCCTCAGCGTGGCATGGGGTTACGCGCACGACGCGCACGGCCCGGGAGTTGTTCAAGGGCGCTGCCGAGGAGGCGCGACCGTGTTCACCACCCAGGACCCCGTGCTTCGCGACGTCCACGACCGGACCGGCCAGGTCGATGGCGTCCAGATCAAGAGCATCCAGGTGCAGAACGAGGACCTCCTGCGCCACTACGTCGAGGCGGCCCCGCAGACGGTCCTCTCCGTGGACCAGCTGGGCAACTTCCTCATGGGGTTCGGCGTGCTCGCCATGGGCTACATGCTCCAGGCCGACCTCTCGCCGGCGCTCCAGGCGATGAAGGGCGCCCTGGGCGCGCGCGCGTTCGCGGGGCTCCTGGCCCTGCTCGCCTGGGGCCTGACGGTGGCCCTGCTGCTGGCCTTCGTGCGCACCTACATCTTCCGCGTCCTGGCCGGCCGCGCCGTCCACGCGGAGGGGGGCAACGAGGACCGGATCGGCGAGGTGGTCGAGGTGCCCGAGGAGCTCTCCTGGCGCCGCTTCAACGCCGCGCAGCCCACGTTCGAGGCGTTCCTCAAGGACAGCTACCGGCGCCAGGACCGCCAGAGCCCGGAGCAGCTCCTCTACGCGCGCTTCAGCTACCTGCGCTTCATGACCCTGCGCAAGCTGGCCGAGATGGACCGCATGCGCCGCCTCCTCGGCCAGGCGCTCGTCAGCGGCGTCGCCTTCAAGGTGACGCTGGTGTTCATGAGCCTCATGTAGGCGCCTGAGCCTCATGGAGGCGCGAAGACTCACGGTTGCTCGGGCGAGGGCCCGGCGCCCCGACGGTCGGGGTGGCCGGGCCCGCGCTCTTCCGGAGCGGTCACTCGCCCTCGAGCGCCCGGACGACCTCGAGGCGCGCCGCCCGCTCGGCCGGCAGGGCGCCCGCCAGCGCGGCCAGCGCCGTGGCCAGGGCCCCGCCCCACAGGGCCTGGCCCCACGGGTAGACGTACTCCAGGTCCCAGCCGTACTGGCCGGAGACGATCCGCGTGACGAGCGCCAGGCCCATGGCGGCCCCGAGCCCGGCGGCGAACGCGCCGGCCAGCGCGCCCAGGAGGGCGGCCTCGGTGACGATCGTCCGGCGCACCTGCCCGCGCGTGGCGCCGACGGCGCGCAGGACGCCCAGCTCGCGCGTGCGCTCGAGCGCCGTGGCCAGGAGCGTCGTCACGACGCCGAGGAGGGCCACGCCGATGGCGATCACCTGCATGGCGTAGGTGACCGTGAACGCGCCCTCGACCACGACGAGCACCTGCCGGCGGAAGGCGGCGTTCTCGGTGACGAACAGGTCGTAGCGGCCGCCGAGCCGGCGGCGGAGGTCGGCCGCGACGGCGGCCGGGTCGGCGCCCGGGCGCACGAAGAGGTCGAAGGCGTTGGCGCGCGGGTCGCTCCAGCGGCGGCGATACTCGGGCAGGTCGACGTAGACGCAGCCGTGCTCGCTCGAGTAGTCGACGACGCACAGGACCACCTCGGGCGACCACGGGCCCTCCGGCGTGCGCAGGGTGACCCGGTCGCCCACGCCGATGCCGCGCGCGCGGGCCAGGTTCGACGAGATCGCCACGCGGTCGGCCGGCCGCTCGAGGATGCGCGCGATCGCGCCCTTGAGGCCGCCGTCGACCGACGCGGTCACGGGGATCCGCGAGTGGTCGCCGAGGAAGGCCAGGTCGAAGGCCATGACGAGCGCCTGGCCGCGCCGCTCGTCGCCGCCGCGCGCGCGGGTCGTCGCCTCCTCGAACACGAAGCGGATCGGGTAGGCGCTGGCCACGCCTTCCACCTCGAGCAGGGCCGCCTGGACCTGCTCGGCGTCGAGGAGCGTGTTGCCCTGGCTGCCGAGCGGGTTGCTCGCCGCGCAGTAGATGTCGGCCACGAGCACCTGCGCGACCCACGTGGTGACGGCGCGCTCGAGCGAGCGCACGAGCCCGGAGATCGCCAGCACGCCGCCGAGCGCCACCATGAGCGCGGCCACCGTCACGCCGGCGCGCCCCGGGCGCACGAGCAGCGCGTCGGCGGCCAGGGCGCCCGTGGGGCCGAGGCGCGCCAGGAGCGGGCGCAGGAGGGTCACGGCGCGGCTGGCCGCCCAGGGGGCCAGGAGGGCCGCCCCGCCGGCGACCCCCACGAGGAGCAGCGCGCCCTCGGGGATCGACTGCCCCGCGCTGGCGACGTACCAGCCGGCCGAGCCGAGGAGCGCGGCCGCGCCCACGGCGGCGAGCGCGCGCACGGCGCGGTCGGCGCGGCCGCGCGGCGGGTCCTTGCGGGCGGCCTCGACCGGCGACACGGTCAGGGCCGAGACGACCGGGGGGACGCTCGCCAGCACGGTCGCGAGCGGCCCCGCCAGGAGCCCGAGCGCGACCGTCGAGGCGTCGAGCGTCGCGCGGCGCGCGTCGAGCATGGCGTAGAGCTGCGTCACCTGAGCGTTGACGAGGCCGAGCGCGGCGTCGGCCAGGAGCGCGCCGAGGCCCAGCCCCAGGGCCGAGCCGACGGCCCCGAAGGCCAGCGCCTCGGCCAGGAGCAGGAGGGCGAGGTGCGCGCGCGAGGCGCCGACCGCGCGCAGGACGCCGAGCTCCGGCCGGCGCCGGACGACGGCGATCGACATGGCGTTGTAGATGAGGAACTGCCCGACGACGAGCGCCAGCAGGCTCGCGATCGTCAGGCCGAGCTGCATGGTCCCGAGGAGGGCGCCCGGCTGGAGCGCGCCGGCGCCGGGCGCGTCGACGCGCAGCCCCGCGCCGCCGGGGGCCGCGGCGACGACCGCCCGGAGGCCCGCGGCGACTCCGTCGGCGTCGGCCCCGTCGGCGAGCGAGACGGCCACGCGGTCGGCGCGCCCCTCGGGGCCGAAGGCCTCGAGCGCCAGGCCCAGCGGCAGGACGACGAGGTCGCCGCCCGTGACCTCGGCCGCGGGCCCCCGCGGCTCGAACACGCCGGCCACGACGAACGAGGCCCGCCCCTCGCGGGCGAACAGCTCGAACGGCTGGCGCGGGGCCAGTCCGCGGCGGCGGGCGAAGGGCGCGGCGACGAGCGCCGGGCGCGGCAGGAGCAGGGCCGCCGGGTCGAGCGAGACCCCCACGTCGCGGCCGGCGGCGACCTCGCGCGCGGCCGGGTCGAGCAGGTCGAGCCCGAGGACGAGCACGCGCGGCGCGTCGGCGGCGTCGGGGCCGGCCTGGTCGGCGACCGGCTCGCGGGCGAAGCGGGCCACGATCGGCGCGGCGGCCGCGACGCCCTCGACCGCGCGCAGGGCGGGGAGGAGGTCGAGCGGCACCCCGCCGGCGCCCCCCTCGACCACGAGCGCCGCGCCCCCGGCGGCCACCTGGCCGACCTTGCCGAGCGTGGCCACGGCGGTCTGGTTGAGCGCGCGCACGGCCACGAACACGGCCACACCCAGGGCCACGCCGGCGACCAGCAGCGCCGTGCGGCCGGGCTCGAGGCGCACGCGGCGCAGCGCCACCGGCCCGACGAGCGCCCTCACGGCGCGTCGCCCGGCTGCGCGGGCCGGGTCACCTGGTCGACGCGGCCGTCCTTCAGCCGCACGACGCGGTCGGCGCGCGCGGCGACGCCCGGGTCGTGCGTGACGAGGACCACCGTGAGCCCCTGCGCGCGCCGCGCCTCGTCGAGCAGGTCGAGGACGCGCGCGCCGGCCTCGGAGTCGAGGTTGCCCGTCGGCTCGTCGGCCAGGAGCAGCGCCGGGTCGCCGGCGAGCGCGCGCGCCAGGGCCACCCGCTGCTGCTGCCCGCCCGAGAGCTCGTCGGGGCGGTGGTCCAGGCGGTCGCCCAGGCCCACGCGCTCGAGGAGCGCCGCGCCCCTGGCCAGCGCCTCGCGGCGGCCGCGGCCGTCGAGGAGGAGCGGCAGCGCCGCGTTCTCGCAGGCCGAGAGCGTCGGCAGGAGGTTGAAGAACTGGAACACGAACCCCAGACGCCGGCGGCGGAACGCGGCCAGGCGGTCGTCCGAGAGCGCCCGCAGGTCCTCGCCGAGGACGGCGAGCTCGCCCGCCGTCGGCAGGTCGAGGGCGCCCGCCACGTGCAGGAGCGTCGACTTGCCCGAGCCGGACGGGCCCGTGATCGCGACCATCTCGCCCGGCTCGACGTCGAGGTCGACGCCACGCAGGGCGTGGACCTCGACGCGCGAGTGCGCGTAGACCTTCGTGACCTGGCGCAGGCGGACGGCGGGGGGCACGCGCGCCATGATCGTCGATCCCCGGCGCCCGGGACACCGGCGGAGTACCATCACGCCGTGGACGACCGGGCGCGGGGCTACGAGCGGGCCGCCGGGGCGGGCGGGGCCGAGGCGCGGGCGCGCGCGCTATGGGAGCGCGTGCGCCGCGGCGACCTCGACCCGGAGCGCCTGCGCCTGGCGGCGCACGCGGGCGACGCCGGGGCGCGGCTGGCGGTCGCGCCGCGGTGGGGCCGCTCGCCGATCCGCCGCTGGCCGTCGTGCGGCCTCGACGCCTGGGGCGCGGAGGCGTCGTGCGCGCCGCGCTGAGGCCGTCGGTTGCTGCCTGCATCGTCGTCGCGCCGGGCGACCCGGTGCACGACGCCCGCGCGCGGTCGTCGAGGCGCTCGCCGCCTGGCTCACGCGGCCCGACGGGCGCGACGCCGCGGCGGCCGAGGCGGCGCGGGCCGGGCGGGCGACCTTCCTCCTCGACACGCGCGACCCCAGGGCGCCGGCCTGGGAGGCCCTGCGCGAGGCCACGCTCCTGCTCGAGGCGCGCACGCGCACGAGCCCCGCCCGCGGCGCGGCGGCCAAGGCCGCCGACGCGCTCGCGCTCGAGGGGCGCGTCGACGACCCCGAGGGCGAGGTGGCGCTCGCCGTGCGCGGGGCCCTCGCCGCCTGGGCGCTCGGCGAGCTCGACCCGCTGGCCCGCTTCGGGCCGCCGGCCGACCCGGCGCTGTGGGACGCGCCGCCGGCCCCGCCGCCCCTGCCGCGCCGGCTCGAGCGCACCTGGCAGGGCGACTTCGTCCTCGACCGGCTCGACGGCCAGCGCTGGCTGGTCCTCGAGCAGGAGGGCAAGCGCTACCGTGTGACCCCGTTCAGCCCGCGCGCCGGCGAGCGGGCGCGCGCCTTCGCCTGCAGCCTCGCCGCGCGCGTGGTCGCCTGGGCGCGGACGGCGCCCGACGGCGAGCGCGTCGAGGTGCGCCGCTTCGCCGAGGGCGTGTTCCAGGAGTGGAGCCTGCTCGCCGCGGGCGAGGTCGTGGACGTCGCCGTGAGCCCGCCCGGCGAGCGCGTGGCGTTCACGACGAGCGACGGCGAGGCCGACGCCGTGTGGCACCTCGACCTGCGCCTGGCCTCGGTCGAACCGACCCGCGTCGAGGTCGAGCACGACGTCGTCCGGTCGCTGCACTTCGCCACCCACTGCGCGCTGGGCTTCGTCACCGACCGCGCCGCGTGGGAGGCCTGCCCGCCGGAGGAGCGCAAGGAGGCGCTCCTCGAGCGCTTGGGAGTCCGCTTGCACTTGCTCTGATGGCGCGACCCGCCTCCGGGAGGCAAGCTCGGAACGGACGCGCCCAGGCCCCGGGTGAAACGCAGCAAGGAGCGAGGCGAGGCTGCGGAGGCCGAGGCGAGGCGGCGCGCGCGCGGGTCGTATCGATCGCCTGATCCTACGACCCGCGCGCGCGCCGCATCGCCCGGCATCCGCGGCCGCAGCCGTCGACCACACCATGGCCGATCTCCGCTGCCCTTACTGCCTCGCCGCCCTCCTCGGCCCGTCCAGCCAGGACGCGGTCGTGGCCTGCGCGGCGTGCGGGACGGAGCACCACCAGGCGTGCTTCCTCGAGCACGGGCGCTGCACGGTGCTCGGCTGCCGCGCCGCCCGCTTCCGCGCGGACCCGGGCGCCGCGCGGGTCGTCGGGTCGCTGCACCCGTTCCTGCCCGTCGGTGGGCGCCAGCGCCTGCGGCGCTCGCTCGGGTTCCTCTCGGTGCAGCCGCCGCAGGTCGAGCGCGGCCGGCGGCGCGACCTCGCCCTCCGGCTCACGCTCGCGCCGCTGGCCGACGTCGGGCGCGGGCTCGAGGGGACGCTCGTCGTCGACGCGGCCGAGCCGGTGCGCGGCCAGGGGCTGCGGCTGCGCGTCGAGACCCTGCTCGAGACGCCCGAGGGGCCGGCGTCGCTGCGCGTCGAGGAGGCGGCGCTCGTCGGCGGCGCGGCGCGCTCGTGGCTCGAGCGCCTGCGGGCCTGGTCGGGCCCGCGCCGCGGGCTCCTCCTGGCGCGCGGCCGGACGACGTTCCGCTTCACCCTGCACCCGGCGCCGCTGCGCTGGCGCGGTCAGGTCCCGGGCGAGGGGCTCGGCCCGCGGCAGACGCTCGTCGTCACGGCCGAGCTCGACGCGCAGCCGGGGGTGCGCTCGGCGCCGGTCGTCGTGCCGCTCGTCGACGGCCGGTCGGCGCCGCCGGCGCTCGAGGCCCCGCCCGCCCTGCACGAGGTCGAGGCCCCCGCGTTCGCGCTCGACGGGCCGGCCGCCTGGACCGCCTGCCCCGTGCGCGCCACGCGCGAGCCGGCGCCGCCGGCCGCCCTCGCCGCGGTGCGCCGCCGCCGGGTCCGGCGCGGGCGGCGCCCGCGGGTCGACGCGATCGACCTGCGCGTCGCTCCCCTCGCCCCTGGTCCGCCGGTCGTGCGCGGCGAGGTGCTCCTGGCCCTGCACGCCCGCGCGCAGGTGGGGACGCTCGTCGTCTCCGTCGTCACGGAGCGGCGGCGGCCCAGCGACCGCGACTGGCGCGTCTTCTCCCGCGAGGAGGTCGTCCTGGCCGGGCCGTCGGCGCCCGGCGAGGACGTGTCGGGGCGCCACGCGCTCTCGTTCGAGGTCGTCCCCGGACCGGCCCTCCGCGCGCGCGGTCGCGACCGGCGCCGCCTGCGCCTGCAGGCGACGCTCCTGTTCGCCGGCCTGCCGCTCCGCTCGCGCGAGGTCGAGGTGGCGCTCGCGCCGACGCGGCGGGTCAGCCGCGCCGGAGGTCCAGGACCATCGCCCGCGGCGTCCCGCCGGGCGCGCCCTCGAGGGTGATCCGCAGGGTGTCGTCGGCCGGCCGGTCGAAGACGATCCGCGACGGGAAGTCGTTCTCGGGGTTCTCGAACACGGCGCGGCGCGCGGCCGCGTCGTGCTCGGTCAGCGTGAAGGTGGCCGCCGGCCGTCCGCCCGGGAACGGGAGCAGCACGACCTGCCCATCGCGCGCCTCGATCCGCTCGAACTCGGTGAAGGTGACGCGCTCGCCGCTGAAGCCCTTGGTCAGGCCCAGGATCACGCCGCCCTCGGGCGACGTGTAGATCGCCTCGAACCGCTGGGCCCGGGGGCCCTCGCCACGCCAGCGGCCCTCGAGCCAGCCGAGGGCCGCGACGGGGTCGGCCGGCGGGGCGGCGGCGACGCCCGAGTGCATGCAGACGATGAGGGTCGAGGCGAGCAGCGCGGTGAGGCGGGTCATGGGTCTCTCTCTCTCGGGGTCGGCTCGCCGGGCGCTCCGCCCGGCTCACCCGACACGACGGGGAGGACCCGCGCCGGGATACGCGCTTTTTTCCGCCATGGCCCGGCATGGACTTGCGTTCGTCTCCGATTCCGCCGTGCGGCTCGCGTGTGGGTCGCTTCCGTGAAGCTTCTGTGACCGAACGTCCATAAGTTCAACGTTGCCGTCCGGCCCGGGCTTCGCGCTGGTCGCGGCCATGAAGGCCTGGTGGATCGCCTGCGCTTGGATCGCCCTGCTCGGGGTCGACGGTCGCGGCCAGGACGTGGCGTTCCAGCACGAGGGCCGCGAGGGGACCGTCACGACGGTCCTGCGCTCGGCCCCGGAGTGGAACGCGCTCGACCTCGTCGTCGTGGCCGACGGCTACGGGGCGGCCGAGCGGGCCCGCTTCGACGCCGACGCGCGCGAGGTGCTGCGCCTGTTCGAGGAGGTCGAGCCGTTCGCCACCTACCGCGGCCTGTTCAACGTGCACCTCGTGTTCCTGCCCGTCGCGCGCCGCGGCGAGACGCACCTGCAGGTGCGCTACCCGCAGCCCGTCCCCTCGAACCGCATGGAGTTCGACGTCCGCCGCCTGCACGCGCTCGTCGGGCGGGCGACGGTGGCGGCCGGGTTCGCCGCCGACCTGATCCACGTCGTCGTCAACCAGGACCGCTTCGGCGGCACGGCGCACCGCGGCGGGCGCGTGTCGGTCGTCAGCCGCAACCGCGACGCGCGCAACCGCCAGCACGGCCTCGACCTGCTCCTCGTGACCGCCCACGAGCTCGGCCACTCGCTCGGCGGCCTCGTCGAGGAGCGCCCGGGCGACGCGCACGGCCACGACGACCACGACGACCACGCGCCCAACGCCGCCTTCGACCGGGCGCAGACGCCCTGGGAGGCCTGGCTCGACCGCGACGCGCCGCTCGTCACGTCGCGCCAGCGCCCCCCGGGCGCGGCGATCCCGTTCACCCGCGGCTTCGACCCCGACGCGACGCCGGTGGGTCTCCATGAGGGCGCCGCCCTGCGCGCGCGGAGCGCCTGGCGGGCGCAGCCCCACTGCATCATGCGCAGCGACGCGGCCTCGTTCTGCGTCGTGTGCCGCGAGGCGCTCGTCGTGGCCTTCCACGAGCACGCCCGGCCGGCGGCCCTGACCGAGGCCGCGGTCGAGGGGGGCGTGGCGCTCTCGATCGAGACGTGGCTGCCCCCGGGTCAGGCCGTCGTCCGCTGGGACCTGGCCGAGGGCGACGACCCGTCCCTCGCCCTCCGGCTCGAGGCGGCCACCGCGGCGGGCGCGCGCCGCGTCGTCGTCGCGCCGGCGAGCCGGGTGGTCGTCCGGTGCGTGGTCGAGGACACCACGCCCTGGGTGCGCGGCGACCGCGCGCGCGTCCAGCGCGCGCTCGTCGCCACGCTCGAGCCGCCCGCCGCGGCGGGCGGCTCGCTGCGAGAGGCGCTCGGCGAGGTCGGCGGGGCGAGCGGGCGCTGATCAGTTGGCGGTGGCGATCTGGTTGCGCAGGACGACCCGGCTCTGCGCCGCGCCGACGATCGTCCGCCCCGGCGTGATGGGGTCGCGCCGGGTCACCTGGACCGTGATGAGGAGCGTCGGCGGGCCGCTGACGCCGCTCACGGTGTTGATCGCGCGCGTCACGACCAGGTCCGTGACGTGCTCCCGCGCGACCTCGTACGTGAAGCCCGACCCGCGCCTGACGTAGACCCGGTTGGTGGCCGGGTCACGGTAGAGCTCGCAGAAGCTCGCGCTCAGGCGCGTGGGCGAGAGCGTGGCCAGGGTCGTCGTCGCGTCGAAGTCGGTCAGCACCCGGAACCGGAGCTTGTTCGCCGCCGTCCCCGAGGGCGTGCCGGTGGGGCGGAAGTCGGACGGCGCGTTCGGCACCATGTCCGCGACGGTGAAGTTGAGGTCGCGCAGCTCGTTGGCCACGCGCTCGGCGACGCGGCGGGCCGTGGCGTTGACCGCCTCCTGCGCGACCGACTCGTTGATCGTCCGCTGGGCGGTCATGAGCGAGCCCGTGACGACGACCATGGACACGGCCAGGATCGCCAGGGCGATCATGACCTCGATCATGCTGAAGCCCGCGCGGTCGAGGCGGCGGGCGCGCGTGAGGTGCTTCATGGGCCTCAGTTCTTCGCCACCAGGGAGGACGTGGTGAGGCTGACGTTCTTGGCCGCGGCGCTCGAGTACCAGGTCACGGTCACCGTGACCCGCCGCAGGTCGGTCATCCCGGCGACGTCGGCGACCGCGACGGCGCCGCTCGCCACGCCCGCGCCGGGCTTGAGGGTCGGTCCCGTGGTGTTGGTGGGGGTCACCAGGACCTGGAACGTCTCGCCGTTGCGCGACATGATCCCGCTCGTCGGCGTCGTGCCCCAGGGCATCGAGCACACCTCCTCGAGCTTGGCGGCGGCCTGCGTGGCGGCCTGGGTGCGCTCGCGCGTGAGCGAGTTGAGCGTCTGCCCCCCCAGGAGGGCGCTGAACAGGCCGAGCAGCGCCACGACCATGAGGCCCGTGGCCACCACGATCTCGACGAGCGACATCCCCTCGCGCCCGCTCGGGCGCGCGTCCATGACCGGTCTCCTCACGACTGCTCCTCCCCCTCGGGCTCCTCGCCCGCCTCGGGCTCCGGCTCGGCCCGGAGCCGCGTCCGCGCCTCGGGGAACACGCTCCGCCAGTAGGCGGGCGCGCCCTCGACCTGGTCGCGGGCGATCGTCTGGAGCGCCCGCGAGGCCTGCTCCTTCACCGCCGGCCCGCCCCCGGGCGCCTGCAGGAGGTCGATCAGCAGGCCCGCCGCCCGACGGCCCTGGTGGGCGAGCGCCCGGCAGACCGCCGCGGCCACCTGGCCCTGCTCGTCGTGCCACTCCTCCTCGACGAGCCAGGGGTCGACGAGCGCCCGGAGGGCCGAGAGGGTCCGCGGATGCGGCAGCGGGGAGAGCCGCCCGACCAGCTTCGCCGCCTGCGCGAGGTCGGCGTGCGGGAGCTCCTCGAGCAGCTCGGCGTCGCGGCTCACCGCCGGCGCGAGGACCTGCTCCCAGAAGCACTGCCAGTCCTGCAGCCGCTCGAAGCGCGCCCCGGCCATGCCGTTGAGCAGCCGCAGCACCTCCGCCGTGAAGCGCGGATCGGCCTCCTGGCGCTCCGCGGCGAGCTCGAGCAGGTCGGTCACCACGTGGAAGCCGCCCAGGCGGGTCAGCGCCTGAAGGGCCAGCCCGCGCTCGTAGCGCAGGTTCGGGGCGTCGAGGACCTGGCGCAGGAGCTCGAGCAGCGGCACGTCCGGCTCGTCCACCGCGGGCTCGAGCTCGACGAGGAGCGAGAGGGCGTCGCGGCGCAGCGTCCGGTCGCCCAGGAGCGCCAGGAGCGTCCGCGCGGCCTCGGCGTCGCCGCTGGAGACGAGCACGTGCAGCGCGGGGCGCGTGCGCGGGTCCCAGCGGCCCTTCTCCGCGGCGGCCCGGGCCTCCTCCACGATCCGCCACAGCCGCCGCTGCAGCTCGAACGGCACCTCGCCCGTCCGCACGCAGATCGCGGTCGCCGCGCGGGCGGCGACGTCGACCACCTCGCGCCGCTCCTGCTCGGCGAAGGCGTCGACGAGCGCCGGCAGGGCCGAGGGCTGCCCCTCCGCGGCCAGGACGGTGGCCGCCGCGGCCGAGACGAGCGCGTCCTTGCCGAGCGCGAGCGTCACCAGGGCCCCCTCGCCGGCCGGGCCGAGGTGCGCCAGGAGGCGCGCCAGGTCCCGCCGCGGCAGGTCGGGCCGCGCGACGATCAGCTCCACGAGCGGCCGGACGGCCGGCTCACCCAGGCTCCAGACGCCGTAGGCCAGGGCGTCGAACGAGCGGTCGCGGCGAGCGAACTGCCCGACCAGCTCCTCGAGAAGGGCCCGGACCGAGGGGCCCTGCGGCCGCGGGCGGCCGTCCTGCGCCGCCGCCGGCCCCCCGAGGAGGAGCGCCGCGGCCAGGGCCAGCGGGAGGCGCATCACTGGCGCACCTTCATCGCCCGGGGCGTGTAGAGGTAGTTGGCCGAGCTGGAGGTGCTCAGGTCGGCCAGCGACTCGTCGTAGTGGAAGAGCACGCCCGAGTTCATGGTCACGCTCCGGGCCACGACCGCGCCGAAGAACTCGGCGGCCGAGTTGTAGATCGCGTGGCCGCGGGGGGCGTAGAACGCCCCCTGCGAGGTGGCCTCCGAGTTGAAGTTGATCCCCGGGTCCGAGCTGTGGTTGAAGCTCGAGTAGAACTGGAGCTGGATCGGGTCACCGGTGCGGTTGACCGAGCAGCCCGAGTTCAGCACGATCCCGCCCTGCGTGTGGATCCGCACGGTCGGCCCGCTGTTCTGACCGGGCGGGTTGATCAGGATGTGGCAGCTGCTGTTGAGCTTGATCGCCTCCTTGTTGCTGCTCGTCACGTAGATGTCGATCACCTGGCCCGCGTTGCCCGAGAGGACCACGGTGCGGTTCGAGTTCAGGTCGATCGAGCTGAGGACGATCCTGGGGTTGTCGCCGAGGCTCTTGAAGTCGTAGGTCGTCGTCCCGCTGTTCTGCAGGTTCATCGCGCTGCCGCGGGCAGGCATGCCCGCGACCGAGCCGTTGTCGGCGGTCGTCGGGGCGGTGACGGTCGGCACCGGGTTCTGGACCGCCTGCGTGTGCGGTGTGGTGCTGCCGCTCACGGCGACGTTGTTGCTGTCGAGCGTGACGGTCTTGCCGACGCCAGGCGTCGCGTCGCCGTGGACCTGCGCCGAGCCGTTCAGGCGAATGTTGCCGTTCGACGAGACGTCGCCCTTGGCGTCGGCCTTGTTGCCCGTCGTGCTGCGCATGAACAGGTTCCCGCCGTAGACCGGGTCGGTGAGCTGGGCGTTGCTCTGGGGGTCCCTGACGGCGAACCTCCCGTGCGTGGGGTCGTCGTAGTACGAGCTCACGGCGTGTCGCGAGCTGGTCGTGCTCGTCGCCCTGGGGTTGGCCCTCCGCGGGCCGCTCTTCGAGGCGTAGCTGTCGGTGAAGACGTTGCTGTTCATCAGCACGCTGGACTCGCCGTGCGCGCCGCGCGCGAACGGGCGGAAGCCCTCGGCCTCGCGTCGCGTCCAGGCCTCGACCGTGCGGATGTGGTCGTCCTTGACCCCGCGCGCGACGATGCGGAAGGTCGTGTCCAGCGGGCCCGTGACACGGAGGATTCGCACCTCGAAGTACCCGCCGCGGTTCGCCGCCACCTTGAACACCGGGTCGGCGGAGAAGTCGTAGACCCCGTCCCCGTCGGCATCGCTCAGGCCCGCGCTCTGGGCCGCGTACACCGGCGGGCTGGCGGTCGACCTCGTGATGTTGCCGGCGAGGGCGCGCTGGCTGGTCGAGGCCGCCGCGCCGGTCCAGTTCGCCGTGAACTGCGAGTCGTTGCCCTGCGACAGCCAGTTGACGGCCGCCCAGACGCCGCTCTGGGCAGTGAACAAGGCCTGGCTCCGCTCGATCGTGTGCGTCGTTGCTCGGGACTCCTGGAACACGCCGTCCGTGAACGCCGTGACGAGCGACACGATCACGACGACGACGATCAGCGCCAGGACCAAGGCGCTGCCCCTCCGTCGACTCTTACGCCGCATGACACCCTCCCGCGGGGCGCCTGCGCACGCCCTACACCATCGGTCAGGGGCTGATCGGGCAATGCCTTACGTTGGGGTCGGGCAGACCTGTAGGAGGATCGTACAGCGCGGTGTCGGGCGCCCGAACACTCGCACGGAAGCGTTCGCCAGCCGTCTCGAGCCTGCGAACCGTCACTCCGGCGGGACGCCTCCAGGTGCAACTCGTTGCGCTGCAATGCGGACAGGCGTGGCACTCCCCCTGCGTGCCGGTCGGGTCATGCCCGAGAGCGTCTCCACGACGGCCTGGGTCACCGACCGCGAGCACGCCGGCGACGCCGCGCGCGAGCGCGTCGTGGCCCTGGGCCTCCTCGACCGCGCGTCGGCCGTCGCCGCCCAGGAGGCCTGGCGCGCCGCGGGCGGAGGCTCGAGCTTCCTCACCTGGCTCGTCGCCCGCGGCCACCTGCACGCCGACGAGGCGGCGCGCGTCGCCGCCGAGGCGGCGGGCGTCGCGCCGGAGGTGCGGCCCGGCGACCGCATGTCGGGCTACGTCCTCGAGCGCAAGCTCGGGCAGGGCGGCATGGGGATCGTGTGGCGGGCGCACGGGGCGGCCGGTGGTGCGCCGGAGCGAGCCGGCGCCGGGCTCGCGGACCCGACCGAACCTCGCCCCTCCGACGGCGAGACGTCCCGCGAGGCCGGCGAAGGCTCGCGGAGGAAGCACCACACCGACAACGCGCCGGTGGTCGTCAAGCTCCTGGCGCCCGAGCATGCGAGGAACCCCGTGTGGCGGGCCCGGTTCGCGCGCGAGGGGCTGCTGGCCAGCAGGGTCGTGCACGACAACGTCGTGCGCATCCACGCGGTCGAGCTCGAGGGCGCCCTGCCGCACATCGTCATGGAGCTGGTCGAGGGCGAGGACCTGGCCGACCGCCTGGAGCGGACCGGGCGCCTCCCGCCGCTCGAGGCGGCGCGCCTCGGCCGCGACGTCGCGCGCGGGCTGGCGGCCGCCCACGCGCTCGGCGTCGTCCACCGCGACATCAAGCCCGGCAACGTCCGCGTCACCGCCGACGGCCGGGTGAAGGTCCTCGACTTCGGGCTGGCCCGCGGCGTGGACGTCGACGAAGGGATCAGCCTCGCCGGCCAGGTCATGGGCACGCCGCACTACATGCCGCCCGAGCAGTGGGGCGACCACCGCGTCGACGCGCGCGGCGACGTCTACTCGCTCGGCGCGACGCTCTATCACCTCGTCACGGGGCAGCTCCCGTTCGCCGGCGAGCGCCCCATGACGATCTGCCGCAAGGTGCTCGAGGGCGACTTCGCCAGGCCGCGCGCCCTGGCGCCCGAGGTGCCCGAGGACCTCGAGCTGGTGATCCTGCGCATGATGTCGCGCGACCGCCGCTGCCGCTACGCGTCGGCGGCCGAGGTCGTCGACGAGCTGGACGCCGTCATCACCGGCCGCCCCGTGCACGTGCCGGCGCTGCTCGAGCGCGGGGGCGGGCGGCGTCACCCGCTCCTGCCCGGGACGAGCTTCACGGTCGGCCGCGACCCGGCCTGTGAGGTCGTCCTCGACGACCCGTCGGTGAGCCCGACCCACGCGCGGGTCGAGCTGACCCGCACCGGCTACGAGGTGGTCGACCTCGGCGGCGGCGTCCGCGTGCAGGGGCTGCCGGTCGCCCGCGCCCACCTGCGGCCGGGGGACGCGGTGCGCGTGGGGGAGGTCGAGCTGACCTTCGTCGACGCCGGGGTGAGCGCGCAGCCGCTCGTCGCGGCGTCGGACGCGCGCGTGCGCGTGCGGCCGGTGCCGCTCCCGTTCGCCGACGCGCTGGCCGAGCAGCGCGACCGGCGCCTCGTCATCGCGCACCTCGAGCGGCTCCCGGTCGCCGCGCTCGAGCGGCAGGTCGCCTCGTCGCGCGCGTTCCTGCACGCCGCGCTGGGCGACGGCGCGCTGGCCGAGGCGGCCGCCGCGCGCCTGGACGCGCTCCTGCGCGCGCGCCGGGCCCGCGCCATCGAGGCGCTGTTCCGGGCGACGCACGAGAACCTGGGCGAGGACGAGGCCGAGTGGCTCGCCTGGTGGGACGAGGCGAGCGGCGCCCATCCGCCGCAGGTCACGCCGGCGCACCGCCCGCGCGCCGCGCGCCTGCGGATCGAGGGCGACGGCGCGCCGCGCGTGGTGGAGCTCGGCGAGCGGCTCGCGCACCGGATCGGGCGCGGCCCCGAGTGCGAGGTGCGCCTCGACGACCGGTCGGTCTCGCGCCTCCACGCCACGCTCCTGCGCCTCGACCGGCGGCGCGTCCTCCGCGACGAGGGGAGCCGCTTCGGCACGCGCCTGGACGGCGCCCCGATCCACGCGGCGTTCCTCCTCCCGGGGCGGCCGGCGGCGCTGGGCGCGACGACGCTCGTCCTCGAGGAGGACGACCTCGACGCCGCGCCGCCGCGCACCTCGGCCGGGGACCGCGTGGTCGACCCGGACCTGTTCGACGCGCTCCTGGCCGAGGAGCACCCGAGCACCGTCGTGGCGCTGGCGCGCTTCGTCGCCGCCCCGGCCGGGCCGCGCTGGATCGACCCGCTCGCGGCCGAGCTGCACGCCGACCCGGCGCGCGCGCGGGCGCTGGCGACGGCCGTCCACGGCGCCTTCGCCGACCGGGCCGCCCGCGCGCGCGCCCTCCTGCCGCGGCTCGCCGCGGGGGCCGACCCGGACGGGGCCCCGGCGGCGCTCTTCGCGCACGTCGAGCGGCTCCGACCCACGCTCCCGCCGCAGGTCCTGCCGGTAGGCTGGTGGCCGCGCGCCGGCGCATGACCGCGCGCGCCGGACGTCCCGTTGGAGACCACGAGGTGCCCGCGCCCGCGGGCCGGGACCGCGGAGGGCGCCGCGGACCACCGCCGAGCGAGTGAGGGGGAGACGCGTGTTCGAGGCCGCCGAGCTGGGGCAGAAGGTCGACAAGGCCACCTACGCCGCGCGTGTGCCGGAGCTCGTCACGCGGCTCCTCGAGGCGCAGCGGGCGCTGCGCGCCGCGCAGGTGCCGGTGGTGATCATCGTCTCGGGCGTCGAGGGCGCCGGGAAGAGCGAGGTCGTCAACCGGCTCACCGAGTGGTTCGACCCGCGCGGCGTGCAGGTGCAGGCCTTCTGGGACGAGACCGACGAGGAGCGCGACCGCCCACGCCACTGGCGCTTCTGGCGCCGGCTCCCGGCGCGGGGGACCATCGCCGTGTTCTTCGGCTCGTGGTACACGCAGCCGATCGTCGCCCGCGCCTTCGACCAGCTCACCGACGCCGAGCTCGAGCGCGCCCTGGCCCGCATCGAGGCGCTCGAGCGCATGCTCACCCTCGACGGGGCGCTGATCGTCAAGCTGTGGTTCCACCTGTCGAAGAAGGCGCAGGCGGCGCGGCTGAAGGACCCGCGCAAGGGGCGAAAGGGGGAGTGGAAGCTCTCGCCGCTGACGAAGAAGTTCGCCAAGCGCTACGCCACCTTCGCCCGGCTGTCGGACGCCGCGATCCGCGCGACCGACACGCAGAGCTGCCCGTGGCACATCATCGACTCCGAGGACCGCCGCCATCGCGACCTGGCCGCCGCCGGGACCATCCTGACCGCGATCGAGCGCCGGCTGGCGGCCACGCCGGCGGCGACCCCGGCCCCGGCGGCGGCCCCGGCGCAGGCGCCGGTCCCGGTCCCGGTCCCGGCGCCGGCTGCCGCCCCGACCGTCCTCGACCAGGTCGACCTGGCGGCCTCCCGGCTCGCGCCGGAGGACTACGACCGCCAGATCGAGGCCGAGCAGCGGCGGCTGTTCGAGCTCGCCTGGGAGGCGCGGCGGCGGCGGGTCTCGAGCGTGATCGTCTTCGAGGGCTGGGACGCCGCCGGCAAGGGCGGCGCGATCCGCCGCGTCGCGGCCGCCCTCGACGCGCGGCTCCTGCGCGTCATCCCGATCGCCGCGCCGACCGACGAGGAGCGGGCGCACCACTACCTGTGGCGCTTCTGGCGCCACCTGCCCCTGGCCGGCTACCTGACGATCTTCGATCGCTCCTGGTACGGGCGCGTCCTCGTCGAGCGCGTCGAGGGCTTCGCCAGCCCCGACGAGTGGGGGCGCGCCTACCGCGAGATCTCCGCCTTCGAGGAGCAGCTCGTCGACCACGGGATGGCGCTCACGAAGCTCTGGCTGCACATGAGCAAGGACGAGCAGCTCGCGCGCTTCCAGGAGCGCCAGCAGACGGCCTGGAAGCAGCACAAGATCACCGACGAGGACTGGCGCAACCGCGAGAAGTGGGACGCCTACGCGCTCGCCATCCACGACATGGTCGCCCGGACGAGCACGGCCGCGGCGCCGTGGACGATCGTGGCCGCCGAGGACAAGCGCTGGGCGCGCGTGCAGGTCGTGCGCACGATCGCCGACCGGCTCGAGGCCACCCTCGGCTGAGGTGTGCTCGACGGCTGCGAAGGACGTGCCTGGCCGCGGCGGCGCGCGCGCGGGCTCGAAGTATGCCGATACGGCGTCGCCCGCGCGCCTCGCCGCCGCGGCTCAGCCTCGTCGCCCTCGCCTCACGTGCTGCTCCGGTCGAAGGCTGGTCACCGACGAAACGCCGTCTTGGTCAGGGGCGCCGGGGGGGCTCCGCGGCGAGCAGCGCCCAGGGGACGAGCGCGTCGCGGATCGCGGCGCGCACGACGTCGATCGAGGTCGCGCGCGCGGCGCTCGTCGCGGCCTCGGTGGCCGACGCGCGCGCCGGCCCCTCGAGGAGCGGCACGCCGCACATCCGCGCCAGGGCGCCCGCGGCGAAGCGCCGCGCGCGCCCGGCGAACAGGGCGGCCGGGCCGGCCGGGACGTGCTCGAAGGGCGTCCCGGCGGCGACGACGGCCCTGGCGTGGGCGTCGCACGGGCAGGCGAGCCAGGCGTCCATCGCCGCGACGGCGCGCCCGGCGGCCGCGGCCTGCTCGGGGTCGCGCTCGAGGCAGGGGAGGACCGCCGCGGCGGCCGCGGCGGCAGCGCGCGCGTAGGCCTCGGCGGCCCAGGCGGGCCAGCCGTCGTCCGCCGACCACGGCGCCAGGCCGTGGACCCAGCGGCCGATCGACGAGGTCGCCGGGGGTGCGGCGCCCAAGACCTCGCGCGCCGCCGGGTCTCCGAGGTGCGCCGCGAGGCGCAGGCGGTCCTCGGGGAGGTCGCCCGCGCGCAGGCGCGCGGTCAGCAGCGCGATGCGTGCGGCCGGGTCGTCGGCCGCCGCCCGGCGCAGGTGCCGCAGGCGCTCGTCGGTCATGTCAGCGGACTTCCTGCCGGTCTTCCTGCCGGGAGATGGTACCCGCGACCGGGGCGTCGGTGGCGGGTGCGACAGTGACGGCGTGATCCGCCGCCGCGCCGCGCCGCCGCCTCGCCTGATCCCGGCCGCCGTCGACGGCCCGCCCGCCGAGGGCTGGGGCGCCGAGGCGGTGACCGCGTGGCTCGCGGCCGACCTGGCGCTCGCCCGGGCCGAGGCCGACGAGGCGCTCTCGGGCGCGCCCGATCCGCAGCGAGCAGGGCGCGACGCCGCGGCCGCCCTGGCCGCCCCGGTCCTCCCGGCCGCGCCGGGGGGGCCGGTCGGCCTCGCGTGGGCCCACCGCGGGGAGCACGTCGTCGAGCGCGACGACGGCCCCTGCGAGACCCTCGCGCCGGACCTCGAGGCGCGCCTCGAGGCCGCCGCCTTGCGGGCGGCGGCCGACGCCTTGCGTGCTCGTCTCCTCGACGGGGCGGGCGACCCGGCGCAGGAGGTCGCCCAGCAGCGGGCCACGCTGGCCGCCGCGCGCGCCCTGGCGCGGGCGCGCGCGGCGGTCGAGCGGGCGCGCGTGGCCCTGTGGACCCGGCCGCCGCTCGTGCTCGCGTCGTCGTGGGTGGTCGACCCGGCCGCCCTGCCCGCGGCGCTCGCGGCCGACGTCGTCGCGGAGGTCGGGGAGGCCCAGGGCGGCGTGGTCGACACGCGCGCCCTGCCGGGCGCGCTCGGTCGGCGCGTCGTCGATGCGCTGGGGGCGCGCGAGCGGGCCGCCGCCGGCCTCCTGGTCGAGGGCGACAACGCGCGGGCCCTGCGCCTCCTGGCGGCGCGCCTGGGGGGTCGTGTCCAGTGCGCCTACCTCGACCCGCCGTTCAACACGACGAGCGACGGGTTCGCCTACGCCGACCGCCTGCCGTCGCACCTGTGGCTGGCGGCGCTCGACGAGCGCCTGCGCCTGCTCGTGCCGCTCCTGCGCCCCGACGCGGCGCTCTTCGCGCACATCGACGGCCACGAGAAGGAGCGCCTGCGCCTGCTCCTCGACGAGCACCTGCACCACGTGACGGAGGTCATCTGGCGCATCGGCTGGGTCTCGGGCTTCAAGTCGCGGGCGAACAAGTTCATCCGCAACCACGACACGATCTACCACTACGGCCGCTCGCCCCGGCCGCTGTTCGTGAAGCAGCACCTGCCCTACCCGGCGGGCTACGTGCGCCGCGACGGCAAGCCGCCCACGGGGGCCGGCTACCCGCTCGAGGACACCTGGAACTGCAGCGCCCTCGACCGCCTGGACTCGATCCAGCTGAAGAGCTTCAGCCGCGAGAAGGTGGGCTGCGCCGGGCTGACGCAGAAGAACGAGGACCTGCTGGAGCGGATCATCCTCTCGTCGTCGCGCCCGGGCGACCTCGTGCTCGACCCCTACGCCGGCTCCGGCACGACGGCCGCCGTGGCCCACAAGACCGGCCGCCGCTGGGTCACGATCGAGCGGGCGGCGGCGCTCGAGGCCTACGCGCGGCCGCGCCTGGCCCGCGTCGTGGCCGGCTGCCCGAGGGGGGTCAGCGCGCGGCACGGCTGGAAGGGCGGCGGCGCCTTCCAGACGCTGACCCTCGAGTCGGCCGACCAGGCCCTGGCGAGCCTCCTGCGCCCGGGCGAGCGCGCCGCCCCGGGTCAGGTGGGCTTCCGCCTCGACGGCGGCCGGTTGCGGCTCGACCCCGCCGTGTGGGAGGACCCGCTCGGCGCCTGGCTGCCCTGGGGCGGCGGGCGCGTGGCGGTCGACCTCCCCGAGACGTTCGCCTGGCTGGCCGGCCTGCGCGTCGAGCGCGAGGTCGACGGACCCGCCGGGCGGGTGTGCCTGGCCGAGGGCGTCGTGGTCGCCTGGCGCCGGCCCGGGGCCTCGCTCGACGAGGTGCTGCGACTGGCCGACGGCGCCTCCCGGACCTCGGGGGTCCTGTTCGTCCACGGGCCGGGCGCGCCGCCCCGGCGCTGGGCGCGCCGGGAGGTGCGGCGGCTCGAGCCGGCGCTCGACGACCTGCTGGTCCCCGACGGCGGCGTCGCGCGATAGGATTTCACCCCATGGCGACGGACCCGAAGCTCTGCCCCAAGTGCAGCCCCGCCCCCGAGGGCGGCCTCGAGCCGCTCCAGGTCGACGAGACCGAGGTCGACCGCTGCGCGGGCTGCGGCGGGATCTGGTTCGACAAGGGCGAGCTGGGCCCGCTCCTCAACCACGACACGGGCAAGATCCGCGTGCTCCTCGGCGGCTCGGACCCCGAGGCGCTCGACCAGAAGACCGGCGCCTGCCCGATCGACCAGAAGCGCATGATCCGCGTGACCAGCGCGCGCAACCGTCACGTCGTCATCGAGACCTGCCCCACCTGCCAGGGGATCTGGCTCGACGGCGGCGAGTTCGAGCGGATCAAGCGCGCCCAGCCCAACTGGCGCCTCGGCGACCTGGTGTGATCGACGGCGCGCCTCAGCCCGCGCGGTCGGTCCGCTCGGCGCGCCGCGCCGTCGCGTCGGGCTCGGCCGCCCGGGCGACCGGGCCGAGCGCGCGCAGGGCCCGGGCGATGCCGCCGGCGGCGGGGGCGGCGTCGCCGGCGACGGGCCAGCCCTCGCGCTGACGCGCCCGGTCCCCGTCGCCCTCCTCGGTCTGGTCGTGGAGGAGCACCTGGTGCGTCGGGAAGGGGAGGTCGATGCCGGCGGCCGTGAGCGCGCGCTTCACGTCGGCCAGCACGCGGTCGCGCGAGTCGAGGGCATCGCGGCGCTCCGGCGGGCGCACCCACCAGCGCACCCGCAGCCGCACGGCGTGGTCGGCGAGGTCCACGCAGAGGACGTCCGGCGCCGGCGCGGCGAGCACCTCGGGGTCCTCGCGCAGGGCCGCCAGGATGACCTCGCGCGCGCGCTCGATGTCGTCGCCGTAGCCGATCCCCAGGTCGTGCTCGAGCCGGCGAACCGGGTAGGCCGTGTTCACGATGACGCTGCTGGTGAACAGCACGGCGTTGGGGATCACCACGCGCCGGTTGTCGTAGGTGCGGATGAACGTGGCGCGGGTCTCGATCTGCTCCACGGTCCCTTCGTAGCCCGCGGCGACGATCTGGTCGCCGATGCGGAAGGGCTCCTGCGACAGGAGGAGCAGCCCGGCGAGGAAGTTCTGCAGGATGTCGCGGAACGCGAACCCCACCGCCACGCTGCCCAGGCCGAGGATCGACGCGAGCTGCGCCGGGCGGAAGCCCGGGAGCGCGATCATCAGCGCGACCAGGAGGCCCGCGAGGTTCACGCCCCAGCGCGTGAGGCGCGCCAGCACGATCGCGAGGTTGTGCTGCCGCCTCCAGCGGCTCGCGGCGCGGCGCACGGCCCGGCCGAGCGCCCAGCCCATCGCGTAGAAGATGACGAAGGCGACCGCGCCGGCGGCCGCCAGGGGCAGGATCGTGAGCGCCTGCTCGGCGAGCCCGCGCAGCGACCGCATGACGACGGAGAGGTCCACGCCCCGGGCGCTCGCATCCGCCGGGCCAGCCCCGGCAGGCGCGGCGGCCCGGCCCGTGGCGAGCCAGCGGTGGCGCGTCAGGCCGCCGGGGGCGGGTCCCAGAGGCCCGTGCTGAAGTAGCGCTCGCCCAGGTCCGCGAACACGGTCACGAACCGCCCGCGCCGCTCGCGCCGCGCGACCTCGTGGATGGCCTTGAGCACGGCGCCCGACGACTGGCCGACGAACAGCCCGCGGCGGGCGAGGCGGTGGCAGTAGTCGAACGCGTCCTCGATCCCGACGCGCACGCGCTCGTCGATGACCGAGTCGTCGAGGATCTTCGGGCGGATGTCCTCCGGCCGCTCGAGCGGCTTGAGCCCCTCGATCCCGGGGAACGGGTCGGGGATGACGGCGATCACCCGGATCGACGGGTCGTGCTCCTTGAGCCGCCGCCCGACGCCCGTGATCGTCCCGCCAGTGCCGATCCCGGCCACGAAGTGGGTCAGCTTGCCCTCGGTCTGCTCGAGCAGCTCGACCGCCGTCGTCTCGTGGTGCGCCCGCCAGTTGTGCTCGTTCGAGTACTGGTCGGAGAGCCAGTAGCGCTCGGGGTGCTCCTCGTGGAGCCGATGGCAGGTGCGCAGGGCCTCGTCGTAGCCCTCGAGCGGGTCGGTCTCGAGCAGGCGCGCGCCGTGGGCCAGGATGCGCCGCTTGCGCTCCAGGCTGGCGTTGCCGGGGACGACGAGCTGCACCTCGCGCCCGAGCATGGCGCCGATCATGGCGTAGGCGATCCCGGCGTTGCCCGACGACGAGTCGAGGATCGCGCGGCCCGGCCGCAGCTCGCCCGCGAGCTCGGCCTCGAGGAGCATGCGCAGGACGGGCCGGTCCTTGATCGACCCGCCGGGGTTCATCCACTCGGCCTTGGCCCACACCTCGCAGCCGGGCAGGTCGTCGGGCGCGAAGGCCACCTCGTCGGGCACGCGCACGAGGCGCGTGCCGCCGACGAGGGCCAGCGCCGGGCAGCGCTCGAGGAACGGCCGGTAGCGGGCGGGGACGTGGGGCCGGCTCACGTGTCCCCGCCGGCCGACGCGCAGAAGACCTCGTAGTCGACGAAGCCCGGGAAGGGCGCGCCGTCGAGCGAGGCGCAGTAGGCGCAGCCCGGGTCGCGGCGCAGCTTGAGCTCGCGGAAGCGCGCGCCGAGCGCGTCGTAGGTGAGGAGGCGGCCCGTCAGCGGCTCGCCCTCGCCCAGGATGAGCTTGATCGCCTCGACCGCCTCGAGCACGCCCACCACACCCGGCAGGACGCCGAGCACGCCCGCGTCGGCGCACGACGGCGCCAGCTCCGGCGGCGGCGGCTCGGGGTAGAGGCAGCGGTAGCAGGGGCCGCCGCGCGCGGGGTCGAACACGGTCACCTGGCCCTCGAAGCGGTAGATGCTCCCGTGCACGCAGGCCTTGCGCTGCAGCACGCAGGCGTCGTTGATCAGGTAGCGGGTGGCGAAGTTGTCCGAGCCGTCGATCACGAGGTCGTAGGCGCCGAGGAGCCGCTCGACGTTCTCCGACGTGATGCGCTCCTCGTGCGGCACGACGGTGATCCCCGGGTTCTGCGCCAGGAGCGTGCGCCGGGCCGACTCGACCTTGGACGTGCCGACGCGGTCGGTGGGGTGGAGCACCTGCCGCTGCAGGTTCGACTCGTCGACGACGTCGAAGTCGACGACGCCCAGCGTGCCCACGCCGGCGGCGGCCAGGTACAGCGCCGCCGGGCAGCCGAGGCCGCCGGCGCCGATGAGCAGGACCTTGGCCTGGAGCAGCTTCACCTGCCCCGCCTCGCCGACCTCCGGGATCATGAGGTGGCGGCTGTAGCGCCGCCGCTCGGCGTCGGTGAGCAGCCGCGGCCGCTCGACCGGCTGGCCGGCCTCGGCCCAGGCGCGGAACCCGCCCTGGAGCGAGGCCACGCGCTGGTAGCCCATGCGCCGGAGCGTGTCGGCGGCGAACAGCGAGCGCGTGCCGCCGGCGCAGTAGACGACGACCTCGGCGTCGCGGTCGGGGACCTCGTCCTCGACGCGCAGCTCGAGGAACCCGCGCGGGATGTGCACGGCGCCCGGGATCTTGCCCCCCTTGACCTCCTCGAGCTCGCGCACGTCGAGCAGCACCTGCGGCCGCGCGCGCGCGAGGTCGCGCGCGGTCGTCTCGGGCACGCGCGCCTTGAGCTCCTGGTGGAGCTGCGAGAAGGTCACGGCCGCGTCGGCGCCCGGCGCGCCGCCGGCGACGGCCGGGACGATCGACAGCGCGTCGCCCGCCTTCAGCGGCGTGTCGAGCCCCTGCAGGTGGCGCACGTCGTCCTGGTTGACGAACAGGTTCACGAAGCGGCGCACGCCGCCCTGCCCGTCGAGGAGGCGCGCCTTGAAGCCCGCGTGGCGCCGCTCGAGGTCGTCGAGGGCCTCGCGCACGGTGGCGCCGTCGACGGTGACCTCGTCCTGGCCGCCGCAGAGCGGCCGCAGCGGGGTGGGGATGCGCACGAGGGCGGACATGCAGAGCTCCTGGCGCCGAAGCGGGCGCGTCACGTCCGATTCTACGCGCACTCAACGGGGTGGTCGGTCGGCCGGGCGAGGCGCGCGTCCTCAGCCGATCGCCACCGGCACCTCGCGCGCGGCGCCCTCGTCGACCACGAAGGCCTTCCAGCCCGCGACCCGCCCCGCGCGCACCGACACGACCAGGTAAGCGTAGGAGGGCGGCACCCAGGGCTCGCCCCACTGGTGCTCCTCGGAGCGCTCGAGGTCGGTCGGCGAGAAGTAGGCGTCGTGGTCGGGGTGCGAGTGGTAGAAGCCGACGACGGCGAGGCCCGCCGCGCGCGCGGCCTCCTCGGCGGCCAGGCGGTCGGCCGGGTCCATGAGGTAACGATCCTGCGCCCTCGCCGTGTCGAGGTTCTTCGCCCGGCGCGCCGTCGTCGCCCGCCAGGGCGGGCCGCCGGGCGGGCCGACGAGGAGGCCGCAGCACTCGCGCGGGTAGTCGGCCTCGGCGTGCGCGGTGACGAGGTCCAGCGCGGTCTGGGGCAGGCTGAGCATGTGGACGCTCCGTGCTCCCGTTGTGCCCGTGCAGGGCGCGGCTATAGTCGCCGGCCCGGGCGCTCGACGCGCGATCCTACAGGCGCGCGCCGCCCCGCGGACACGGAGGAGGATCGATGCTCACCGAGCAGACCGCGGGCATGCCCCGCATCGGCGACATGGCGCCCGACTTCAGCGCCACGACCACGCAGGGCCAGCTCCAGTTCCACAAGTGGAAGGGCAACAGCTGGTGCATCCTGTTCTCGCACCCCGCCGACTTCACGCCGGTGTGCACGACGGAGCTGACCGAGTTCGCCCGCCGCGCCGACGAGTTCGCGCAGCGCAAGGTGAAGCTCATCGGCCTGTCGATCGACTCGGTCCACTCGCACCTGGCCTGGCGCGAGAACATGCGCGAGAAGCTCGGCGTGACGATCGGCTACCCGCTGATCGCCGACCTCGACATGGCCGTGGCGCGCAAGTTCGGCATGATCCACCCGGGCGAGGGCTCGACCGTCACGGTGCGCGCCGTGTTCATCATCGACCCGAACCACACGATCCGCGCGATCGTCTACTACCCGCTGAACACGGGCCGCAACATCGACGAGATCATGCGCCTCGTCGACGCCCTGCAGACGGCCGACGGCCAGGCGGTCGCCTGCCCGGTCAACTGGCGCCCGGGCGACAAGGTCATCGTCCCGCCGCCGAAGACCGAGAGCGAGGTCGAGGAGCGCAAGAGCCACAAGGAGTACGAGGCGGTCGACTTCTACCTGATGAAGAAGTCGCTCACCTGAGCGTGGCAGGCCCCGGTCAGGATGGCAGCCCCGGCCGGGGCCGACGCCCCTTGTCAGACAGGCACTTATAACGCGCCTGACCTGCGGCCTCGCCGTTGCTCGGTCTGGCGTTACGATCGTCGACCCACAGGAGCGGCCATGCCGACCTACGACTACCTCTGCCAGGACTGCTCGCACGCTTTCGAGCACTTCCAGTCCATGTCGTCCGACCCGCTGACGACGTGCCCCCAGTGCCAGGGCAGCCTCAAGCGCCTGATCGGCACGGGTGGGGCCCTGATCTTCAAGGGCTCGGGCTTCTACTGCACCGACTACAAGAAGCCCTCGCCGGACGCCAAGGTCGAGAAGGCCAAGGAGGCGTCCAAGGCGGTCAAGGAGTCGTCGGGCGGCGGCGAGGCCAAGAGCAGCGAGTCGAAGTCCCCGTCGTCGACCTCGGCGGCCTGAGGTGGCCAAGGACCTCCCCGACCCGCTCGCGCGGCGCGACCTCCTCTGGGGCGAGCAGAAGCGGCCCGTCGACCACGCCGCCATGGCCGAGCGCTACCTCGAGCACGCGCGCTACAGCGAGGCGTTCGACTTCGTCGAGCGCGTGACCGACGCCGAGCGCAAGGACGCCCTGCGCGCGCGCATCCGCGACGAGGCCCTGCGCGACGGCGACTACTTCCTCCTCAACCGGGTCGACCTCGTGGCCCCGGTGGGCGAGGCGCGCTGGCGCGACGCGCTGCGCAAGGCCAAGGACCTGGGCAAGCTGCGCTACGCCCTGCGGATCGCCCGCAAGCTCGGCGACCAGCCGGAGGTCGCGGCGCTCGAGCAGCAGCTCGGGATCGTGACCGCCGTCGCGCCGCCGCCCGGCGTGCAGGCCGAGCCGGTCGAGGTCCCCGAGGCCCCGGCGGCGCCGGAGACCGCGCCGGAGGCCGCGCCCGCCGCCCCGTCCAACGACGGCGACGCTCCGCCGCCGGCGTAGAGCTCACAGCGGCCGTCGCTTGTTCTGATGTCCACGTCCGGGCGCGCGGCTCGATGCTCCGATCCGCAGTGAGGCACCTGTCGCCCTCGCTCCGGCCGCTACGCGGCCTCCGCTCGGGATGCGCGCCACCGCTCGATCTGCTCGCTTCGGTCGCAGATCAAGCGATGATCGCGGGTCAGAGCGTAAGAAGCCATCGACGCTCGCCGGCGAATCCTGGTGATGACCAGCCTTCGACCGGAGCAGCGACCGTGGCCGCAGCCGTCGAGCACACCTCAGCCGAGTAGCGCCAGGGCCCGGTCGACGGCCGCGATGGCCTCGGCGGCCGTCTGCGGGCGGTCGTCGGGGTCCTTCTGCAGGAGCCGCGTCACGAGGTCGTGCAGCGCCGCCGGCCAGCGCGCCGCCTCCGGGCACGCCGCCGCGAGGGGGCGCGGGTCCTCGGTGATGTGGCAGGCCAGGTAGCCGAGCGGCGAGTCCGACTCGTAGGGGAACGCGCCGGTGAGGAGCTCGTAGAGGACGAGGCCCAGCGCGTAGAGGTCGCTCGTCGGGCCGAGCGCCTCGCTGGCCGCCTGCTCGGGCGACATGTAGCGCGGCGTGCCGACGACGTCGGGGCCGACCGTGTGGAACACGCGGTCGTCGAACTCGCCGAGGTCGCGCAGGAGCGCGATCCCGAAGTCCATGAGCTTCACGCGCTCGAGGTCGCGCGAGACGAGGACGTTCTCCGGCTTCACGTCGCGGTGGATCACGCCCTGGGCGTGCGCCGCGTCGAGCACCTCGAGCACGCGGCGCGCGACCCGGAGCGCCTCGGCCGGGCGCAGGCGCCGGCGCAGCTCGAGCGCCCGCGCCAGGTCCTGGCCGTCGAAGAACTCGACCACGAGGTAGTGCTCGCCGTCGCGGGTCTCCCCTGCGTCGACCACCTCCAGCGCGCCGGGGTGGTGGAAGAGGCTGTTGGCGAGCGCCTCGCGCTTGAAGCGGCCGACGGCCTGGGCGCGCGCGCCGCGCGGCAGGAGCTTGAGGGCCAGCGGGCGCTCGGGCGCCGCCTCGTCGAACGCGAGCAGGACGAGCCCGTGGCCGCCGGCGCCGATGCGCCCGACGACCCGGTAGCGGTCGGCGACGCGCGCACCGACGCGGGCCTCGCCGACGTCGACCCACGGCGGGATGGCGAAGCGAGGCGCCGGGAGCGCAGGCGGCGCGGCGCGGTCGACGATCGCGCGGTCGACGATGGCCCGGTCGACGATGGCCCGGTCAACGATGGCCCGGTCAACGATGGCCCGGGCCTCGGCGGCCGACGGCACGGCGACCTCGCCGCGCAGGACGACGGTGCCGGCCGGCGCCAGCGCCTGCCGCCCCTCGACGAAGCGGGCCACCTCGGCGGCGAGGTCGCGGTCGAGGGCGACGCGGGCCTGGAGGCGCAGGCGCTCCTCCTGCGCGGGCGCGAGCAGCCGCGCGGCGACCAGGGCGCGCCCGAGCCGCTCGAGGTCGACCGAGGGGCCGAGGCGGCGGCCCTCCTCCTGCACGCGCTCGGGGGCGACGCCGGCGCGCCCGAGGAGCTCGGCCAGGACGCCGATCCCGCGGCCCGCGCGGTAGCGGTCGACGCGCTCCTGCACGCCGCGGGCGGCGTCGAGCGGCAGGCGCCCCTCGGCGACGAGGGTGCCGAGGAGGCTGCGCGCGGCCTCGCCGCGGGTCAGCGCGTCGAGGTGCGCGAGGGCCCGCGCGCGCAGGTCGGGGCGCTCGCGGGCCAGGATCCGGCCGGCCAGGAGGTCGTCGAAGCGCACGCCGCTCACCCGGCCGAGGATAGCGGAGCGGCCGGCAGGCGCGGGGTCCGGGCGGGGCGTCACCCGCCGGTGTAGTCGCGCTTGTCCAGGCCGTGCTTCTTGAGCTTGCGCAGGAGCGTGCGGCGGCTCAGGCCGGCGGTGTTGGCCGTGGCCTGGATGCGCCCCTCGTTGAGGCGCAGGGCCGCCTGCAGGTAGCGGCGCTCGAGGTCGAGCGTCACCGGGTCGAGGAACTCGGCCAGCGTCTTGGAGACGTCCGCCGCCGGGGCGCGGCGCAGGTAGGTGGTCGGGTTGAACGGGTCGGAGAGCCCCGCGCCGCTGATCGCCGGCGCGCCCGTGAGCCCGAGGCCGTGCGCGGCGCCGTCGGCCTGCTGCCCCTCGTCGCCCCGGTAGGGGCGCATGAGCTGCAGGAACTGCTCCTTTGTCAGCCGCGGGCCGCTGAAGGTGAGCACGAGGCGCTCGGTGAAGTTCTCCAGCTGGCGGACGTTGCCCGGCCAGCGGTAGGTGAGCATGGCCTCGACGAAGCCGTCGGTGAGCTCGGGGGGCTTGGTGTCGTGGTGGCGCGCCTGCCGCTCGCAGAACCACTTGAACAGGTAGGGGATGTCCTCGGGTCGCTCGCGCAGCGGCGGGATGATGATCCGGATCACGTCGAGCCGGTACAGGAGGTCCTCGCGGAACGTGCCCTGCTGCACGGCGACGTCGAGCGGCGTGCTCGTGGCCGCGATGATGCGCACGTTGACCGAGATCTCCTCGTTGCCGCCGATCGGCCGGACGGCGCCCTCCTGCAGGGCGCGCAGGAGGCTGAACTGCGCCGAGAGGGGCAGGCTGCCGATCTCGTCCAGGAACAGCGTGCCGCCGTCGGCGTGGCGGAACAGGCCCACCTGGCGGCCAGTGGCGCCGGTGAAGGAGCCCTTCTCGTGGCCGAAGAGCTCGCTCTCGATGAGCGTCTCGGTGACGGCGCCGCAGTTCACCGCCACGAAGCGGCCCTTGCGCCCCGACGTGCGGTGGATCGCCCGCGCCAGGAGCTCCTTGCCGGTGCCCGTCTCGCCGAGGAGGAGCACGGTCGCGTCGGTGGGCGCGACGCGCTGGCAGGTCTCGAAGATGTCCCACATGAGCGGGCTGTGGGAGACGAGCTCCTCGAAGCCCGACAGGGCGCGGCTCTCCCGCGGCTCCGCCCACAGGCGGGCCATGGTCTCGGCGGCCTCGATCGACGCCTGGGCCTGCGACGACGGGGCCTGCGACAACGGAGCCGCTGGCGTCGGCTCCGGCTGCGGCTGCGGCGCGGCCGGGTCGACCTGGGCCGCCGGCAGCGGCGTCGCGGCCTGGTCCGCAGGCGGCGCGGCCGCTCCCTGCCCGCCTGCCGGCTCGCCGGGCGGCCCGGCGCCGTCCGCTCCGGGCGGCCCGCCGGGCTGCGCCGGGGCGCCCTCCTCCAGCCTGTCCACCATCGAGCGCACCACCTCCGACAGGAGGGGGGGCTGTGACTGGATCACGTCGTCCGAGGCGTCGTGCCTCACCGCCTCACCACCCACGAGCAACCCTCTCCGTGAGGCCCGGACGGCGACGTCGTTGGCTCGCCCGTGCCCGCTGTTCCCCTTCGACGACCCTCCTTGTCACAGGCAAGGCGCGGTCCAGACGCGCGCGTCCCAGGGGACACCTCGCGAGGCCCGTGGTTTGGCCACCTGCGTCTCGCGACGGGGGGGCCGCAGGCCAGGCCGGCGAACGGTGGCCGGGACGGCGGTGTCCCGGGCGGGATTGCGAGGCAACGGGTTGCTGCGCGCCTGGTCCGACGTGGTCCTGCCCGCGGGCCACGCGCGGCGCGCGGCGGCGCGCCGGTCGGTGCGTCTCCCTGGGGAATCGCGCTCGACGGGGGTGGAGTTCAGCTCTCGTTAGGGTGACGCGGCCGCGGGGGACTCCCCGCGCCTGCGCGCTACCCCCCGTAGTCGGACGGGCTGAGGCCGTGGTCCGAGCGGCGGCGCAGGCCGTCGAGGAGCTCCTCGAGGGAGGCACGGACGTCGCGAGGGCGATCCTCGACGGCGCTGCTGAAGCGGAAGTGGCCCTCCGTCCACTCGAGCAGCGCCTCCAGGGCGGCCTGTCCGGCGAGGTCTGCCAGGCTGGCCCACACCGGCTGACCCTCGGCCACGCCGACGCGCCCCTCGTCGCCCCACGGCCCGTAGACCTCCACCGTCCCGCTGCGCCCGAGCGCGGCCAGGGTCTCGAGGACCTCGTAGAGCTTCACCTCGGCCAGGCGGCCCGACATGGCCGTGGCCTCGACCTCCTGCGTCTCCGCCTGGCTGTCGAGGAGCTGCTGCAGCTCCGCCATGCTGCCGATCGCGTCGAGCCGCCGGTAGGTGCAGGTGAACGGCCCGATCGTCAGCTCGTCGCCGTCGTCGAGCTGCGCCTCGCGCACCTGGGCGCCGTTGACCCACACCCCGTTCTGGGAGGCGAGGTCGCGCACGGCTGGCGCGTCGGCCTGCCAGAGCAGCAGCGCGTGCGCGCGCGAGACGCGCGGCGACTGGATCACCACGTCGCAGTCGCGCGAGCGCCCGACGCGCAGCTCGACCCCGGCGCGCAGCTCGATCGGCGGCGCGCCGACGCGCACGAGGAGGTGCCGCTTCTGCTGCGACAGGTCCTTGTAGTGGGTCGAGTCGCGCGCGGAGCTCCGCGGGCCGCCGGTCGGCAAGGCCGTGCCGCAGACGCGGCAGGCGGTCGCCCCCTGGGCATGCGACGTGTTCCCGCACGGCACGCAGCGCATGCGCGTTCCCCCTCCGGGGCGACTCTAGAGGCCCGGTCGGAGACGCGCCAGGGCGGCGGCCGTCGAGGGGCCGGACCGGGTCAGGTCGATCCCCGACCGGGCCTGTCTCCAGGCACATGCAGGCGGGACGTAGCGACGAGCGAGGCTATCGCCAGGCGGTCAGGTCCGTGAGCAGGTCCGTGAACCAGAGGAGGGTCGGCGTCAGCGGCTCGGCGCCGGCCGCGCGCAGGGCGGCCAGCTCGGCGCGGGTCACGTGGCGGAGGTCCTCGACCTCGTCGGCCTGGGCCGTGAAGGGGCCGTCGCTCGTGCCGACGAACAGCCGGAGCTGCTCGTAGTGGACGCCGTCGGCCGGCCCGAAGTGGCCGACCTGCGTGAGGAGCGCGCGGACCCCCAGCTCCTCCTCGACCTCGCGCCGGGCCACCTCGGCGTAGACGCGGTCCAGGTCGGCGTCGGGCCCTGCCGGGCCGTAGTCGCTCTCCTCGACGTGCCCCGAGCAGGACAGGTCCCAGTGCGACGGGTGCGTCTGCTTGGCGCGGTGCCGCCGCTGGAGGAGCAGGCGCCCCCGCGAGTCCACGAGCAGCACGTGGACGCTGCGGTGCGGCAGCCGCCGCTCGTGCACGGTATGTCGGTCCTCCCAGGCGACGAACCGATCCCGCGCGTCGACGACCGCGATCCGTCCAGCCACGCCGCACCCCCGACCGACCACGATGATTCCACCCGGCCGCCGGGAGCGCCAAGGCGCGGCGCGTCATGAGGGCGAAGTGCGGAGCCACAGCCGAGACGCGACAGCCTCAGCCGTTCGATTCCACGCTCCGTCTGGGTGGGCTCGCGATGGTCGCTCATGCCTGAGCGCCGGTCGCACGAGAGTCATCGTCCCGCGACCAAGGGCAGGCCCAGCTCCGCGCCGCTATCATCCTGACATGTGTGGACGCTGCGGAGTCAGGGATTACGCGCAATGGAAGCCAAGGCCGCACTCTCTGGATCTCGGACACCTTCGTGAACGTCCGGCAATGTACGTGGGCGCAACGGGCGCAACGCTCCTGCATCGCCTTGTCGATGAACTGATCGACAACTCGGTCAACGAGGTGCTCGCGAAACGAGCCCATTGGATCGGAGTCACGCTGCTCCCGGACGGCGCCGTCACCGTCTCGGACGACGGCCCGGGCATCAGGCACAGCGAAGTCGCGGGGATCTTCGGCAACGCCACGTGGAGCGACACTCGGAAGGAGCACCCGTTCGTGCCCACGTTCAGCGTGGGCGTGGTCGCGGTCTCCGCGCTCGCTGCTCGGCTGGAGGTCGTGACCACGCATGACGCCGAGACGATGCGATGGGCGTTCGCACGAGGTGTATCCGTCGACGGCCCGGACCCATGGGCCCGGCCTCACCGGGGGACGACGATCACCTTCGAGCCGGACCGTGAGATCTTCCGGGTTGGCGTCGAGCTGGACTCTTCGGCAGTCCGCCGTCGCCTGCGTGAGCTGACGCTCCTCTGTCCTGGCCTGGTGGTCACGTTCCGTGATCGGCTCCGCGACCAGGCCGAGGAGCTTCATGCCTCAGCGGGAGTATGTGACTTCGTCCGTTCACTTGGCGAAACCCCTGTCCTCGCTGCGCCCGTACGCTGCCATGCGACGTCGCCGCTCTCAGAGGGCGGCTCCATCGACGTCGACATTGCCCTGCAGTGGGACCGGAGTGGTCAGAGCCGCGTCCTGGGGTTCGTGAACACGGCCGAGATGAACTGCGGCGGAACGCACGAGCACGGACTTCGCCGCGGGCTGAAGCGAGCGTTCCCGCGGCTGACGCGGCGTCGGCCCGAGGCCGCGGCGAGTGGCCTCACTGCTGTCGTGTCAGTCCTGCACCCCAGGCCCCGCCTCAGGGGAACGTCGCACGTGAGCCTCGAGAGCGAGGAGGTCGGTGCCGTGGTGGCGCGCGCAGTGGAGACCGGGCTCGAAGCGCTCGGTAGCCGTTCCGATGAAGTCGCGAGACTGACCGAGTGGCTCGGAAGCCGCTGACGGAACCGCTGAAGGACGCCGACGCACTCGCGCATTCTTCGGTCGTCGCGAACTCGGCCATGAACCGCGAGCGACGCCTCGTGGGCACGAACAGCTACTCGAAGGACCTCGGGCTCGACCTCGTCGCAATGCTGACATCGGCGGCGAGCCGCGATGGCGAGATCGCTTGGCTCGATCTGTGTTGCGGCGCGGGTCGGGCCCTGGTCGACGCTGCTCGGCTTCTCGACGCCAACCCGGCCACCAAGGGCCGGGTCTCGATCACGGGCGTGGACCTCGTCGCGTCGTTCGACGGTCCTCGTGACGCAGTGGACGGTCTCCAGATCCTGGAGGCGAACCTCGAGCGCTGGGAGCCCGATAGCGCGTTCGACCTCGTGACCTGCGTGCACGGACTCCACTATGTAGGCGACAAGCTCGGACTGATCCGGCGGGCGGTGTCATGGCTGCGCCCGGGCGGGGTCTTCCTGGCGAGCCTGGATCTCGCCAACGTGCGCCTCGAAGGCGGAAGTTCGGCGGCTCGGGTCGTCGGCGCGGTCTTCCGCGCGAGCGGACTCCAGTGGAACCCCAGGACCCGGATCCTCAGGGCAGACGGACCGAGGACCCTCGACACCCGTATGGAGTTCCTGGGCGCGGACGACGCGGCAGGTCCCAACTACACGGGGCAACCCGCCGTGAACTCTCACTATCGGCGGCGCTGAGCAAGGAGCACTCCCCGCTCGAACCGGTTCGAGCGGGCCGGGGTTGCAGCCGCGGCCGAAGCCGTCGAGTTACGGCCTGGGCGTGACGGGCTCGTCCAGCTCGGCCCGCAGGGCCGGCCGGCGGACGGCGAGGTCTTGCTCGAGGCGCGCGCGGGCGGCCCCGAGGCGGTCGTAGAGGCGGGCCGGCGCGCGCCGGGCGCCGGCCGAGAACAGGGCGTGGACCACCCAGGGGACCACCGAGGTCACGTCGGCCTTGACGTACTGCGACGACATCTCGACGCACTCGGCCGAGACCTTGCCCCAGGTGTGGGCCTCGCCGGCCGGGCACGACGACAAGGCGCCGTTGTCCACCGGGTCGACGCAGAACTGCACGTCGACGTCGAAGCCGCGCGCGTCGAGGCCGAAGATCTGCGAGAGCGTCGGCTCGCCCTGCAGCGTGTAGTTCTTGGGCACGCCGCCGCCGAACATCCACACGGCCGTCGGCCCCTCGTTCTGGACGAGCCACTGGAGCGCCGCCATGAGGTGGACGTCGTCGGCCACGTCGAGCTGGAAGCGGAACGCGTCGCCGAGGACCGCGCGCAGCTTGACCACGTTGAGGAAGATCGAGCCGTCCTGCGGCGCCCCGACGAAGATCGGCACGCCGGCCTGGTAGCAGGCCGAGAGGAGGCACGGCTGGTCGACGCCGATCGCCTGCTCGAGCTCGAACAGGCGCTTGCCGAGCAGGTGGTGCATCTCCGCCGTGGTCATCGGCCGCTGGAACTCGGGCTCCATGAGCCAGCGCGCGAACAGGCGGTCGGTGTCGAGGAGCGTCTCCTCGGTGAAGCCCAGGTCGTAGATGCGGATGATCCGCGCGTCGCGCAGGGCGCGGTCGCCGGCGTCGGGCGGCACCTCGCGGATGCGGTGGCCGAGGAGGCGGTGCGCGTCGTGGTAGAGGTTGGCGCCGGTGGTCGTGAGGACGTCGACGAGCCCGCGCTCGATCAGCGGCACGACGACCGAGCGGTGCAGCCCGGCCGGGGTCATCGCGCCCGAGAGCGTGAGGAAGATGGCGTGGCGCTGCGCGCTCGTCGCCGAGCGCAGCATGAGCTCGAACCCGGTGCGCACCTGCCGGCCGACGAAGGCCGGGAAGGCGTGGGCGAAGAGCTCCTCGGGCCGCTCCTGCCCGGTGATCGGGCGGGGGCGCACCTCGGCGGCGCGGGCGAACTGGTCGCTCAGCTCCTTGGCTCGGCTCTCGGACACGGGGGGACCTCCGCTGGCAAAGGGCCGTCAGTCTACTGCTTAGGGCGGCGGCGCGGGGCCGGCGGGCGCCCACGTTTCCCGACCCGCGCCCCCTGGGGCAAGATCCGGGCGTGGTCCGGCTCAGGGCGGGTTCGATCGTCGCGGGGCGCTACCGCATCGAGCGCCTGCTCTCGCGGGGCGGGCAGGCGGCGGTCTACCTGGCCCACGACACGAAGTTCGACGAGCGCGTGGCCCTCAAGGTGGCCGAGGCCTCGACGGTCGCCGGCTACACGCGCCTGCGCGAGCGCTTCCGCCGCGAGGCGCGCATCGGCAACCGCCTCGGCCGCACGGCCGGCTTCGTGCGCGCCTTCGACTGGGGCGAGGTCCCCGACCGGCCGCGGCACCTCTACCTGGCGCTCGACCTCGTCGAGGGGGCGGAGCCGCTCGACCTCGAGACGGGCACGCGCGAGGAGCGCCTGGCGCGCCTGCGCAGCGCCGCCCGGATCGTGGGCGAGGCCCACCGGCAGGGGGTGGTCCACCGCGACATCAAGCCCGAGAACTTCCTGCAGGCGCCCGACGGCGCGATCGCGCTCACCGACTTCGGCCTGGCCAAGGTGCGCGGCGATGCCGAGGGCCCGCGCCGCGCGACCCCCCGGCCGCGGGCGCGGGCGGGCGCCGCCGAGCTCACGCGGACGGGCGACTGGCAGGGGACGCCGCTGTTCATGGCGCCCGAGCAGTTCGAGGACATGAGGGGCACGGACGCGCGCGCCGACGTCTACGCGCTGGGCGTCATGCTGTTCCTCGCCGTGACGGGCGAGTACCCCTACGCCCGCGCCGTGCTCAAGCGCCAGCAGAAGGTGCGCGAGGGGCAGGCCGAGGCGCCGCGCCTGCGGGATCGCGCCCCCGACGTCCCGGCCGCGCTCGACGCCCTGTGCGCGGCGGCCATGGCCCTCGACCGGGAGCGTCGGCTGCGTGACGTCGACGCCTTCCTCGCCGGCCTCGACGCCGCCCTCGCGCGGCGCGCCTCCGGGCGGCAGCGCCGGCCGCGCCTCGTCCTCCACGACGGGCGCGGCGCGCGCCGGCCCGCGGCACCGATCAGCAGCCCGGCCACCCGCGGCACGCCGCGCCCGCGCTCGACCACGCGCGGCGGGCGCGAGCCGCCGCGGCTGCCGCGCGGCCTGCGGCGCGGCGAGCATCCGGGCGAGTACGTGTGCCGGCGCGACGGCTCGGTGCTCGTATGGGTGCCGCCCGGCGCCTTCGTCATGGGGAGCGACGCCGACGACGCCTGGCGCAACGAGCGGCCCGCCCACGAGGTGACGCTCACGCGCGGCTTCTTCCTCGGCCGCTTCCAGGTCACCTGGGGCCAGTTCGCGCGCTTCTGCGCCAAGACGGGCCACCCGGCCCCCGAGCCGCGCTTCATCGTCGAGGACGACCACCCCGTCCACGACGTCTCCTGGCGCGACGCGCGCGCCTACTGCGACTGGGCGGGGCTGCGCCTGCCGACCGAGGCGGAGTGGGAGTGGGCCGCCCGCGGCGCCGACGGCCGCCGCTACCCGTGGGGCGACGACCCGCCGACCGCCCGCCACGCCCAGTGGATCGGCACCCCCGCGCAGGCCACGGCCCCGGTCGGCAGCTTCCTCCTCGGTGCGTCGCCCGTGGGCTGCCACGACATGGCCGGCAACGTGTGGGAGTGGGTCCACGACGGCTACGGCGACTACGCCGAGGGCCCGGCGACCGACCCGACGGGCGCGCCGCGCGCGAAGCACCGCGTCTGCCGGGGCGGCGCCTGGAGCAGCACGGCGCCGTACGTCCGGGCGACGTCGCGCTGCGGCGTCGGCCCGGCGGTACGCTACCTGAACATCGGCTTCCGCGTGGCGCGCTCGCTCGAGGGCTGAGGCTCACAGCGGCCGTCGCCTGTTCTGATGTCCGCCTCCGGGCGCGCGGCTCGATGCTCCGATCCGCAGTGAGGCACCTGTCGCCCTCGCTCCGGCCGCTACGCGGTCTCCGCTCGGGGCGACGCGCCACCGCTCGATCTGCTCGCTTCGCTCGCAGATCGAGCGGTGAGCGCGGTCAGTCGGACCCGACCGGCGCGGCGTCGGGGGCCTCGACGTCCTCGAGCGGCGCCGACCCCGCGAGGAACACGTCGACCACCGGCCCCTGCCCGCCGAAGCGGTCCGGGCGCGTCCCGTCGCCCACGTCGACGACGAGGTCCTGCACGGCGCCGCGCGTCGTCACCCGCCACACCGGACGCCCCGCGACCGTCACCCGGCGCGCGTCGAGGGTCATCCCCTGCACCCCCGCCGGCGAGAGGCGCTGGACCGCCGCCCGGCGGGCGAGGTCGCGCGCGCGCGCCTCGGGGTCGGTCGGGGCGGCCTCGGGCGTCGGGGCCCGCGGCGCGCTGGGGCGCGGCCAGGCGGCGAAGGCGATGCAGCCCAGCGCGGCGAGGGCGCACAGGTAGAGCGTCTGCTGCGGGCTGAGCCTGACGGGCAGGAGACACCCGGCCTGGTGGTCCTCCGGTGTGTCCGTGCCCAGCGCTCGCCGCGTGGCGCGCCCGAAGGCGGACTGGAGCGCGAGCGCCACGCCGAACGTCAGGGCGGCGGCAGGCAGGAACGCGCAGCACAGGTAGGGGAAGAGCATGGCCGGCGAGTCGCGCGGCCCGGGGACGCTCCGGTCGATCAGGGCGTAGAGCGGCATGGACAGCGCGATCGCCAGGAGGAAGGCCGGGACGCCCAGGATCGGGTGGAGCTCGCCACGCCGTCGGGTCCACCAGCGCGCTGCTCGCCTCACGTCGCCTCCCGCGCGAAGAGGCTGACCCGAGGGCGAGCGCCGAGCAAGCCCTGCCGCTCGTTGCCGCACCGCCGCCGGAAGTGGGTGTCCCCGGCGGACGACTCGCTCGCCGCGCCGGCGCTTGGACGCGGCCAACGACTTGCACACGGCGGCCCCCTGGAAGGAAGGGAGGGGTCTTCATGCGCTCCGGAGTCTTCGTCGCCCTGCTCGGGCTCGCCCTCGCGAGCCCGGCGCTCGCCCAGAGTACGTCCGCGCCCGCCGCCGGCGCCGGCACGATGACGGGCCCGCCAACCGCCGGCGCGCCCGCGCCCGGCGCGCCGACGGACCTCGACCTGCCGCTCGAGAAGCCGGTCTTCACCGCGCCGACGCCCACGCCGACGCCGCCCGCCCCACCGCCGACCCCCGACGACGGCGACCGCGACGATCCGCGCGACGAGCCGCCGCCCGTCATCTACGGCGAGGAGATCACGTCCGAGAACGACACGATCGTCTACGTGCTCGACCGCTCGGGCTCGATGGACTGGGACGACGCCTCGTTCACCGACCTGGACGGCAACCGCCGCACGGGCAACCGCATGGAGCGCGCCAAGGTCGAGCTCTCGCGCTCGATCCAGGGGCTCTCGCGCAACTTCCGCTTCAACGTCATCGCCTTCGACTGCGCGACCCACCAGTGGCAGCGGCGGCTCCAGGAGGCCAACGACACGAACAAGGCCGCGGCGCTGGCCTGGGTGCGCCGCCTGTCGCCGGGCGGCGCGACCGGCACCGGGCCGGCCGTGGCGCTCGCGCTCTACTCGGACCGCGACAACAAGTCGGTCGTCCTGCTCACGGACGGCGAGCCGAACTGCGGCCTGAACGACGGTGACGACTTCAGCCTCGAGGCGCATCGCCGCGTGATCCGCAACGAGAACACGCAGCGGGCCGTGATCAACGTCTTCGGCATCGCCGCCCGCGGGCAGTGGCGGCGCTTCTGCCAGAACGTCGCCGCCGACAGCGGGGGGTCGTACTTCGACGTGCCGTGACCAGCGATGAGTGATGCGCTCGCGAGGGGGGCGCGGCCGGCGTGAGGCCCGGGTTGGAGCGATCGGTCCGCTCCGCGCCTCCCCATCGCTCGCTCGGGCGCGTGGGCAACTCGCTCGCGAGGGGGGCGCGGCCGGCGTGAGGCCCGGGCTGGAGCGATCGGTCCGCTCCGCGCCTCCCCATCGCTCGCTCGGGCGCGTGGGCAACTCGCTCGCGAGGGGGGCGCGGTCGGCGTGAGGCCCGGGCTGGAGCGATCGGTCCGCGCCGCGCCTCCCCATCGCTCGCTCGGGCGCGTGGGCAACTCGCTCGCGAGGGGGGCGCGGCCGGCGTGAGGCCCGGGTTGGAGCGATCGGTCCGCGCCGCGCCTCCCCATCGCTCGCTCGGGCGCGTGGGCGACTCGCTCGCGAGGGGAGCCCGGCCGGCGTGAGGCCCGGGTTGGAGCGATCGGTCCGCTCCGCGCCTCCCCATCGCTCGCTCGGGCGCGTGGGCCTTTGCTCATCCGCGCGAGCGCCTGTCCGTTGTCGCCGCCCCCTCGACCCGCGAGACTGGCGACGTGCACGACGGCGCCGGACGCTCGCGGGGTCGAGGCCTGGGGCGCTCCGCGCTGGCCCTGGCGGCGCTGGCCGTGGCCCTGCACGCGCAGCCGCTCGTCCTGGGGCATGGCTTCGGGTCGTCAGCGATCTGCGGGCCGCCCTGGCGCTCCGGCGGGCCTGCCCCCAACCTGATCGCCGACGTCGACCCGGTCCACCTCGAGCTGCCGGAGGCGCGGCTCGTCGCGCGCACGGGCGCCCGCTGGGACCCGACGCGCGGCCTGGGCGAGCCGATCGGCTTCGCGAGCTGGCCGACCGCGACGCACCCGCTGGCCTGGCCGCTCTACCGGCTGCTCGGGCCGGTCAGCGCCACGGCCTGGTTGACCGCCCTGCACGCCTTCGCCGGCGGCCTGTGCTGCCTCCTGCACCTGCGCTGGCGCGGCGCGGCGCCGGCCGCCGCGCTCCTGGGCGCGGTCGCCTTCGAGCTCTCGCCGCTGTTCAGCGCCTGGGGCGCGCGCCCCTGGGTCACGGCCGCCATGCCCTTCGGCGCGCTGGCCCTGTGGGCCAGCGACGCGCTGGCGCGCCGCCCCGGGCCGCGGCCGGCGGCGGGCCTCGCCGGCGCGGTCGGCGGCGGGATCCTGCGCGCTGCCGCAGCCTCGGCGCCCTCGTCGCCTGCGCTGCCGGCGCGCTCGCGGTCGTGGGCGTGGCGCCGGGCGGCGCCGCGCGGCCGTCGGCTGGGTCGCCGCCGGCCTGGCGCTCGGCGCCGTCGTGGCGGCGCCGCGCCTCCTGCCGCTCGGGGCGATGCTGCCCGCGAGCAGCCGCCAGGCCGCCAGCCTCACGGGCTGGCACGATCGCACGGTCCGGCTCGGGCCGGACGTCCTGACCACGCTGGTCGCGCCCGACGCGCGCGGCCATCCCCTGCGCTGGCCGGACGCCATGCCGCCCATGCGGAGCCTCTACGACAACTTCCAGGAGCAGCGGCTGTACCTGGGCCTGCCCGCGCTCGCGCTGGCGCTCGCCGGCGCGGCGGCCGGCGGCGCGCGCCGGTACGCCGTCGCCGTGGTCGTCGCGGTCCTGGCCGCGTTCCCGACGCCGCTCTCCTGGCCGCTCTTCTTCATCCCCGGCCAGGGGGCCACCACCCCGACGCGGACGCTGTGGCTCGTGCCGCTCCTGGCGCCCGTCCTCGTCGCCGGCGGCGCCGCGGCGCTGCGCCGGGGCGAGCGCGGCCCGGCGCGGGCGGCGGCGGCGGTCCCGGCCGCGGCGCTGGCGTGGGCGCCTGGCTCGTCGGCGAGGCGCGCTTTCCCGGCGGCCGCGCCGGGCTGGCTCGCGCCCGCCGCCGTCGCGCCCGTGCTGCTGGCCCTGGCCACGCTGGCGCTGACCCTGCTCGCGCGCGCCCCGCGCGGCCGACGGGCGGCCCTGGCGCTCCTCGCCGGGCTCCTGGCGGCCGAGCTCCTCCGCGAGGCGAAGGCCTACCAGGTCACGTCGCCCGGCGCCGACTACTACGCGCGCACGCCCGAGCTCGCCGTCGTCGAGGCGGCGGTCGGCGACGGGCGCGCCCTCGTGCTCCGCCCGCTCCAGCCCAACGCCCTGGCCGCGGCCGACCTGCCGGCCGTCGGCTCCTACGGCGCGCTGCACTCGGGGCGGCTGGCGGAGCTCCTGGCCGTCCTCGGCCACCCGTCGCCGTCGCGGCAGTACCTCCGCCCAGGCGAGCTCCCGCCGGCCTGGCGCGACGCGCTCGGCGTGCGCGCGGTGCTCGCCGGCCCGGGCGCCGAGGTGCACGGGCCCGACCTCGCGCTCGTCCTCGACCTCCCGACGCTGCGGGTGTGGCGCGCGCCGCACGCGCTCCCCCGGGCGCGGCTCGTGCCGCCCGAGGCGGTCGTCGAGGTCGAGGGCCGCGCCGCGGCCCTGGCCGCGCTGGGCTGGGCGCAGCTCGACCCGCGCCGCCATCACGTCCTCGAGACGGGCCGCCGCGGGCCGCCGCCGCGCGCGGACGCGCTGCCGCCGGCCCCGGTCGAGGTCCTCGTCGACGAGCCGGAGCGGCTGGTGGTGCGGGTCCACGCCCCGCGCGGGGGCGCGCTGGTCGTGGCCGACGCCTTCGCGCCGGGCTGGCGCTGCGAGGCCGGCGACGGCGCGCCGCTCCCGCTCGTCCCGGCGACGCTCGCCCTGCGCGGGGTCCCCCTGCCGCCCGGGTTCGAGGGCGAGGTGGCGCTGCGCTACGAGCCCCCGCGCTGGCGCGCCGGGCTGCTCCTGGGGGCCCTGGGGCTGCTCGTCGTGGTCGCCGTCCTCGGAGCGTCGAAGCCTTCGACGCTCGCCCGCGAGGCCTGGTGACCCGCCCTCGCCCGGCATCCGCGGCCGCAGCCGTCGATCACACGATTCAGAGCCACCGAAGAGATCGGCGCGACCACGTTTCGCTGGTGACCAGCCTTCGACCGGAGCAGCACGCGAGGCGAGGCCGCGGAGGCTGAGGCGAGGCGGCGCGCGCGCGGGCGACGTCGTATCGGCATACTTCTAGCCCGCGCGCGCGCCGCCCCGCCCAGCATCCGCGGCCGCAGCCGTCGATCACACCACTCAGCCGTTCTTGATGGCGGCGATCAGGGCGGCGGTGTAGTCGTCGGTGCTCGCCTTGCCGCCGAGGTCGCCCGTGATCGTCTTGCCCTCGCCCAGGATCCGGTCGACGGCGCGCCGCACGCGGGCGGCGGCGTCCGCCTCGCCGAGGTGCTCGAGCATGAGCGTCGCCGAGAGGATGAGCGCCGTCGGGTTGGCGAGGCCCTTGCCGACGATGTCGGGCGCGGTCCCGTGGACCGGCTCGAACACCGCCTCGCGCTCGCCGATGTTCGCCCCGGGGACGACGCCCAGGCCGCCGACGAGGCCGGCCGCGAGGTCCGAGAGGATGTCGCCGTAGAGGTTGTCCATGACCAGCACGTCGAAGCGCTGCGGCCGGATGACCATCTGCATGGCGCAGTTGTCGATGATCAGCTCCTCGTACTCGATCTGCGGGTAGTCGGCGCGGACCCGGCGCGTGCACTCGAGGAACAGGCCGTCGGTGATCTTCATGATGTTGGCCTTGTGCACGGCGGTCACCTTCTTGCGCCCGCGCCTGGCCGCGTAGTCGAAGGCGAAGCGCGCGATGCGCAGGCAGGCCTTCTCCGTGACGATCTTGATGCTCTCGGTGACCCCCGGCACGACCGTGTGCTCGACGCCCGAGTAGAGGCCCTCGGTGTTCTCGCGCACGACGACGAGGTCCACGTCGCCGTAGCGGCTCTTCACCCCCGGCAGGCTGCGCACGGGGCGCAGGCACGAGTAGAGGTCGAGCGCCTGGCGCAGCGTCACGTTGACCGAGCGGTGCCCGCCGCCGATCGGCGTGCCGACCGGCCCCTTGAGCGCCACGCGGGTGCGGCGGATCGACTCGAAGGCGCGCTCGGGGAGCACCGTGCCGTGGACCTTGTAGGCCTCCTCGCCGGCCGGGACCTCGTCCCACTCGAACCGCACGCCCGTGGCCTCGAGCACGCGGAGCGTGGCCCGCGTCACCTCGGGGCCGATCCCGTCGCCGGGGATGAGGGTCACGGCGTGCGTCGTCATCGCGGGTCCTCCAGGGGGGCGCGGAGCATAGCAGGCGCGGCGGTCAGCCGCCGATCCTCGCCGCCGCGAGGACGCGCTTCGCGCGCGGGAGGAACTCCTGCTCGCGGCCCTGCTGCACGATCAGCGCCACCGCGACGTAGCGGGTCGGCGTGAACACGGCGCCGGTCCACACGACGGCGGGCACGCCGTTGGGCAGCGTCCCCGCCCACGCGCCCTCGGCGCCGGGGCCGCTCAGCGTCACGGCGCGCGGCGCCGCCGCGGGGCGCGCCTGGCTGATGCCGAAGTTCTCCAGCAGGCTCGGGCCGAACTCGGTGATGTGCTGGACCGGCGTCTTCTGCCGCTCGTCGGCCTCGATCTCGCCGTGGACGATCAGCACCATGGCGCCGGGGGTCGGGCTCGCGTCGACCGCCACCAGGATGAGCCCCTCCTGCTCCTCCTGCACGCGCCAGCCCTGGGGCATCTCGAACGAGAAGCCGCCCTGGTGGCGCACCGGCTGGGCGGGGCCGTCGTAGACGCCGTCGAGGCCCTGGCCAACCGCCGGCGGCGGCGGCGGCGGGGTGCCCGGGCCGGGCGCGGCCGCGCCGAGGGGGTTCTTCGGCTGCTCGCGGCGGAGCCGGTAAGTCGTGCCCTCGGAGACGAGCGTGAGGGCGTCGCCCTCCTGTGTGGCCGTGAAGGCGAAGTCGTGCCCCTGGACGCTGAACGCGCCCTCGAGGCGCGGCCCCTGGGCGGTGCCCTTCACGGGGTAGGTGGCGCCCTGGGTCGTCAGCGCGCCCTGGAACCCCGCCGGGGCCGGCTCGAGGACGAGCTTCAGCTGGTCGTCGCTCCAGGCGCCGGCCCAGGCCGGGCGCGGCGGCGCGGCGAGCGGGTTCTGCGGGGCGCCGCCGAGCGGGTTCTTCGGCTGGCCGAGCGGGTTCACCGGGGCCGGCGCCTGCCGCTGGAGCCGCACCTCGCGCGGGGGCTGGCCGGGGACGACGAAGGTCACGACCGCGGCGCCGTCGACGAGGCGCGCCTCGAAGCGGTGCCGCTTGCCGTCGGCCGCGAGGAGGTCCGCCTGCAGGACGCCGTCGAGGCGCACGGCCCCCTCGAGCGGGACCTCGGCCGCGTCGCCGCGGCGGTAGCTGCCGGTCACCTGGCCGCCGGGGCGCTGCTCCAGCTTCAGTGCGGCCTGGACCCCCTCGGCCGAGGCGCCCGTCCAGGTGCCGGTGAAGTCGGGCGCCTGGGCGGCGGCCGGCGCGGCGAGCGCGGCCAGGGCGAGGGACGTGACGAGGAACGAGCGAAGCGCGGGCATGGTGCCTCCAGCGCCGGCGGACTCTACGCTGCGCCTCCTGCGCCGGCAACGGGCGCCCGCCCGAGGCTTGCCTTCGCCGGGGGGCGAGGCACCATGGGTCGCCATGAGCGCGCCCGAGCCGGCGAAGATCATCCGCGACCACGCGGCCCTCTCGCGCGTGGTCGAGGAGCACCGCGCCGCCGGGCGGCGCGTCGTGTTCACGAACGGGACGTTCGACCTCCTGCACGTCGGGCACCTGCGCTCGCTCACGGACGCGCGCTCGCGCGGCGACCTGCTCATCGTGGCCCTCAACTCCGACGCGTCGGTGCGCAGCTACAAGGGCCCCGGCCTGCCGATCCAGCCGGAGGCCGAGCGCGCCGAGCTCATCGCCGGGCTGCGCTGCGTCGACTACGTGACGCTCTTCGACGAGCCGCGCGTCGACGCCCTGCTCGGGCGGCTCCGCCCGCACGTCCACGCCAAGGGGACCGAGTACAGCCCGGAGACCCTCCCCGAGGCCGAGACGGTGCGCGGCTACGGCGGCGAGATCGCGATCGTCGGCGACCCCAAGGCCCACTCGTCGTCGTGGCTGATCGCCCGGATCCGGGGCGCGGCGCTCCCCTGACCGCGCCCGTCGGCTTCGACGTGGCCGACGACGGGGCGGTGGTCGTGCGAGCCGCCGCGCGCGAGCGCCTCGACGCGCTCGGGCTCACGACCGTCGACGGCGCCTTCGCCTTGCCGGCGGCGCCGCGCGCGCAGGCCGGCGGCCGCTACAAGGCGCTGGCGCAGGTCGACGACGCGCACGGGCGGCTGTTCGTCAAGCGGTGGGACTTCGACCGCCTCGAGGTGTGGCTGCGCGGGGCGCTCAAGTGGAACTTCCCCGTGTTCTCCGGCCGGCGCGAGCTCGACAACCTGCTGGCGCTCGCTGCGGCCGGCCTGCGCGTGCCGGTCCCGCTCGCCGCCGGCGAGCGGACGCGCGGGCGCCGGCGGCAGGCGTTCCTCGTCACCTGCGCGCTCGAGGGCGAGCCGCTCGACCGGGCGCCGGCGCCCGCGACGGCGCGCGAGCGCTTCGCCCTCGTGCGCGACGTGGCCGCGCTCGCCGCGCGCCTGCACGGGGCCGGCTGCTGGCACAAGGACCTCTACCTGGGCAACGTGATGCGCGGCCCCGACGGGCGGCTGGGCCTCCTCGACTGCGAGCGCGTGGAGCGCCGCGCGGGCGGGCCGCCGCTGCGCTGGCGCGTGAAGGACCTGGCGGCGCTCGACCTGTCGGCCACCTGGGCCACGCGCGCCGACCGCGCCCGCTTCCTCCGCGCCTACCTGGGCCGTCCGCGCCTCGACGTGGACGCCCGCCGGCTGGCGGCGGCCGTGCGGCGGAAGTCGGCGCGGATGCGGCGTCGCGGGGCGAAGTGGTGAGCGGCCACCTGGCGCTCCTGGCCGAGGGGCTCGACCCGGCGCGCGGCGGCGCCGAGCGCGCCGTGCGGGCGACGGCCCTGGCGCTCGCCGCGCGCGGGGTCGAGGTGCGCGTCTACGCGCCCGCAGACCGGCGCGGCCCCGACCTGCCCGGTGTGCCGATCGTGGGCGTGTCGGCGCCGCGCGTCCGGCCCCTTCGAGACCTCGCCCTCTCGCGCGGGCTGGCGCGCGCCGCGCGCGAGGCCGGCGCCGGCCGGGCCGTCGCGTGCGGCAAGCTCCTCGACGCCGACGCCTGGTGGCCGCACGGCGGCGTCCACACGCCGCCGCGCGCCGCCTGGACGCGCGCCGGCCAGCTCGCCGGCCCGCGGCAGATCGCGGCGGGAGCGCGCGCGCTCAAACCGACCGAGCGCGTCCTCGATGCGATCGAGGCGCGCGAGCGGCCGAGGCCTGCAGGTCCGGCCGCGCGGTGTGCCTGGCCCTCTCCGGCCGCGTCGCGCGTGACCTCGCGCGCGTGCACGGCCTGCGGCCGGCCGCGGTCGTCGGGAACGGCGTCGACCCGGCGCGCTTCGGCCCGCCGACGCGCGAGGCGCGGCGGGAGGCCGCCCGCGCCCTGGCCCGGCGCGCCGGCGCGCCCGAGGGCGCGCCGGTGGCGCTGTTCGTCGCGCACGCCTTCCGCCTCAAGGGCCTCGACCTGCTTCTGCGCGCGGCCGCCGCGATCCCCGAGCTCTTCGTCGTCGTGGCCGGCGGCGACGACCCGCGCGGCGCTCGCGCCCTGGCCCGCCGCCTGGGCCTGGGCGCGCGGCTGACGCTCCTCGGTCCGGTCGACGACGTCGTCGCGCTGTACCACGGCGCGACCGCGCTGGTGCACCCGTCGCGCTACGACCCCTGCTCGCTCGTCGTCCTCGAGGCCCTGGCCTGCGGTCTGCCGGTCCTGGCCTCGCCCGAGGACGGCGCCAGCGAGCGCGTCGGAGCGGGCGGCCGCGTCGTCGCGGCGCTCGAGGACCCCGCCGCCTGGGCCGCGGCCCTGCGCGACGTCCTCGACCCGGCGGCGCGCGAGGCCATGTCGGCCGCGGCGGCGGCGACGCGGCGCACGTGGGACGACGTGGCCGGCGACCTGCTGGCCTCCTGCGGCGCGGAGCCCCCGGGACGACGGGATCGGCCGACTTCCGGCGGATAGACTCCAGGCCGTGGGCTTCACCCTCGTCGCCTCGCTCGCCCTGGTCATCCTCGTCCTCGTCCTCGGCGTGATCGCCACCGCCGCGGCACGCTCGCCCGCGAGCGCGCGGACGGCGGCCCGATCGGCGCCCGGGCCGGCGCTCCGCTGGCTCGCGGGGCAGCTCGAGGAGGGTCGGCTCGAGGGGGAGCCGACGCTCACGGAGGTGGGGACGGCCGAGGTCCATGGGCGACGGGGCGAGCGGCAGGTGCGCGCGACGTTCACGGTCGAGCGCCATCGTCGGCATCGCCACGTCCGCCTGGCGCTGTCGGTCGACGTCGGGACGCCGGGCACCTGGCGGGCGTACCACCCGCTCCCGCGGGCCCTGGAGAAGCCGCTCGTGGCGCTGTTCACCCTGCTCGGCGCCGGGCCGCGGCAGACGCTCATCGTCGAGGGCCACGGGCTGAGGATCGAGGCGCCGGCGCGCCAGACCCACCCGTTCACGCCGGAGGCGGCCCGCCGCCTCCTCGACGACGAGCCGACCCGGTTGGCGCTCGCGGCGCTGTGCGACGGGTCGCGGTCCGTGGCGGTCGAGGACGGACGGCTGCGCGCGGAGGTCGACTGGGGGGACCCGGCCGGGCTCGGCGAGGCGCTCGACCTGCTGGTCGCGCTCGCGCGCCGCCTCGACGGAGACCTGCACTCGTCGACGCCCGGACCGCGGCACCGCCGCTCCGGGCGTCAGGCCGACCGGGGCTGAAGGAGGAGCGGACATGACGAAGAAGGACGTCCCCGACGACCTGGCGGCGGCGATCGCCGGGTCCGCCGCGGCGGCCGCGGCGTGGGCCGCGCTCTCGGCCTCGTGCCGGCGCGAGTACGTGACGTGGGTCGAGGAGGCCAGGCGGCCGGCCACGCGCCAGGCGCGGATCGCCAAGGCGGTCGGCATGATCCCCGAGGGGCGGCGTCAGTAGCGCAGCAGCCAGCGGACGGCCCGGCGCGCCCACGGCGCCAGCGGGCGGTCGACGCGCGCGCACCGGGGCTCGTGGCAGCCGAGCGTCGGGCAGCGCCCGTGCGCGGCGCGGCAGGCGGGGTGGACCCGCGTGCCGCACGCGGCGCAGGCGATGAGGGGGGCGTCCTCGGCGTGGCAGTAGGCGCAGCGCAGCGTCACGGCCTCGCCCGCAGGAGCCGACCGAGGGGGACCGGGCGGTCGAGCGGGTGCACGCCGCAGGCGCCGTCGCAGGCCGAGCGCGTGCGCAGGGCCGAGATCAGCCACACCGCGGCGCCGACGAGCGGCACGAGCGGCGCCCAGCCGAGGGTCAACGCGCGGTCGCGCCAGCCGCGCAGCGCCCACAGGACCATGATCCAGGCCCGGGCGCCGTGGTAGACCGCGCCGGCGTCGCTGACGACGGTCAGGGTCCGCAGGGTGCCTGCGTGGTCCAGCGCGGGGAACCGCGCCCGGGCCTCGTCGGAGGCGGCGGCCACGAACACGAGCGGCACGAACCGTGGCTGCCGCTCGAGCCAGACCCGCGCCTCGCGGCACACGCCGCAGTGGGCGTCGTAGAGGACGAACAGGGCGCGCACGGGGGCCATGGCCCGCCTCCCCTCAGGCCCGGACCAGCGCCGGGTCGCGCGTGAGGACGAAGGCGTCCGGCTCGACCGGCGGCGGGGCGCTCTCCAGCCGCGCGCGGCGGCGCAGGCGGGAGAACACGTAGAGGTTGAAGAAGTGCATGGCGCCGAGGACGAGGAGCACCCACCCGACCTTGGTCGAGAGGGCCTCGATCGACGTCCGGGCGTCGAACACCTGCCGCTCGAGCCGCAGGGCCATGGTCACGTAGCCGAAGTTGATCAGGTAGAAGCCGACGAGCAGCAGGTGGTTCACGGAGTCGGCGAGCGCGTCGTCCTTGAACACGTCGACGAGGAACACGCGCCCGTTCTTGTGCAGCGTGCGGCCGACCCACACGGTCAGGGCCACGCTCACGGCGAGATAGATCAGGTAGGTCACGACGGTCGGGGTCATCAGGGCCTCCTCTCGAGGGGCCGGCGCCGCGCGGCTCGCGCGCGCCACGAGGCCGACTCCCTCGCGCCGACTCGACGCAAGCGGCCGACCATCGCGCCTGGCGCCACTTGCGCGGCGCCGTTCGCAGGTCGCCAACGACCGCGGGCAGATCGCCGGCAGATCGCCGCAAGCCGCGACGGCGACGGCCGGCCCCGGGGTTGCTTGCGCCCTCGCCCGTGACCCGACCGAGCGAACCTCTCGCCCCTCGACCTCGCGCTCGCTCCACCCGCCGACCACCGGCCGGGCCGCTCCCTCCCGGCGGGCCGGCCCGCTGGCGGCGGCGATATGATCGCGCCCCATGCTCGTCGCGACCCTCGCGCTGACGCTCCTGGGCGTGCTCGCCTTCGGCGCGTGGGTGTTCGCCGCCGCGCCCGGGCGGCCCGAGAACCGGGCGTTCGCCGCCTTCTGCGGCCTCGCAGCCCTGTGGGTGACCAACGACCTGGCCTTCTTCGGCCTGGGCGGCGACCCTGGGCCCTGGGCCCGGGCGGCGTTCCTCGTGGCCCTGGCGCTCCAGCTGGCGTTCCTGCGCTTCACGCACGTGTTCCCCGCCCCGGTCGTCGCGTGCCGGCTCGAGCTGGCCCTGGCGCTCGGCCCCGGGCTCGTCCTCGTGCCGGTCGTGCTCGCGGGCGCGCCGCTGGCGGGCGTGACCGTCGACGGCGGCGCGGTCGAGGTGCGGACGAACGGCTGGACCTTCGCCCTGGGCGCCTGGTCCTACGGGCTGTTCGCCCTGGCCTGGCTGCGGCTCCTCGCCGCGCGCCGCGCGACCGCCGACCCCCGGCTGCGCCGGCAGCTCGACCTGCTCCTCATGGCCGACGGCGTCACGGGCGCGCTCACGACGCTCGCCTGCGTGGTCCTGCCGCTGGTGGCCGGGTCGAGCGCGCTCCTGCCCTGGACGAGCGTGGCGATCCTCATGGGGACGCTCGTCCACGGTCACGCCGTGCTCGCGTGGGGGTTCCTGCGCCCGGCGAGCCCGCTCGACGAGGTGCAGCGCTTCCCCGTGTCGGCGCGCCTGTCGCTCGCCGCGCTCCTGGCCTGGGCGTCCGGGCTGCTCCTCGTCGTGGCCGCCCTGCGCGCGGGCGGCGTCGTCGCCGGACCGTGGGCGGAGGCGCTGGCCGTGAGCGCCGTGGCCGCGGCCCTGCCGACGCTCGGGCTGGTGCTCGCCGCGCAGGCGCTGGTCGTGGCGCCGTTGCGGCGCGTGTCCGAGGCCGCCCTGCGCGTGACCAAGGGCGAGCTCGACGCGCGCGCGGGGCTGCCGCCGCGCGGCGACGAGGTGGGCGTGCTCGCGCGGGCGTTCGACGGCATGGTCGAGCGGCTGGCGCGCGACCTCGACGCGCAGCGCGAGCGGGCGGAGCTCCTGGCGCGCACCGAGCGGCTGGCCGTGGCCGGCACGCTGGCCGCCGGGGTGGCGCACGAGGTCAACAACCCGCTGGCGGCCGTGAGCTCGCTCGTGCAGCTCGCGCGCGAACGGAGCGAGGACGCGGCGCAGCGCGCGCTCCTCGACGACGCCGTCACGCAGATGGAGCGGGTCGCCGGCGCCCTGCGCGGCCTCATGGACCTGGCCCGCCCGCGCGCCCCGACGCGGGCGCCGTGCCGGCTCGACGAGGTGGTCGCCGCCACCCTGCGCCTCCTGGCCCACGACCCCCGGCTCCGGCGCGTCCGGGTGCGCGCCGACGTCGCCCCCGGTACGCCGCCCGTCGAGGGCGACCCGGACCAGCTCCAGCAGGTGCTCCTGAACCTGCTGCTGAACGCCCGCGACGCGGTCGACGGCCAGCCGGACGCGCGCGTCACCGTGTCGCTGGCGCATGACGCGGCCCGGGGCGAGGTCGAGCTCTGCGTGCGCGACAGCGGGCCCGGCGTGCCCGAGGCGGCGCGCGAGCGCGTGTTCGAGCCGTTCTACAGCACCAAGGCCCCGGGCCACGGGACGGGGCTGGGGCTGGCCGTGACGCGCGACCTCGTCCGCGCCCACGGCGGCCGGCTCGAGCTCGACGGCCGCCCGGGGGACACGACGTTCCGCGTGCGCCTGAAGGCCGCGCAGGAGGTGGCCGGGTGAGCGCGAGGGTGCTCGTGGCCGAGGACGACCCGGCCCTGTCGCGCATCGTCGAGTCGCTGCTCGCGGGCGCGGGGTTCGCCGTGACGACGGCGCCCGACGGGCAGGCCGCCCTCGAGCGCTACGCCGTGGCGGTCGCCGCCGGGGCGCCGCCCGACGTCGTGCTCGCCGACCTGGCCATGCCGCGCGTCGACGGGCTCGAGCTCCTCGAGCGCCTGCGCGCCCTCGACCCCGAGCTGCCGGTCGTGCTGATCACGGCCTTCGCCTCGGTCGACAGCGCGGTGGCGGCCCTGCGCAAGGGCGCGCACGACTACGTGACCAAGCCCTTCCGCAACGACCAGCTCCTGGCCGTGCTGAAGAACGCCGCGACCCAGCGGGCCCTGGCGCGCGAGAACCGGGCCCTGCGCCGCGAGGTCGACCGCGCCTTCGGCGTGACGGAGCTCGTCGGCCGGAGCCCGGGTCTGGCCGAGGTCCTGCGCAAGGTCGAGCGCGCCGGGCCGACCGAGGCGGCCGTGCTCATCCGCGGCGAGACCGGGACCGGCAAGGAGCTGGTGGCCCGCGCCCTGCACCACGCCTCGCGCCGCGCCGGCGGCCCGTTCGTGTCGCTCAACTGCGCGGCCCTGCCCGAGGGCCTCCTCGAGAGCGAGCTCTTCGGCCACGTGAAGGGCGCCTTCACCGGCGCGACGTCCGCCTCGACGGGCCTGTTCCGCGCCGCCAGCGGCGGGACGCTGCTCCTCGACGAGGTGGGCGAGATGAGCCCGGCCCTGCAGGCCAAGCTCCTGCGCGTGCTGGAGGCGCGCGAGGTGCGCCCGGTCGGCGCGACGGACGTCGTGCCGGTCGACGTGCGCGTCGTCTCTGCCACGCATCGCGACCTGCTCGCCGAGGCCGGCCGCGAGCCGCCCGGCTTCCGCGAGGACCTCTTCTACCGGCTGGCCGTGATCGAGGTCGAGCTGCCGCCCCTGCGCGCGCGCCCGGGTGACGTGCCGCTGCTCGCCCGCCACTTCCTGCGCGAGCTGGCCCGCGCCCGCGGCGAGCCCGAGCGCGCCCTCTCGCCGGCCGCGCTCGAGGCGCTCGCGCGCCACACGTGGCCGGGCAACGTGCGCGAGCTCAAGGGCGCGCTCGAGCACGCGGTCACGATGGGCGACGAGACCATCGAGCCCCGGGACCTGCCGCCCCGCGTGCTGCGCGCGCTCGACGCGGCGGCGCCGCCGTCCCCGCCCGCCTCGATGCCCGGCGGCGTCGAGACGCTGGCCGACCTCGAGCGGCGCCACACGCTCGCCGTGCTCGCCCGCTTCGAGGGCGACCGCCGCCAGGCCGCCGAGGCGCTCGGGATCGACCTGTCCACGCTCTACCGGAAGCTCAAGCGCTGGGAGGGCGGGGGAGCGGACGCGTAGAATCCGTCCATGACCGAGCCCACCCCGCGCGGCCACCTCGTCGCGCTCCCGTCCACCCCGCTCGCGCCGCCGCTCGCCGGCGCGTGGGGCCCGTTCCTCCAGGGGCGCCTGGCGGGCCGCGCCTGGTCGGGCGAGCTCCGCATCGGCCGCGGGCTCCCGGGGGCGCCGCCGGAGGTCGAGGCCGTCGCCCTGGCGATCCCGCCGGCCCTCGTCAACGTGAGCCCCTTCTGGGGCGACGTCGAGGCCCTGGCCTGCGACGTCGCCGCCTTCCTCGAGCGGGACCTCGTCCAGGGCCTCCGGGCCGACGAGCGCCCCACCTTCTCGCTGCGGCTGGTGCTCGACGACGCGGCGACGACGCAGGAGCTGCTCCGGATCGACACGTTCGAGCCGGACGTCGACGCCCTGCAGGATCGGGCGCGGACGCTCCTCCTGGGCCGCTGACCCTTCCGCCGATCGGCCCGTCCGGGTACGACGGAACTCCTGACGGGGCAAGCCGCCGGTCGGGCCTCAAACGTTCTCGCCCGAACCACGATCTCCTGCCCTGAATGGCGGCGCTGCGCGAGCCGGAGGTGAGAGTGGCGGACGGTCCCGCCCGCGACCCCACCCACGACGAGCTCCCCACCCACGACGCACTCATAGGGCGCTACCAGCGCCGTGTGCACGCGGTGATCTACCGGATGACCGGTCGCCACGCGGACGTGGACGACCTGTGCCAGGAGACCTTCCTGCAGGTGTTCCGCGGGCTCGGCAAGCTGCCGGCCGGGAGCAACCTCGACGGCTGGGTGTACCGCGTGGCCCTGAACGTCTCGATCGACCACCTGCGCCGCCGGACCAAGCAGCGCGCGCTCGAGCGCGACCCGGCGGCGGCGCGCGGCCCGACGCGAGCGGCGCCGGTGCAGGTGGCGGCGGGCCAGGAGCTGGAGCAGGCGGTTCGCCGCGCGCTCGACGAGCTCCCCGACGACCAGCGGGCGGTGGTGGTGCTGCGCATGTACGAGGGCCTCTCCCACGAGGAGATCGGCTCGATCCAGGGCGTCCCGGTGGCGACCGTGCGCTGGCGGCTCTTCGCCGCGCGGCGGAAGCTCGAGGCGCTCCTGGCCCCCTTCCTCGACGGCCCCGCGCCGGGAGGTGAATGATGGACTGCGAGCGGTTCGGCGCGCTGGTGCACGAGCTGTGCGACGGCGCCGTCTCGAACGAGGTCCGCGCCGAGGCGGAGGCCCACGCCGGGGCCTGCGCCGGCTGCCGGCGGGCGCTGGCCCGCGGCCGGCGGCTCGACGACGTCCTCGGCCGGGGCGCCCCGGTCCCGCGGCTGACGGACGAGGCGCTCGATGCGCAGCGCCAGGCGATCCTCCGCCGGGCGGCGGCGGAGGCGGGCGCCGCCCGCGCGTCCGGCGGGCCGACGTGGGCGGGCTGGGTCTGGATCGCGCGCGGGGCGGCGGCGGTCCTCGGGGCGGCGGCCCTCGTGCTGGCCGTGAAGGGCGACGCCCTCTTCGGGCGGCCCGCCGAGGCGCCGCTGGCGGAGGCGCCGCGCCCCGCGCCTGCGGTCGTCGTCGAGGAGGAGCGGGCGCCGGCGGAGGTGGACCCGGTGGGACCGCGGCCCATCTCGCGGCCGGCGCTGCCAGGCGAGCCCGAGCACCTGCTCCTCGTGTCGCGGCAGGCCGTCGCGGTCGCGCTCGCCGACACGCCGAGCGATCGGGTGCGGCTGCTCCTCGCCGCGGCGGGCGCGCGCCTGCGGGAGCTGCGCGCGGCCCTGCAGGTCGACGACGCGGCCATGGCCGAGGAGCTGGCCGAGGCCTACGCGCTCCTGCTCGAGGAGGGCGTCGCGGCCGTGCTGACCGACCGGGAGCTCGACGAGCTCGACCTGATCGTCGCCCGCTCCTTCGCGCAGGCGCAGGTCGGGCTGGACGAGGAGGCGCTCACCGTCCTCGCCCGGGGCGCGCCGGCGCGCCTGCGCCCCGCGCTGCGGGCGGCCCTGGCGGCCTGCCAGCGGGTGGGGCACCTGTGAGCCGGGCGAGCGGGTGGGCCGTGTCGCTGCTGCTCGCCGCCGCCGGCGGCGCCGCCGCCCAGGAGGGGCCGCTCCCGGGCGAGCGCCGGCACGTCCTCAAGACGGCGCGCGAGCTGGTGCGCCTGGCCACGACCAAGGACGAGGCCGGGCGGTGCGAGGCGCTGATCGACGTCGCCGGCGAGCGCGTCCGCGAGCTCGAGCGGCTGCCCGCCGATCGACTCGAGGGGGTCGGTCGCGGCTACCACGAGCTCATGGGCGGCGTGCGGGCGTCGATCGAGCGGGCGTCCGCCCGCGACCGCGACATGAGCCCGGTCGTGGCCCGCTACGTCGAGGCGGCGGACCGCCACGCGGCCGCCCTCGAGCGGGCCCTCGGGCGGGCGTCGGACGACGCCGCGCGCGACCTGCGCCTGGCGCTCGAGACGTCGCGGCGCGCCCGCGAGGAGGCCGGCGCGGCCTTCCTGCGCGGGCGAGACCGGGCGCGGCTCGACCCCGACGACGAGCGGCGCGGGCGCGAGGGGCCGATGCCGCGGCGGGGCGCGACGGGCAGGGCGACTGGCCGAAGCGGCCCGGCTTCAGCAGCCCGCCGCCGTCGCCCGGCGAGCGGCCGCGCCGCGACGGCCAGGGCCAGAGCGGCGCGCCGCCGCGCGGCGGCGGCTAGACACACGCGCACGTCCCCGGGAGCGCGACCCGGCCTTCAGGACCCCACCACGCGGGGCCCGGGGGTCCAGGGCCAGGCCCCGGGGACGTGCGGCGGCCTCACAGCGGCCGTCGCTCGTGACGATGTCCAGGTCACGGAGCGGGACCCTTGCTCCGATCCCCAGTGAGGCACCTGTCGCCCTCGCTCCGGCCGCTTCGCGGCCTTCGCTCGGGGATGTGCGCCACCGCTCAGGTGAGCGCGGTCAGCGGCGCGCGAGCGCCTCCAGCACGCAGCCGGCGAGGTCGTCGAGGGAGTCGACGACGCGCGCGTCGGGGCGCGCCAGGCGCGTCTGCACGACGACGTCCGACCGGAGCGGGAACTCCGGGTGGACGCCCACGAACAGGGGCTTCGTGGTCATCGACACCTTGCCCAGCTCGTAGAGCGACACGGGGCAGGGCGTCGGCGGCGTGAGCCAGAAGAGCACCGCGTCGGCGCCGTGCAGGTGGCGGAACTCCCAGGCGATCTCGGCCTCGACCGCCGCCGGGTCGCGCGGCGGCCGCGCGAGGCGCGGGTTGACGAGCGTCCAGCCGTCGAGCGCCGGGGCGAGCCGCAGGATCATGTCGGTCTGCCAGTCGGGGCACTGGCTCACGCCGCCGGCCAGGAACAGGAGCGCGCCGGGGTCGACGCCGTTCAGCTCGGCCGGGGCGCGGAGCGTGCGGGCGGGCATGGCGGCCTCCACGTCCCCCCGACCCCTCCATCATACCCCTCGGCCCCCCGGCATCCGCGGGCGCAGCCGTCGATCCCACTAGTCGTCGAGGCGGAGGGAGCCCACGAAGCGCAGCCACTCCTGCTGGAGGGCGTCGTGGTTCACGCCGGGGAAGCACGCGTCGAACAGGTCGGCGGCGTCGCGGACGCGGTGCACGCGCTCGAGGAGCTTGACGAAGCTCGCGCGGTACTTGCCCCCTTCGCCCTCGAGCAGGAAGTAGGCCAGGGTCGCCGCGATGTGGTAGTTGTTCACCGACATGAACTGCTCGTGCGACTGCGCCATGAACGCGCGCAGCGGGGGCAAGGCGCCGCGGTTGTTCTTGCACCAGGCGAACGGCCCCTCGATCACGCCGCCGCCCATGGGAATGGTGCGCGGGTGCGTCAGCCGCCACGCGCCGTCCTGGAGCACGTGGTAGCCCATGAAGTTGGCGATCGCCTCGACGGACCAGAAGTGGTGCGCGACCTGGCGCGTGGCGTCGGCGTCGTGCTTCGAGTACTCGAAGGCGAGCTGGTGCGTGACCTCGTGGATGAGCGGGATCACGAGCTGGTCGAAGCGCTCGATCTTGAACATGGCCCCGGTCACGTCGACCGGCTCGTAGGTGACGAAGCACGGGTTGAGCGCGCCGTTCGTCTGCAGGTAGAAGGCGGCCCCCTGCACCCCGCCTGGCGCCCCGGCGCCCATGCCGCTCGTCGTCGCGCGCAGCTGGTCGCGCAGCTCCGCCTGGGTGCGCGTGACGATCAGCGGCAGCTTGCCGCGGGGCGGGCGCAGGTCCCACAGGGGGCCGAAGCGGTCGAGGAAGTAGGCCCGGTAGGCGGCGACGAAGGCCAGGATCTGGTTGGCCGCGCGCAGCGGCATGGTGGTCCGCACCTCGTGGACGTCGTCCGACACGACCCACGGGTCGCTCCAGCTGGCGTGGCGCCGGTCGAGCGCCGCGACCGCCTCGGGCTCGAGCCGCTGGCCCTCGTGGACCTCACCGCCCCGCTCGAGCAGCCCGGCGTCGGTGCGGCTCAGCCAGCGCTGGTAGGGCGCGAAGTAGGCCAGGTCCAGGCGCTCGAGCGCCTCGGGCGCCGCGAAGCGCCGCTGGATGAGCCCCAGGTAGCGCTCGTAGCGGGCGGGGCTCGAGGCCTCGGCCGCCAGGGCGGCGTCGGCCAGCGCCAGGCCCACCTGCTTGCGCGCGTCCGCGCGCTTCTCCTCCAGCTTGGCTGCGAAGTCGCTCTTCGGCGTCCCGCGCAGGGGCCGCTTCTCCAGCTTCTCGAGCTCCTGGCGCGGCTTGTCCGCGTCCGGCGCGACCTCCAGGGCCAGCCGCAAGGCCGCGACGGCGCCGGCCTGGTCGTTGCCGCGCGCGGCGAACTTCGAGAGCTCGAGCAGCTCCCGCTCCACCTTGCGCAGGGCGGACTTCTCGGGGGCCGTGAGGTCGCCCGCGTCGACGGCCTGCGCGGGGGCGAGCGCGGGGAGGCCCAGGGCCACGACGAACAGGGGGAGCGCGGGCCAGCAGCGTCGCATCGGGGCCTCCGGTGCGAGAGGTTACGCCGGGCGGCCCCGCGCTGTTGGAGGCGGTTCGGGCTAGCCCCGGAGCGCCGCGAGCTGGGCCGGGTCGGGGTTGCCGCCCGAGACGAGGGCCACGACGCGCAGCGGGTCGGCCGCGCTCCTGCCCTCGAGCCACGCGGCCGGCAGGCCGCCCGTCAGGACGAGCGCCGTCGCCGCGGCCCCGGCGGGCTCGACGGTGAGGTCGGCCTCGCGCACGAGGCGGCGCTGGGCGTCGAGGATCGGGGCGTCATCGAGCGTGACCACGCGCTCGACGAAGCGCCGGCAGGCCTCGAGGTTCAGCCCGCCCACGTTCAGGGGGCAGAGCCCCTGGACCTGCGTGGTGATCGTCGCGAGCGTCACCGGCGCCCCGCGCTCGAGGGCCAGCGTCATCTTCGGCGCCCCGGCCGGCTCGACGCCGACGACGCGCACCCGGCCGCCGAGCGCGCGGTGGAGCGCGATCGACGTCCCGGAGATCAGGCCGCCGCCGCCGACCGGGGAGACGACGACCTCGACCTCGGGCCACTGGCGAGCGACCTCGAGGCCCACCGTGCCCGCGCCCTCGATCGTGCGCAGGGCGTCGTACGGGTGCACGAGCACGGCGCCCGCGGCGACGCGCTCGCGGCAGGCCGCCTCGGCGGCCTCGCGCGTGGGGCAGAGCACGACCTCGGCGCCCTCGTCGCGGCAGGCCTGCACCTTGTTCGGGTAGGCGTCCTGGGGCATGAACACGGTGCAGCGCACGCCGGCGCGCCCGGCCGCCCAGGCCAGCGCCCGGGCGTGGTTGCCCGAGCTCGTGGCCACGACGCCGCGCGCGCGCTCCTCGGGCGTGAGCTGCGAGACCTGGTTCCAGGCGCCCCTCGCCTTGAAGGCGCCGGCCTCCTGCAGGCACTCGAGCTTGAGCCGGAGCTCGACCCGCGGGTCGCCCGAGGGGAAGGGCACCAGCGGCGTCTCGCGCACGACGCCCTGGAGGCGGCGGGCGGCGGCGGAAGAGTCGATGCTCGCGAGCAGGTCGGTCACTCGGGCCCCCAGGAGAAGTACCAGTTCGTTGCCCCCAGGAGCGAGGCGGCGTGGACCCCCAGGGCCTCGCTCGTCGTTCCGGCGACACCGGGGCAGTATGACTCGTGCTCACGGGCAAGGACCTGCGCCGCGGCTCGGGTGCTGGGGCCGCGCGGGACGATCAGCTCGGCCTCGGCGTGGGTCAGCGCCACGACTTCGGCGCCGAAGGCCTGATACCAGTGGCGATGCAGCGCGACGTGCACGGCGGGAGGAGGCCCCTCCCAGGGCGTGACTCCGAAGCGCAGGTGGGCCGCCGCCTCCCAGGGCGAGCGGGTGGGGAGGAGGGCCACGTGCATCGAGGCCTGCGGCGACCAGCCCTCCGGATCGAGCGGGACGACGAAGTCGTGGCTCGCCGGCACCTCGTTCGCGGGCCAGTCCTCGTCGTCCGGCAGTGACACCTGGCGCTCGCGCACCGCCCACGAGACCACGTCGAACGGGTCACCGAGCCGCTCCGCCCCGGCGAGCGTCTCCTCGACGGAGAGGTCGTGGGCGGACTCATGCAGCCGCTCGAGCACCCGTTCGTGGTGCTGCCCCAAGAGGACGGGGAAGGCGCCGGTCGCCTGCGTGAGGCGGCGCAAGCGGTGCCAGGCCGAGAGCGCCTCCACGCCGGGGACGCTCAGGACGGCCGCCAGCGGGTCGACCTCGGGGAGAGGCGCGAGCGTCGTCGGGTCGAGGCCGATCGTCTGGAGGTGACGGCGGAGCGCCTGGAGCCTGACCTCGAGCAAGCGCCCGCCGGGCGCGCCGGCCCGCTCCAGCGCGCGCGCGAGCGCTTCGCCCACGGCCAGCTCGCCCGCCCCCTCGGCCCAGCGCCGCTCCAGCTCGCGCAGGTCGGGGTCGGCCACCGCTAGAACCCGGGGCCGAACCCCGGGGCCTTGAGCTCGACCTGCGTGACCTCGCCGAACTGCTTGACGATCGGGCGCAGGACGTCGGCCTGGCCGACCACGACCCAGGCCAGCGCGTCCTTGGGCAGGCGGCGCGTGATCACCTGGTTGACCTTCTCCAGCGTCAGCGCGTCGAGCCGCTCGAAGAAGCGGTCGACGACGTCGCGCGGCAGGCCGTCGAAGGCGAGCGACAGGACCATGGCGCCGACCTGGTCGGCGGTCTCGAGCGTGTCGGGGGCGTACTGCCCCTTGATGTAGGCGCGCGCCGAGTCGAGCTCCTCCTGCGTCAGGCCGCCGGCCACGAAGTCGCGGTAGACGCGGTGGGCGAGCTCGAGCGCCTCGCGGCTCGTCGGCGTGGCCGTGTAGGTGGAGACGATCAGCGGCCCCTTGCGCGCGTCGTCGACCCAGGAGCGCGCGCCGTAGGTCAGGCCGCTGTCGACGCGCAGGGCCTTGTTCAGGCGGCTGGTGAACCGGCCGCCGAGGACGGTGTTGGCCAGGAAGCGGGCCGCGTAGTCAGGGTCGCTCCAGTCGAAGGCCAGGTTGCCGAACATGAAGTAGGTCTGGAGCGAGTCGGGCTTGTTGACGAGGAGCACCCGGCTCGCGGTCGCCGGCGCCGGCCGCGCCGCCGCGGCCGGGGCGGCCGCGTCGGCCTTCCAGTCGGCGAAGCGGGCCTCGAGGGCCTTGCGCATCACGGCCGGGTCGAAGTCGCCGGCGACGGCCAGCCACGTGCGCGAGGGCGCGAGCGCCCGGCGCGCGGCCGCCTTCACGTCGTCGTGGGTGACCCGCTCGAGCGAGCGCTCGTCGCCGCCGGCGGGGCGCGCGAAGCCGTGGCCCTGGAACAGCCAGGCGCCGAAGTAGCGGCCGATGATCTGCGAGGGCTCCTCGCGGGCGGCGGCGATCGCGTCCTTCGCCTTGCCCCGCTCCTTGTCGAACTCCGCCGCGTCGAGGCGCGGGCGGCGCAGGGCGTCGGCGAGGAGGTCGAGCGCCAGGTCGGCGTCCTTGGAGAGGAACTCGGCCTGGACCTCGAGCCAGCGCGTGCCGGCCGCGGCGCCGAAGTGGCCGCCGACGAAGTCGACCGCCTCCTGGAAGGCGACCGCGTCGCGCTCGCCGGCGCCCTTGCCGAGGAGCGTCGCCAGGAGCGCCGCCGCGCCCTCCTTGCCCGGCGCGTCCTCGAGCCCGCCGCCGGCCACGCGCGCCTGGAGGCTCAGCACCGGCACGTCGCGGTCGGGGACGAGGAACACGCGCAGCCCGTTGGGGAGCTGGAAGTCGATCGTCTGCGGCAGCCGCACGGCGCCGCCCTTGCCCGGCAGGGGGGCCGGCAGCTCCGGCCGCGGGCGGAGGGCGGGCGCCGGCCTGGCCGGGGCCTCGCCCTCGGTGCCCTCGTCGCCCTCGTCGCCCTCGTCGCCCTCGTCGCCCTCGTCGCCCTCGTCGCCCTCGTCGCCCTCGTCGCCCTCGTCGGGCTCGTCGGCCCCTCCTGCCTCGGCGTCCGTGGCGGCGGCCGCCGCCCGGCCCTCGGGCACCTCGAGCGTCACCACCGTGCGGTTCTTGCGCGTGAACGTGGCCGCGGCGACGCGCTTGACGTCGTCGGCCGTGACGGCGCGGACGGCCGCGATGTGCGCGGGCATCTCGCGCCAGCCGCCGAAGAACAGCTCCGCGTCCATGAGCAGCGACGCCTTGCCGTTGATCGTCTTGAGCTGCCGCACGACCGCCGCCACGAGGCCGTTCTTGGCCTTGTCCAGCTCGCGCGCCGTCGGCCCCTCGCGGGCGAGCCGCTCCAGCTCGGCGTAGAGCAGCGCCTCGCCGTGCTCGGGGGCCACGCCCTCGCGCATGGTCAGCTCGACGGCGAACAGGCTCGGGTCGAACTGGTAGCCCTGGAAGCCGCCGCCGACGTCGAGGCAGGCCGCCTCGCGCTCGACGAGCGCCTGGTAGAGCCGGCTGCTCTCGCCCACGAGCAGGAGCCGCTCGAGGACCTCGACGACGGGGAAGTCGGCGTCGCCCGTGCGGCCGATGTGCCAGGCCGCCATGACCTGCCGGAGCTGCGCGTTCTCGTCCTCGACGACGATGCGCCGCTCGCCCGTCTGCGGCGGCTCCTGCGTGTGGATCGGCCGGCGCTCGGGGCCGCGCGGGATGGCGCCCATCTTCTCCTGGACGAGCGTGAAGGCCGTCTCCGGGTCGACGTCGCCCACGAGCACCAGGACGGCGTTGTTGGGCGCGTAGTGCGTGGCGAAGAAGCGCTCCAGGTCCTCCTGCGTCCAGCCCATGATGTCGACCATGTGGCCGAGGACGCTCCACTGGTAGGGGTGCGCGGTGTAGGCCGCCGCCCAGAGCTGCTCGCGCATGACCTCGGCCGGCTCCTCCATGGAGAGGCGCCGCTCGCTGGCGACCACGCCGCGCTCCGTCTCGACGGCGGCCGGGTCGAAGCGCATGCCGCGCATGCGGTCGGCCTCCATGTCGAGGACGAGCGGGAGCTGCGCCGACGGGACCCAGTCCTGGTAGACGGTCACGTCCTGGCTCGTGTAGGCGTTGTTGCTCCCGCCGGCCGCCTCCATGATCGGGTCGAAGTGGCCGCCGTAGCGCGCGCCGCCCGAGAACATCATGTGCTCGAAGAAGTGCGCCAGGCCGGTGATCCCCGGCACCTCGTTGCGCGAGCCCACGCGCCAGCCCACGTAGACGGCGACGTTGGGGATCGAGCGGTCCTCGAGCACGAGGACCTTCAGGCCGTTCTTCAGCTCGCGCTCGACGACGGGCAGCGGCGCGTCGAGCGCGGACGCGCGCGAGGCCGAGACGACGCCGAGCGCGAGCGATGCGGCGACCGAGGGGAGCGTGCGAGCCATCAGGTGAGCGCCTCCGGGCGAGAGGGGCGCGATGATACCCGGGGAGGCAAGTCGGGCTCGGTCGCCGGGAGACCCGCGGGCTCACCACCCGCCGAGGGCGAGCGCCAGCGCCAGGTCCAGGGCGATCGTGAGCGGCGACCGCTCAGCGGCGCCGCGCCGCGCGCGCCCGGCGGGAGCGGCGCCGCGCCGGCGTGGCGCCGCCCACCTTCGCCAGCAGGTGGTCGATCATCGCCCCGGCGACGTCGACCCCGCTGACCACCTGCGCGTGGGGGAAGTAGCAGGGGAAGTTGGCCTCGAGCACGTAGTAGGCGCCGTCGGGCGTCGCCAGGACGTCGACGCCGCCGTGCTCGAGCTCGAGCGCCGCGACCGCGCGCACGGCGACCTCGGCCATCCCGGGCGGCGGCGGGCGCACGTCGTCGGGGTCGGTGCTGCCCGCCGTGCGGAAGTCGTCGGCGAGCTGGACGTTGCGGTAGGCGGCCACGACCCGGTCGCCCACGACCACGCAGCGCCAGTGGACGGCCTCGGGCACGAACGCCTGCAGGAGCGGCTGGTTGCCGAGCGACAGGGCGTACTCGATCACCGAGAACAGCGTCGGCCAGGCGTCGACCTTGATCACCCCGAGGCCGCCCGAGCCGCCCAGGACCTTGACCACGACCGGCAGCCCGCCGATGCGGGCCACGTGGCCGCGCAGGACGTCGCGGTCGAGCGTCGAGCCGTAGACGGTCGGCGGGACGGGGATCCCGGCGCGCTCGTGGATCCAGGCGGAGTTGAAGGGCGTGAAGTCGATCCGGCGCGGGTGAGCGTAGAACGTCCCGACGCCCTCGGTCCAGAGGAAGTGCTCCACGCGCATGGCGGCCAGCGACACGGCCGGCCGGAACAGGAGCTCGCCCGGCCGGCAGCGGTCGTCGAGGTCGTAGGCGAAGGTCTTCGCGTCGACGTGGTCGAGGTCGACGCCGCGCGCCGCGCAGGCCTCCCGCAGGAGCTCGACGGTCTCGCGCGGGACGTCGTCGTCGACCAGCCGCAGGCGCGTCACGGGCGGCGCACGCTCGGCGTCAGCGGGCCACCTGGGCCTTGCGCTGCTGCTCCTGCTGCGCCAGCTCGGCGACCTTGTCCCGGTGCTGCTTGAGCGCCGCGTCCTGCTGCTGCTTGAAGTCCTGCGCGGCCTTCTCGTGCTGCTGCTTCTGGACCTGCTTCTGCGCCTGCTCCTGCTGCGTCTTGGCGCGCTGCTCCTGCGCCTGGGCGTCGCGCGTCGACGACCCGAGCTTCTCGCCCTTCTTGGCCGCGCTCTCCTGCTGCGCCTGGTCCTGCTTCTGCTGGCTCTCCTGCGCCTGCTTCTGCTGCTTCTCCTGGGAGCCCTTCGCCTGGCTCTCCTGCGACTGCTTGCCCCCGCCGTCGACGACCTTGCGCAGCGCGGCCACCTTGCCCACGAGCTCCTGCTGCTGGATGGCCAGCCGCTTGTCGGCGTCGCTCTTGGCGTCGGTCTTCGTGCCCTGGAGCCGGCCGAGCTTCACCTTCTGCTCGGCCCGCTGCTCCGCGACGTTGCTGGACACCGTCCGCTTGGCCCGCAGCTCGACCGTGACCTCGTTCAGGGCCTTGCTGCCCGCCGTCCGCTTGGCCGATTGCTCGGCGGCGGAGACCTCGCGCTTCTCGCGCTGCTCCTGTTGCCCCTGCGGGCGAGCGGCCTCCGGGACCGCCTTGGCGGCGTCGTTGCTCAGGCCGGTCGGCGCCCGCTTCGTGTCCTGCTCCGCCTGCCCCCAGGCCTTCTTGGCCTGCTGCTCCGTCTGGCTGGCGTCCTGCTTGAGCCGCTGCTCCTGCTGCTGGAAGAGCTGCGCGAGCTGCTGGGGGTTCACGGCGGATGTGGCCATGGCGCTAGACCTCCAGGGGTCGAATCCTAGCACGCGGCCAGGGGCGCCATCTTCAGGCCGCGCACCGGCGCACGACGATCCGGTTGCCCTCGACCGACATGACTTCGACCGGCGTGCCGGCCGGGATGTGGTCGCCCAGGGTCACGACGTCGACCCGGCGACCGGCGATCTGGGCGTAGCCGCCCGGGCGGAGGGTGGTCATCGCCGCGCCGGTCTGGCCGATCAGGGCCGAGTGGTCGTCGGTGCCCACGTAGCCGGCCTGGGCCGTGAGCGGCGTGCGCAGCGACATGCGGCTCACGGCGACCTTGATGATGGTCGCGGCGACAAGGAGCGAGCCGCCGCCCAGGGCCACGCCCGCCAGCGGGCCGTACTGGTGGAAGCACAGGGCCACGCTGGCCGTGAGCGAGGTCAGCCCCACGATCCCGACGATGACGCCGGGGACGAAGAGCTCGACGGCCAGGCAGGCCACGCCGACGAGCCACAGGACGAGGACGATCATGGGCGGGCCTCCCCCGGCGGGTCGGTCGCCGGCAGCGCGGTCGCTTCGGGCCGGGCCGAGACGACGAGCTGCCCGGCGCGGTGCGCGACGACGACCACCGCCTGGCCGAGCGGGACGAAGCCCTCCTCGGCCACGGCGTCGAACATGTCCTGGCCCACGCGCACCTTGCCCACCGGGCGGAGCACCGTGGCGGCCTCGCCGCTGGTGCCGATCGGCGCCAGCTCCTGGGCGGCGGTCGGCTCGACCGTCTCGGGCAGGGTCTGCGTGAGCACGAGCCGGCGGAGGAGCCCCAGCCGCGGCATGAAGCGGCCGAGGAGGACGACCCCGACGAGGGCGCCGGTCAGGCCGAGCGTCGTGCGCCCGACGTTGAGCCGGAACAGCTCCCACTCGCCCGGCGTGCGCGGCAGGACGAACTTCTGGAAGGTGAGCAGGAGCGACCCCGCCACGAGCAGGAGGCCGGCGCCGCCGAGCACGCCGAAGCCCGGCGTGACGAACAGCTCGACGGCCACGAGCGCCACGCCGATCACGAAGAGCACCACCTCGACGTGGTCGGAGAGGCCGATCAGGTAGGAGCCGAAGAACACGGCGCCGAGGCACACGGCCGCCACGACCTCCGGCACGCCCTGCCCGGGCGCGCCGAGGGCGGTGACGAGCGCGATCATCCCGACCGCGAACAGGAGCACCTTGACCGGCCACCAGGTCACGAAGCGGACGACGTGCTCCCACCAGAGCGCCGCCTCGTGCACGGCGGTGACCTCGCCGAGCGAGAACTCGCTGGCCAGGGCGGCCAGGAGGGCCGGCTCGTCGTCGGCGATGATCCGGGCGATGCCCATGTCGAGCGCCTGCTCGGGGCCGATCACCAGGAGCTCGCCGTCGCGGACGACGACGGCCTCCGACGCGATCCGCGCCTTGCGCTCGTAGGGCAGCTCGGCCAGGGCCTTGGCCGAGAGCCACTCGGGGCGCAGGCGCCCCGTGCGCTCGTCCTTGACCTCGACGCGGCGCAGCTCGATCCGCGGGTCGACCATGGCCTCGGCCACGTCGCCCGGGTAGCCCTTGAGCTCGGCCAGGTCGCGCAGGTCCTTGCGCACGGGGACGATCATCTTCTCGGCCACGTCCGGGGCGAGCAGCCCGAACGCGTCGACCTGGATGGGCATGACGTCGCCGAGCTGGCCGTCGGGGCGCATGGCGATCAGGTCGCAGCCGAACGCGGCCATGGTCGCCCCCGAGAGCGCCCGCCCGCGGATCCAGGCGACGACGGTCACGTCCTCGAGGTTGTGCAGGTTCCAGGCGATCGTGCGCGACGCCTCGACCTCGCCGCCGGGGGAGGTGATCGCCACGACCAGGAAGCGCGGGCGCCGCTCCATGGCCCGCTTGACCCGGGCCTCGAGCGTGCGCTCGGTGAGCGAGTCGATCGGCCCGTCGATGGAGACGAACGCGGCCACGGCCGCGGGCGGCGTGTCCTGGGCCTGCACCCCCCCGGCCGCCAGCGCCAGCGGCAGGGCCAGGGTCAGCCACGCGAGCCGCCTCGTCCGCCTCGTCAAGGGCGCCTCCTCCCGGGGGACAGGGTAGCCCGCCGGGGGCGGCTCCGGAACGGGCGGCTGCACGGGTGACTCCGCCGGCGCGCCGTCAGCGCCCGGGATCCGGAGGGTTCACAACAGAGGAGCAGAGGGAGCAGAGGGCGCTCGGCCGCTTCACTCGTCCTCGTCTTTCTGCGTCGCTCGGCCTCGGGACCTGCCCCGTGTCGAGGAGGTTCTGCCGACTCCTCGCTCGACCCAGGTGCCGAGGTCGATCATGAGGACGGAGGACAGGGGGGACAGGGAGGGGCCACGCGACCCGGACGGGGTGGGAACGGGAGGACAGGGGGGATAGGGAGGGGCCACACGACCCGGACGGGGTGGGAACGGAAGGACAGGGAGGATCCCCAGGACCCCGGGCCCCTCCGGGACCGGGAGAAAAACTCTTGCTTGGAGGGGAACTCGGAACGCCCGGGCCGGGGGGCGGGGGACTTCCCGCCACCACTCCCACTCCCGCCACTCCACCGTCCTCTTCGCTCACGCCCACCCGCCGAGCCTCACGGGTGGAACGCAGCAACGAGCGAGGCGAGGCCGCGGAGGCCGAGGCGATGCGGCGCGCGCGCGGGGTCGTATCGATCGCCGGATCCTACGACCCCGCGCGCGCGCCGCAGCGCCCGGCATCCGCGGCCGCAGCCGTCGAGTACAGAAGGTGCGGCAAAGCGCCGCACCCACCGGGGGCGTGGGTCCGTTGACACCCCGCGTCGCCCGTGGTTTACTCCCGGCCCACGGAAATCCCCAGGGGGCGCTGGAGGCGCGGTGCCCGAGCAGCAGGACGCCAACGAACTCCTGCGCTTCTCGCACCTCGGTATCCAGTTCGTCATGGTCTTCGGACTGTTCGTCGCCCTGGGGTTCATGGCGGACGAGAGGTTGGGGACGCTCCCCCTGCTCACGGTGCTGGGCGTGATGGTCGGCTTCGGCCTGGCCTTCTACCAGCTCTACGTGGCGGTCTACGGGGTGCGCGGCGGCGCCGGGCGGGGCAAGGGCCCCGACACCCCGGGCTGAGCGGGGCGAGGCCCCGGAGGACGACTCGGTGCTGCGCCTGGCACAATCGACCGACTGGATGGTCGAGCACCTCATGCACGTCGAGGAGGTGCCCGGCCTCGCCTACCTGGGCATCTCCAAGCACGTCCTGGGGATCTTCGTCGTCGGCCTCCTGCTGACGCTCACGTTCGTGCCGTTCGGGCGCGCGCTCTCGCGCGACTACGTCCCGCGCGGCCGCTTCGTGAACTTCTTCGAGGTGATCCTCCTGTTCATCCGGGACGAGGTCACCCGCCCGTTCCTGGGCAAGGAGGGCGACCGCTTCCTGCCCGTCCTCTGGACGTTCTTCTTCTTCATCCTCTACAGCAACCTGCTGGGCCTGTTCCCCATCCTGCCGGCCCCGGTGCTGCACGACGGGCACGTGACGCTCTCCTGGAGCACGGTCACGCCGACCGGCCAGGTGTGGGTCACGGGCGCGCTGGCGATCACGGCCGCGATCTGGTGGCACGGCCACGGGATCCGCGAGCAGGGGCTGATCACCTACCTGAAGAACATCGTCCCCGGTGGGCTGCCGGTGGCGCTCTTGCCGCTGATGATCATCGTCGAGATCTTCAGCCACCTGATCAAGCCGATGGCCCTCATGCTGCGTCTCTGGGCGAACATGATGGGCGGCCACGCCGTGCTCTACGCCATGCTCGGCCTGATCTTCCTCTTCGGCTCGGGCGTGGCCGGCATCTTCGTCATCCCGCTGTCGGTGGCGATGGCCTCGGCCGTCTACGTCCTCGAGCTGTTCGTGGCCTTCCTGCAGGCCTACGTGTTCACCTTCCTCGTCACGGTCTTCCTGGGGGCGGCGGTCCACCCCGACCACTGACGGAGAGCCTTCCAACCGCGCGCCCCGCGGGCGCGCTCGCGACGAAACGACAAGGAGTCTGACGACCATGGATCTCATGCTCATCGCCCAGACGATTCAGCAGGGCAACTCGCTCGGTGTGGCCATCGGCCTCGCGGCCCTCGCCGGCGGCCTGGCCGCCATCGGCGCCGGCTACGGCATCGGCCGCATCGCGTCGTCGGCGGTCGAGTCGATCGCGCGCCAGCCCGAGGCGGCCGGCGACATCCGCGCCAACATGATCCTCACGGCGGCCCTCATCGAGGGCGCGGCCCTGTTCGCGATCGTCGTGGCGCTCCTCGGCGTGTTCCTCACGATCGGCCGCATCCCGACGATCGGCGGCTAGTCCCGGCGTCGGCAGGACAGGACCCCAAGAACCCACGCGGTGGACTCCATGAACGTCGACCTGCTCCTCCTCGCCGCCGAGGGCCACGGCCCGTGGTGGCTCGATCCCCACGGGATCGGGCTCGCCTTCTGGACCGCCGTGACCTTCGCCATCGTGGCGCTCATCCTCTACCGGAACGCCTGGGGTCCGCTGCTCAACGCGCTCGACGCGCGCGAGCAGGGGATCGTGGGCCAGAAGGAGGAGGCGGAGCGCATCCGGCGCGAGGCGGAGGAGATCCGCCGGCGCTACGAGGACCAGCTGGAGGGCATCCGCAAGGAGGCCCAGCAGATCATCAACGAGGGCGAGGCGGACAAGAAGCGCATCGTCGACGAGGCCCACGCCCGGGCGGGGGCCGAGGCCCGCGCGATCCGCGAGCGCGCCGAGCGCGACATCACCCTCGCCAAGGAGAAGGCCCTGGCCGAGCTCAAGGCCGAGGCCATCCAGCTCGGGATGACCGTCGCGGAGCGGGTGATCGGCGCGGAGGTTGACGCCGCGCGTCACAAGGTGATCATCGACGAGGTCCTCGCCGCGTACGAGCGGAGGTAGGGGTGGGCGCTCGGGACGAGACACTCGCCAACGTCTACGCCACGGCCCTCCTGGACCTGGCGTTCGAGAAGGGCGTCCACGCCGAGATCCTGGCCGAGCTGCGCGCGTTCGACCAGGTGCTCGAGGCGGAGCCCCAGTTCGCGAGCTTCCTCAACACGCCGAACATCGCCCGCGAGAAGAAGAAGGGAGTCGTGACCAGGGTCTTCGGGCCCAAGGTCTCCGACTTCACCCTCAACTTCCTCAAGGTGGTGATCGACAAGCGCCGGCAGCAGGTCCTGCGGCCGATGATCCGCGAGTTCATCGCGGGCTACCACCAGCGCATGGGCGAGATGGTGGTGAAGGTCCAGACGGCGGTCCCGCTGGCGGAGGGGCAGCGCGCGCGGCTGACCTCGGCCCTGAAGGCGAAGTTCGACAAGGAGGTCGTCCTGGAGGAGCGGGTGAGCCCGCGGATCCTGGGCGGCCTGGTGCTGCAGGTGGGCGACACCCGGATCGACGGGTCGCTGCGCTCGCGGCTGGAGACGATCGGCGCGAGGCTCGAGGGCACGCGCTTCCGGAGCCAGGACTACTATGAAGATCAAGGCTGACGAGATCTCCTCCGTCCTCAAGAAGGAGATCGAGGAGTACGCCAAGGAGCTCGAGCTCGACGAGATCGGCTCGGTCCTCGAGGTCGGCGACGGCATCGCGCGCGTCTACGGCCTGAAGAACTGCATGGCCGGCGAGCTGCTCGAGTTCCCCCACTCGGTGTTCGGCCTGGCGCTGAACCTCGAGGAGGCCTCGGTCGGCGCCGTGCTCATGGGCGACTTCAAGCGCCTGCGCGAGGGCGACACCGTCAAGCGCACGGGCAAGGTCATGTCGATCCCGGTCGGCCCCGAGATGGTCGGCCGCGTCGTCAATCCGCTCGGCGAGCCGCTCGACGACAAGGGCCCGATCCACACGTCGCACCGCCGCCCGCTCGAGATGATCGCGCCCGGCATCTCCGGCCGCCAGCCGGTCAACGAGCCGCTGCAGACCGGCATCAAGGCCATCGACTCGATGATCCCCATCGGCCGCGGCCAGCGCGAGCTGATCATCGGCGACCGCCAGACCGGCAAGACGGCCATCGCGATCGACACGATCATCAACCAGAAGGGCTCCGGCGTCATCTGCGTCTACGTCGCGGTCGGCCAGAAGGAGTCGACGGTCGTCAACATCGTCGACCGCCTGCGCGCCTCGGGCGCCATGGACTACACGGTCGTCGTCTCGGCGGCCGCGTCCGACCCGGCGCCGCTGCAGTACATCTCGCCCTACGCCGGCACGGCGATCGCCGAGTACTTCATGTACGACGAGGGCAAGGCGACGCTGGTCGTCTACGACGACCTGTCGAAGCAGGCGGCCGCCTACCGCGAGCTGTCGCTGCTCCTGCGCCGCCCGCCGGGCCGCGAGGCGTACCCGGGCGACGTCTTCTACCTGCACTCCCGCCTCCTCGAGCGCTCGGTCAAGCTCAAGGACCTGTGGATCGTGACCCAGAAGTCCGCCCCGCAGACCCAGCGCGAGGGCGTCGACGGCGTCGTCTACGAGCGCGGCGACGGGCGGCAGGTGGCCGAGATGGCCATCAGCGGCTTCGACCCGTCGAAGTACGAGGTGCGCCAGATCACGCCCGAGGACGGCGTGAACCGCGTCCACGTGGGCAAGTGGGCCATCTTCGAGAAGAAGCACAAGGTCCCCCTCCAGGCCACGATTCACGAGGAGGCCAGGGCCAAGGCGCTGTTCGCGGGCCGGTCGGACAAGGCCGACCTCGAGGTGCGCAAGCTCATGCCCTCGGGCGGCTCGCTCACGGCGCTGCCGATCATCGAGACGCAGGAGGGCGAGGTCTCGGCCTACATCCCGACGAACGTGATCTCGATCACCGACGGCCAGATCTACCTGGAGCCGAACCTGTTCTTCGCCGGCGTCCGCCCGGCGATCAACGTCGGCATCAGCGTGTCGCGCGTCGGCGGCAACGCCCAGACGAGCGCCATGAAGGCCGTGGCCAAGTCGCTCAAGCTCGACCTGGCCAGCTACTGGGACCTCGAGGCGTTCGCCCAGCTCGGCACCGAGCTCGACCCGGTCGCCGCGCGCAAGCTCGAGCGCGGCAAGCGCCTGGTGGAGCTGCTCAAGCAGGGCCAGTACGACCCCATGCCCTTCGAGGAGCAGGTGGTCGTGATCTACGCGGCCAACGAGGGCTACCTGGACAAGGTCCCCGTCAACCGCGTGCTCGAGTTCCAGAGCAAGTTCCTCCCCTACGTGCGCGCCGCCCACGCGGAGATCCTCGACTCGATCCGCGCCACCAAGGGCCTGAGCAAGCAGACGGTCGAGAACATCAAGTCGGTCGTCGCGGACTACGTCGAGCTCTTCAAGCAGGGCAAGACCCCCGACCCGCGCTCGGCCGAGAAGCGCAAGGCGACGGCGACGGCGTAGCTGGGACCCGCCGCGGGCGACGCCCGCGGCGGTCGGTCGTGTTCGGCAACAGACGGACGGGTAGCGACGGATGGCCAAGCTCCGCGACATCAAGCGGCGGATCAAGTCGGTCAAGAACACCGCCAAGATCACGCGGACGATGGAGCTCATCGCCACCGCGAAGGCGAAGACGGCGCAGGACCGCATCCAGCGGGCCCTGCCCTACTTCGAGGCCCTGGCCGAGATCGCCGGCCAGGCGCGCAAGGCCTCGGGCGAGGACGTGGGGCCGGTCCACCCGCTCCTCGAGCGCCGCGAGGTGAAGAAGGTCGCCCTGCTCGTGGTCGTGGGCAACCGCGGCCTGTGCGGCGGCTACAACACGAACGTCCTGCGCATGGCGCGCGACCACCGGGCGCGCCTCCTCGCCGAGGGCAAGGAGGTGCGCCTGTTCGCCAGCGGCAAGAAGGGCTTCGGCTGGCTCAAGTTCCAGAAGGTGCCCTTCGAGGGCAGCTACACGCAGTTCGACGACAAGCCCAAGTTCGTCGACGTCGAGCGCGTCGCCGACACGCTCATCGGCCTGTTCCAGGCCGGCGAGGTCGACCGCGTCGACGTGTGCTACACGCACTACTTCTCCGCCGGGCGCCAGGCGCCGGTCGTCGAGACCATGCTCCCGATCACGAGCGCGGCCGAGGCGCAGGTGGCCTCGCGCGGCGAGAAGCCGGCGGCGCCTTCCGGCCCCGGAGCAGTCGGCGCCGCGCCCGAGAAGGCCGGGCGCAACGTCGTGTTCACGATCGAGCCCGACCCGAAGACGATCCTCGACGCGATCTTCCCCCTCCAGGCGCGGCTGCACCTGTTCCGCGTCTACCTGGAGGCGGCCTCTTCGGAGCAGATCGCGCGGCGCGTGGCCATGAAGAACGCCACGGACAACGCGCAGGAGGTCGGGCGCCTCCTGAAGATGGCCTACAACCGGGGCCGTCAGTCGCAGATCACCAAGGAGATCCTCGAGGTCCTGGGCGGCGCGGAGGCGCTGGCTTAGCGCGGCCGCGCGCCCCCTCGGACGGATCCGGACCCCCAGACACAGCAGGCAGGCAGGCAGGACATGACCAAGGAGCGGATCGGGACGATCGTGCAGGTGATCGGCGCCACCTTCGACGCCGAGTTCGAGGAGGGCCACCTGCCCGAGATCTACAACGCGCTCGAGCTCGACGTCGAGCTCCAGGGCCGCCGCCTGCAGCTCACGGGCGAGGTCCAGCAGCACCTCGGCGGCAACCGCGTGCGCGCGGTCGCCCTGGGCTCGACCGACGGCCTCGTGCGCGGCATGCGCATCCAGGACACCGGCGCGCCGATCGCGGTGCCGGTCGGCGAGCAGACGCTCGGCCGCGTGTTCAACCTGCTCGGCAACCCGATCGACGAGCAGGGGCCGATCGAGGTCAAGGAGCGCCGGCCGATCCACGCGCCCGCGCCCAAGTTCGAGGACATCGAGGCCAAGGTCGAGGTCTTCGAGACGGGCCTCAAGGTCGTCGACCTGCTCACGCCCTACACCCGCGGCGGCAAGACGGGCCTGTTCGGCGGCGCCGGCCTGGGCAAGACGGTGCTCATCCAGGAGCTGATCAACAACGTCGCCAAGCAGCACGGCGGCTACTCGGTGTTCGCCGGCGTCGGCGAGCGCACCCGCGAGGGCAACGACCTCTGGCTGGAGATGCACGAGGCCGGCGTGCTCCCGCGCACGGTCATGGTGTTCGGCCAGATGAACGAGCCGCCGGGCTCGCGCCTGCGCGTCGCGCTCTCGGCGCTGACCATGGCCGAGTACCTGCGCGACCTCGGCGGCACGGACGTGCTGCTGTTCGTCGACAACATCTTCCGCTTCAGCCAGGCGGGCTCCGAGGTGTCGGCGCTCCTGGGCCGCATGCCGTCGGCCGTCGGCTACCAGCCGACGCTCGCGACCGAGATGGGCGCCCTGCAGGAGCGGATCACCTCGACGAAGAAGGGCGCGATCACGTCGGTGCAGGCGGTCTACGTGCCGGCCGACGACCTGACCGACCCCGCCCCGGCGACGACGTTCGCGCACCTCGACGCGACGACGGTGCTCGACCGCGGCATCGCGGCCAAGGGCCTCTACCCGGCCATCGACCCGCTCAACTCGACGTCGCGAATCCTCGACCCGAACGTCGTCGGCGAGGTCCACTACCAGACGGCCAAGTCGGTGCAGCAGATCCTGCAGCGCAACAAGGACCTCCAGGACATCATCGCGATCCTCGGCGAGGACGAGCTGTCGGAGGAGGACAAGGTCGTCGTGCAGCGCGCGCGGCGCATCCAGGCCTTCTGCTCGCAGCCGTTCCACGTGGCCGAGGCCTTCACCGGCATGAAGGGCGTCTACGTCAAGCGCGAGGACACGGTGCGCTCCTTCAAGGAGATCGTCGACGGCAAGTGCGACGACCTCCCCGAGGAGGCCTTCAAGTACGTCGGCACCGTCGAGGACGCGCGCGCCAAGGCCAAGAAGCTGCGGGAGAGCTAGACGTGCGCGTCCAGATCGTCACCCCCGACGCGTCGTTCTTCGACGGCGAGGCCGACTCGACGGTCCTCCCCGGCTGGGACGGCGAGATGGGCGTCCTGCCCGGGCACGCGCCGCTCATCGCGCGGCTCGGCCACGGCGTCGCCCGCGTCCAGGCCAAGGGCGGCCAGCAGGTGCGCATCGCGGTCTACGGCGGGTTCGTGAAGATCCAGGCGGACCTGGTCACGGTCCTGGCCGGCGGGGCGGCGAAGGCCCCCGAGGCGCCCGACGAGGCTGCCGCGCGCAAGGCGCTCGAGGCCGCGCGCAAGCGCCTCGACGAGGTCCGCGCCCAGGGCAAGGCGGGCGCGGCCCAGCTCCCCGAGGCCGAGGAGGGCGTGCGCCGGGCGCAGACGTTCCTGCGGCTCGTCGCGCGCGCGAGCGCCTAGAGCTTCCCGGCCATTCGATCCGATCCGGATCCGATCCGGAACGAGAACACCGAGGGCACACCGGGGTCACCGTCGTATCGGTGACCTCGTCGTGCCCTCGGCGTCGTTTCGGCGTCGGTGACGACTCGTCAGGTCGCGCGGCGCGGCCGCTCAGTCCTCGTCGTCGTCGTCATCGTCGTCGTCTTCGTCCTCATCGTCGTCGTCGAAGTCGTCGTCGTCGTCCTCGTCGTCGAAGTCGTCGTCCTCGTCCTCGTCGTCCGCGTCCTCGTCCTCGTCGGCCGGCTTCTTCGCCGGCTGGCCGCCACGCGGGGGCGGGCCCTTCTTGCTGGTCATCGGCGCTGATCTCCGGTGCGGACGAGGCACGCCGCGGGGGTGGTGGGGTGCGGCGTCGACCTCGACCGGGCAGGATCGTAGCCACGAGCATCTCGCCACGCAATCCGTGCCCGGCCCTGGCGCCGCGCGCGCCCGCGAGCGCGCCAAACGGCCGCGCGCAGGGCCTTTACGGCGCCTTGACGGACCGGGGCTACAACGGAAACGGCGGCGACCCACGTCGCCGGGAGCGCGAGGCACGATGCACACCGGAGGCACGGGCGCGGCGGCGGCGACGGACCGCCGGGGTCGCCTGGTCGACGACCGTCGGGAGGACGTCCGCATGCAGCGCAAGGAGCGCATCCTCGTCATCGAGGACGAGGCCGACATCCTCGAGCTGATGCTCTACAACCTCGGCCGTGAGGGCTACCGCGTCGTCGGCTGCCAGAACGGCGACGAGGGCGTGCGCCGGGCGAAGGAGGACCAGCCCGACGTGGTGCTCCTCGACCTCATGCTCCCGGGCCTGGGCGGCATCGAGGTGTGCCGCCGGCTGAAGGCGGACCCCGAGGCGCGCAAGATCGCCGTCATCATGGTCACGGCCAAGGGCGAGCCCGACGACGTCGTCGCCGGCCTGGAGGCCGGGGCCGACGACTACGTGGCCAAGCCGTTCAGCCCGAAGGTGCTCCTGGCGCGCGTCCGGGCCGTCCTGCGCCGCCGCGAGGAGGTCGAGACCAAGGGCCCGCCCGGGGCCCGCGTCGTCCGCGGCGACATGGTCGTCGACGCCGACCGCCACGAGGTGCGCATCGCCGGCGAGGTCGTGAGCCTCACGGCGACCGAGTTCCGGCTCCTGCACTTCCTGGCCTCGCACCCGGGCCGCGTGTTCACGCGCAACCACCTGCTCGACAGCGCCGTGGGCGCCGACGCCATGGTGATCGACCGCAACATCGACGTGCACGTGGGCGCGATCCGGAAGAAGCTCGGCGCGCACCGCGAGGCGATCGAGACCGTGCGCGGCGTCGGCTACCGCTTCCGCGACCTGTGAGCCCGCTCCGGCGCCTCGACGCGCCCGGCGGCGCCGAGGCGCACTATGCTCGGCGCCGCATGAAGTTCCTCTGGCGCCTCTACGCCGGCTACCTGGCGATCGTGCTCGTGGCGACCGTGCTCGTCGCCGTCCTCGTCTCGCGCTGGCTGGAGCGCGACGCGCTCGAGGACATGGCCGGCGTCCTGCGCGCCCGCGCGACCCTCCTGCGCGAGCTCGGCCGCCCCCTGCTCGAGCGCGAGGTGGCGCCCGGGGACCCCGACCTCCACCGGCGCCTCGTGCGCCTGGGCGAGGAGCTGGGCACGCGCCTGACGATCATCCGCGCCGACGGGGCGGTCCTGGGCGAGTCGCACGACGGCCGCGAGGCGCTCGACAACCACGGGCGGCGGCCGGAGGTGCTCGAGGCCGTCGCCGCCGGCGCCGGGCGCGCGACGCGCCACAGCACGACCGTCGGCGAGGAGATGCTCTACGTGGCCGTGCGCGTCGACGACGACGCCGGCGGCGCCCTCGGCTTCGCGCGGGCGGCCCTGCCGGTGCGGGCCGTCGACGCGCGCCTGGGCCACCTGCGGCTGATCGTCGTCCTGGGGGCCGGCGTGGCCACGCTCATGGCCCTCGTGCCCGGCTACGTGATCGCGCGGCGCATCTCGGAGCCGATCGCCGCGATGACCGAGGTCGCCCGCGCCCTGGCGGCCGGGCTCCCGGCCCCGCCCGTGCCGGAGCGCCTGGCCCACGACGAGCTGGGCGAGCTCGCGCGCGCGTTCGAGACCATGGCCGGACAGCTGAGGGACCGCATGGAGACGATCAGCAGCGACCACAACAAGCTGGTGGCGATCCTCGGCAGCATGGTCGAGGGCGTCGTGGCGATCGACGCCGACGAGCGCGTCGTGCACATGAACGAGGTGGCCGCGCGCCTGCTCGCGGTCACCGGCTCCGAGGCGCTCGGCCGGCGGGTCTCGGAGGTCGAGGCCATGCGCGACGTCAGCCCGACGCTCCTCGGGACGCTGCGCGAGCCCAAGCCGCTGGTCGTCGAGGTGCGCCTGCCGGCGCAGCCGCGCGACCAGATCCTCGAGCTCCACGCCAGCCCCCTGCGCGACGCCGGCGGCGCGCCGTCGGGCGCCGTCGTCGTCCTCCACGACGTCACCGAGCTGCGCCGGCTCGAGACCCTGCGCCGCGAGTTCGTGGCCAACGTCTCGCACGAGCTCAAGACGCCGCTGACGGCCATCTGCGGCCTCGTCGAGACCATGCTCGACGACGACGCCATGGAGGCGTCCACGCAGCGGCGCTTCCTCGAGAAGGTGCAGCGGCAGGCCGACCGCCTGGCGACGCTCGTGCGCGACCTGCTCACGCTCTCGCGCGTCGAGCAGGAGGAGTCGACGGTCGAGCGCGCGCCGCTCGACCTGCGCGAGCCGGTCCTCGAGTCGCTCCGCGGCCTGGCCCTGGTGGCCGAGGAGAAGGGGATCGCCCTCGAGCACGCCGTCCCGGCCGAGGCCGTGCCGGTCGTGGGCGAGCGCGAGACCTTGCGCCAGGCGGTCGACAACCTGCTCGACAACGCCGTGAAGTACACGCCGGTCGGCGGCCGCGTGTGGCTGCGCCTGCGGGTCGAGGGCGACGCCGCGGTCGTCGAGGTCCAGGACACCGGCATCGGCATCGACCCCCGCGACCAGGGGCGCGTGTTCGAGCGCTTCTACCGCGTCGACAAGGCCCGCTCGCGCGAGCTGGGCGGCACGGGCCTGGGGCTGTCGATCGTCAAGCACGTCGCGCTCACGCACGGCGGCGAGGTGTCGGTGGACAGCGCGCTCGGCGAGGGGAGCACGTTCCGGATCAGGCTGCCCGTGGGGGCATAGCGCTCGCGGAAGGGCGGACAGCGAGGAGCCCTTCTCCCCGTCTGGACGCCGCCAGCCTTCGAGCACACCGTCCCGCGAGCAGCGCAGCCACGAGCGAGGCGAGGAGGCGAGGCGGCGCGCGCGGGTCGTATCGATCGCCTGATCCTCGGTGGGCCGCCGGAGCAAGCGGAGGCCCACGGCTGCGGACCGTCGCGAGCGATAGGGTCTACCCGCGCGCGCGCCGCCTCGGCCTGCATCCGCGGCCGCAGCCGTCGATCACACCGTCAGAACTTCCCCGAGATGCTCACCCCGACCGTCCGCCCCACCTCGAACTCGTCGGTCGTCTGCCCGCCCTGCTCGAAGCGGACCTTGCTGCCGAGGACGTTCTCGACCTTCAGCTTGAGCGTCCAGTGCTCGGTGAACCCCCACGAGGCGACGACGTCGAGGCGGTGGAAGGGGCGCTCGTAGATGTCCGGCAGGCCGAACGTGCCCACGCCGACGAGGCGCTCGCCGGCGACGTTGTAGAGGAACGCCAGCGACGTCCGCGACTCGGGGTCGTCCCAGCCGACGGACGCGTTGACCACCCACGCCGACTGGCCCGCCAGCGGGCGGTGCTTGCGCGTGGCGATCCCGGCGTCGCTCAGCTCGACCTCCGAGCGGATCAGCGACAGGTTCCCGCCCACGAACAGGGGCTCGAGGGCGCCGTGCAGGAAGCCGAGGCGCTTGCGCCCCTCGAGCTCGAGGCCGAGGTTGCGCCCGCCCTTGGCGTTCTCGAGCGTGACCGTGCGCGTCGCGCCGGCCAGGATGATCGTCTCGATCGGCGCCGTGAGGTCCTTGTAGAACAGGCCGATCGACACCGCCTCGTCGGCCGAGAGGTACCACTCCCAGCGCAGGTCGAGGTTGTCGATCCGCGTCCGGTCGAGGCCGGGGTTGCCGATGAACACGCCGGCGCCGATCACCTGGTCGAAGGGCGCCGACGACAGCTCGCGGAAGTCGGGCCGCGCGAGCGTGCGGCTGTAGGCGGCGCGCGCCTGCATGGTCTCGGTGAAGCGCCACACGAGGCTCACCGCCGGCAGCCAGTCGGTCGTGTCGAGGTCGGCCGCCTGCGCCGTGGGGGTGCGGCTGAACAGCTCGAACGTGCGCACCTGCTGGCGCGAGCGCTCGACGCGGACGCCGGCCGAGAGCTCGAGCGCCTTGGTCAGGGGCAGGGTCAGGTTCACGAACGCGGCGCGGATCGTCTGCTCGGCGTCGTAGTTGTCGGTCGCGCGGGTGATCTCCTCGAACGAGAAGCCGTCCTCGGCGATGTTCTCCCGGGCGAAGACCTCCTCGGGCGGCCGGGCCAGGAGCAGGGGGTCGCGGCTGCGCTCGCCGCGGTGGATGAACTTGAAGCGCCGCGTCTCGGACTCGCGGTCGCGCCACACGTGCCCGGCGCCCACCTGCAGGTTGCCGGTGAGGTCGCGCCACAGGGGCAGCGGCACGTCGAGCGACAGCGAGATGTCGTGGTTGTCGTCGCGGACGGTGTTGTAGAGGCGCTGGTTGCCCTCGGGGCGGTTCGAGAGCAGGTAGACGCCCTGCGCCGGGTCGAGGTCGTAGCGCGAGCGCCGCCAGTCGGGCTGGTCGCGGGTGGCCAGGGCGAAGGCGTAGGTCCAGGAGAGCGCGATCCCGGCCAGCAGGTCGTGCTTGCCGTGGGCCTGCGTGACGAGGAGCTGCTCCTCGACCCAGGAGAGGCTCGTGACCCGCACGTCGCGGTCGTTGTCGCCCAGGTAGCCGCCGTAGACCTCGGTCTCGTCCTCGGACGTGCGCACCCACAGCGTGGTCACGCCCAGCTCCTGGCCCTTCGTCGGCTCCCAGCCCACGGCGGCCAGGCCGCTCGTGTCGATCGAGCGCGTCGTCCGGTCGACCCTGTAGTCGACGATCGGCTCGAGCACGCCCTCGCCGCCCACGCCGAACACCCGCGTGACGCCGCGGCGGACGCGCCAGTCGTGGTCGTAGTTGGCGCCGACCGTGAAGCCGACCGTGCCGAACGCCGTCTTGTAGCGGTCGCCGACGGTTGCGCTCACGCCGAGGTCGGGTGGCAGGTCGCGCTTGCGCTGCGCCGACCAGACGTTGGGCATGGTCTGCCCCAGCGCGGTCAGGACGCCCAGCGGGTAGCCGTCGCCCGTGTCCGGGTCCTCGAGGTGCAGCGGCCCGTGCTCGGTGGCGATCCGCACGCCGAGCGGCAGGGCGCGCGTGCCGTCGTCGCGCCCGAGCCAGTCGCGCGCCCCGCCGCGGTAGGTCAGCCCGTCCTCGAAGGTCGACGCGCTGTTCCAGGCCGACGACACCGAGAAGCTGGCTCCGAACTCCTGCGGCAGGCGCTTGGTCTTGATCTTCGTCGCCCCGCCGCCGAAGTCGCCCGGGAGGTCGGGGGTGTAGGTCTTCTGGACGGAGATGCTCTCGATCACGTCGGCCGGGAACAGGTCCAGCGGCACGACCCGCCGCTCGGGGTCGGGGCTGGGGAGCGTCGACCCGTTGAGCAGGGCCGACGAGTAGCGCTCGCCCATGCCGCGCACGTAGACGTAGCGGCCGCCGACGACCGTGAGCCCGGTGACGCGCTTGAGGGCCTCGGCCGCGTTGCCGTCGCCCGACTTGCCGATCTGCTCCGCCCCCAGGACCTCGGTCACGCCGCGCGCCTCGCGGCGCTCCTGCAGGAGGGCCGCGAGGCCGCCCTCGAGCCGGTAGCCCGTGACGCGCAGGGCGTCGAGCTCGAGCGCCGACGGCGTGAGCGCCACCTCGACCGTGGCCCGGCCGCCGGCCGGGACGTCGACGGCGGGCAGGGTGAGCGTGGCGTACTGCGTGTGGATGACCGAGACGGTGTGCGCCCCGGCGGGCAGGCCGGGCAGCTCGAACGAACCGTCGGGGCCGGAGCGCGCCTCGCCCATGTGGCCGCGCACGAGGACGCGCGCGCCGGCCACCGGCGCGCCGGTGCGCTCGTCCTTGACGCGCCCGGCGAGCGTGCCCAGGGCGGCGCCGGCCTCCGGCGGCGGGCCGGCGGGCGCCTCGGGCCAGGCGGGCGCCTCGACGTGCAGGCGCGCCGGGCCGTCGCGCGGGACGGTCACGATCACCTCGGTGGCCTCGCCCCACACGACGGGCAGGACGGCCTGGGCGAGCGCGCGGCCGGCCTGGCGCACGACGACGGGGTGCTGCCCGGGGGGCAGGACCAGGCGCGCGATGCCGTCCTTGCCGGTCGTGCCTCGCACCGGGCCCGCCTCGACCTCGAGCCCGGCCAGGGGCGCGCCGTCGGGGCCGAAGGCGAACACGTCGAGGCGCCCCGCGGGCGGCTCCTGCGCCGCGGCCGGGGCACCGAGGGCCAGGGCCAGGAGGCCGACGAAGAGGACGCGCCGGGTCATCGGGGCTCCGCCTGCTCGCGCTCGAGCTGGATCGCCTTGCGCAGGTCCGTGGCCGCGCGGAACAGCTCCGGCCGGGTGATCCCCCGCAGCCGGAGGTCGGCGCGCTCGAGGTCGCCCGCGCGGTAGCAGGCGTAGGCGAGCGCGTAGCGGACCTCCTCGTCGTCGAGGAGGCCCAGTCGCGACAGGCGCGGCTCGAGCGCCAGCGCCTGGTCGAACGCGGCGCGCTGCAGGAGGAGGCCCAGGCGCTGACGCGCCTTGGCCGCCGCGTCCTGGACCGACGCGTTGAGGTACAGCGCGCGGTCCAGCGCCCCGGCGCGGCGGAACAGCTCGGCCGCCTCGGCCTGGTACTTCGCGTCGAGCCGCGCCGCCTCCTCGAGGACCACCGCCGCCGCGCGCGGCCGCCCGGCGTCGAGGTGCGCGTGGGCCAGGGCGACGAGCACCTGCTCGTGCCCCGGCGCGCGCAGCCGCGCGACCTCGAGGACCCGCGCCGCGTCGTCGGGGCGGCGCGCGCGGCGCAAGGCCTCGCCGAGCGCCAGGTAGGCCTCGGGGGCGTGACCCGCGCGGGAGAGGTACTCCTCGCCGGCCGTGGCGGCCGCCACGAACAGCCCCAGCTCGAGCAGGTAAAGGACGCGCTGCCGCGTGAACGTGGCGTCGTCGGGGAGGCGCCGCTCGGCGCGCTCGAGGGCGGCGAACGCCCCGCCCCGGTCGCCCGCGGCCCACGCGCAGAGCACCTCGAGCCGGTGCACTGGCGCCTGCCCCTCCCAGCCGGGCCGGCCGCGGGCCAGCGCGGCGAGCGCCGCGGCCGGGTCGCCGGCCGCGTGCTCGGCCTGCGCCAGGTAGACCCACACGATCGGCTCGACCTGCCCGGTCGCGGTCGCCAGGCGCAGCGCCTCGCGCGCGGCGTCGTGCTCCTGGAGCTGGAGCGCCACGAGGCCGCGCAGCGTGTGGAAGCGCGGCAGGTCGAGGCCGTCCTGCCGCGGGTCGACCTCGCCGAGCACGGCCCGCGCGCGCTCGAGGTGGCCGTCGCGCAGGAGGAGCGCGGCGAGGCCCAGGCGGTCGACCTCCTCGTCGGGGGCGTCGGTCCGGGTCGCCGCCGGGCCGACGCAGGCGGCCAGGCACAGCGTCAGGAGCAGGGCGAGCCTCATGGCTGGAACTCGATCGGCAACGACGCCCACACCTCGACCGGGCGCCCGCGGTAGGTGGCCGGCTGGAAGGTCCAGCCGCGCACGGTGCGCACGGCCACGTCCTCGAACACGCCGGGCGGGTCGGCCTCGAGGACCTTGACCGCCTTGACCGCGCCGTCGGCGCCGATCCGCAGGCTCAGGACCACGCGACCCGAGAGGTTCTTCGCGCGCGCCGCCGCAGGGACGTCGATCGGCGTCGTGGCGCGCGGCACGGGCCGGCTGTCGACGGTGTCCTCGGTGTGGACGACGTCCTTGAGGTCGCCGAGCGCCTCGTCGGCCACGCCGTCGAGGGCGGCGCCGGCGGCGAAGCTCGACAGGCCGACGTCGACGCCCGTGAGCGCCGCGCCGAGCGTCGGCATGGGCGGGAGGGCCGCGCGCGGGGCGCTCCGCGGCGCGGGGCGCGGCGGCGGCTCCTCCCGGCGCGGCGGCGGCGGCTTGGGCGGCGGGGGGGCCATGTGGAAGCTGACCTCGCGCGGGCCGCCGTCGTCGGGGGGACGGCCGGCGACCTCGTTGAGGCCGAGGACCAGGGCGAGCGTGGCCGGCGCGCCGACGAGGGCGCACAGGGCGCCGGCCAGGTGGGCGGACCAGCGGTGGTTCGCGGGGGCTCGCGCCCCCGCGGTCCCGCCCGCGCTCGCGCGTGCGGGTCCCTCGAGGTCGCGCCCGGCGTGGTCGGCGAGCGCGGTCACGGCGCCCCGGCCTCCGTGGCCACGCCCACCTCGGCCGCGCCGGCCAGGCGGCACTGGTCGACGACCTCGACCAGGAGCTCGGCCGGCACGAGGCGGTCGGCGACGACGAGGGCCTTCTTCGTGGCCGAGGCGGCGAGCAGGTCGCGGACGCGCGCCTGGAGCATCCAGGGCTTCACCGGCTGCTCGTCGACGAACACCTGCCGGCCGCGGTCGACGTGCACGCGCACGGCCTTGCTCGAGGCCGGCGCGGCGCTGCGGGCGCTCGGCCGCTGGAGCTCGAGCTGCATGTCCTTCGTGAACGTCGTGGAGACGGCGAAGAAGATCAGCAGGATGAAGACCATGTCGATCAGCGGCGCCATGTCCACCTCCTGGTGGCGGCGCGGCGCGCGGTGCAGCCTCACGCGCGGGCCTCCTGGATGGCGACGTCGCGCAGCTCGTCGAGCTCCGCGCGCAGACGCGCGGCGCGGCGGTCGAGGAGGCGCGTGGCGAAGTAGCCCGGGATCGCCACGCCCAGGCCGAGCTGCGTGGTGAACAGGGCCTCGGAGATCCCGCCGGCGATCCCGCCCTCCTGGGCGTGGAAGGTGCCGGTGCCGAGCGAGTCGAACAGCTCGATCATGCCGCTGACCGTGCCCAGGAGACCCAGCAGCGGGGCGACCGCGACCACGGTCCGACCGAGCGCCGCCCCGCGGTCGAGCACGGCCCGCGAGGGGCCCAGGGCGTCCTCGAGGCCGCGGCGCAGGTCGGGACCCCCGACACGAACGACGGCCGCCGCGGCGCCGTCGAGGAGGCCCCGCGTCGCCGAGGCCGCGCCGCGCCGGGAGGCGAGGAGCGGCCGCGGCGCCAGCGTCGTCCCGCGGCGCAGCAGGAAGGCGCGGTAGCCGACGGCGTACCAGAGGACGATCGCGCAGGCGAGGAGCGGCAGCATCACCGCGCCGCCGGCGGCGACGTAGCGGTCGAGGATGACGAGGAGGTCGCTCACGCCGCCGGCTCCCCGGCGCCGACCAGCTCGGGCTCTTCGGGCACCGGCAGGCGGCTCGACGTCGTCCGCACCGGCCGCGATGGCGTCGGCGGCGGCGGCAACGTGAGCAGCGTCACGCGCAGGGCGGCCCGCTCCATGCCGGCCCGCAGGGCCTCGCCCCAGCTCGTGAGCAGGTTGCCGGCCAGGAGGGCCGGGATCGCCACGCTCAGGCCGAGCTGGGTCGTGATCAGCGCCTCGGAGATGCCGCCGGCCAGGAGCTTCGGGTCGCCCGTGCCGTGGACGGTGATCACGTCGAACGTGCTGATCATGCCGGTGACCGTGCCCAGGAGGCCGAGCAGCGGGGCCACGGCGGCGGCCACGAGCAGGGCGGCCTCGAAGCGCTCGATGCGCAGCCCCTCCTGGAGCATGCGCTCGGACGCCGCGCTCTCGAGGCGGTCGGCGCCCGCGCCGAGGTGCGGGAGCATGGCCGCGACCACCCGCGCGGCCGCGCCGCGGCCCGCCTGGGCCTTCGCCAGCGCCTCGCCGGCGCGGCCGCTGGCCACGAGCGGCGCCACCGCGTCGAGGAGCGGGGTCGGGTCGCCGCCGGCGCGCCAGAGGATCGCCACGCGCCCCGCGGCCAGGCAGGCGGCCACGAGGCCCAGGCCGACGATGACCCAGGCCACCTCGCCGCCGCGCCGGACCGTCTCGACGGGCGTCTTGATCACCGGCCGGTCAGCGGGCTTGTCGAGCGACTCGAACACGTAGACGGGCAGCGTCGCGGGCAGAGCGCCCCCGGCGGCGGTCCGGGCGGCGCTCGCCGCGTCGGCGCCACCGGTCGCCTCCCAGAGCTGGAGCCCGCCGCCGCCGGCCGGCGCGAGCGCGCCCGCGCCGCGCGGGCTGGCGCCCAGGCAGGCGACGGCGCCGAGCCACACGACGTCGCCCGTCGCCTCGCTCCCGTCGGCCAGGAAGAAGCTCCCCGGCGCCCGGCGGACGCTCGCGCGCCGGCGCAGGAGGGCGCCGAGCTCACCCAGGGCCTGGTCGACTGCCCGGACGCGGTCGTCAGGGCGGTCGCCTGGCGGCAGGAGCGCCGCCGCCTGCGACAGGACCCCCTCGAGGGCGCCGGCGCCGTCGTCGAGGGCCGCCGCCTCCTCGTCGAGCTTGACCAGGCGCGCGCGCTCGGCCTCGACCTCGAGGCGCAGGGCGCGCAGCCGCTCCTCGACGGCGCCCAGGTCGGCCGCCGCGGCCGCCGCGCGGCGGACGGCGTCGGCCTCGAGCTCGGCCAGGCGCCGCTCGAGGGCGGCCTGCTCGCTGGCGAGGAAGGCGTACTCCTTCTGGTAGGCGTGCGTCAGGGCCTCCCGGCCCTGGTCGCCGCTCGCCGGCGAGGAGGCGCGCCGCTCCTGGGCGGCGGCCGGCGCGGCCAGCGTCAAGGCGATCACCGCCGACAGGGCGAAGCGGGTCACCGCGGCGCCTCCTCCGGCGCGGCGCCGGCGTAGGGGTTGGGCAGGACGAAGAAGCCCTGGCGCAGGTGCTTGTCGAGCGCGTCGAACAGCGCGCCCACGAGCGGCCGCTCGGCCGGGGCGCACACCCGGAAGCGCCAGCCCCGGGCGTCGCGGTCGACGACGCCGAGGCGGCCGTCGAGCGCGCGGAAGTACATCAGCGTCATGCCGAGCTTGGCCACGTCGGCCAGGAGCGTCTGCCCGTCGAGCTCGATCCGCTGCCGGTGCAGGCCCACCTCGCGCGTGAGGCGCAGCTCGTCCTCGAGCGCGCTCCACAGGCGCGCCAGGGCCTCGTCGGGCCGCAGGCGGCCGGCGTCCAGCTCCCGCCGCAGGTCGTCGAGCGCCGCCTCGCGCTCGGCGCGCTTGAAGGGCAGCCCCTCGCGCACCCCGGCCGCCGCGGCCTCGAGGTGCCGCTTGACCATGGGCGCCAGCGCCGCGCGCGCCTGCGCGCGCGCCTCGAGGGCGGCCGCCCGCTCGGCGGCGGCGCGGCGCGCGTCCGCGAGCTCGAGCTCGAGCGCCTTGAGCTGCCGCTCGACGTCGGCCTTCTGCTGGGCGGCCGAGCGCAGCTCCTCGCGCTCGACCGCCTTCTTCAGCTCGAGGTCGGCCGAGAGGCGCTCGACCGCGGCGCGCCGCTCGACGAGCTCGCGGGCCAGCGTGTCGAGCGGGTCGTCGTCCCGGGCCGCCGCGGCGCCGAGGCCGGCGAGCAGCCCGAGCGCGACCAGGCCGCGGGTGAGGCTCTTCCTTCGCGGGGTCATGTGCGCTCGCTCACTGCGGCCGTCGCTCCTGGTGGTGTCCACGTCCGGGCCGCGGCCCGATGCTCCGATCCGCAGTGAGGCACCTGTCGCCCTCTCTCCGGCCGCTTCGCGGCCTCCGCTCGGGGGATGCGCGCCACCGCTCGAGCTGCTCGCTTCGCTCGCAACTCGGCGGTGAGCGCGGTCAGTTGGGGGCCGTGGTGGTCCAGCCGGCGGTCCAGTCGTCGGCCTGGTTCGGGCCCATGGCGCCGATGAAGGTCACCGGCGTGAAGAAGGGGTCGCCGAGGTCGTGCCAGGTCACGCCCTGGACGGCCGGGCCGCCGGCCGCCGGGCGGAAGTTCGGCGCCGACTGGCTCGTGGGCGCGCCGAGCTGCGGGTCGACGCCGACCTGGTTGGCAGGGCTCTGCTGGCCGTTGAAGACCGAGTCGAGCTGCGGCTCGCCCGCGTCATCGCGGAAGTGCGTCGAGCCGCTGGCGCCGTTGTTGAAGAAGATGCAGTTCCTGACGGTCAGGTTGCCCGAGAGGACGGTGTAGGAGCCCGGCGCGTCGCTGTAGGCGTGGTTCCAGGTGGCGTTCTGGTCGACGTCCAGCCCGGCGCCGTTCATCTCCATGACGATCGAGTTGGCGATGTTCGCCGCCGTCCCGCGGCGCAGGAGCAGGCCCGTGGCCGACTGGCCCGCCGTGCCGGCCGGGCCGACGATCGTCATGTTGGAGATCCTGCCGTGAGAGCGCGGGGCGAGGTCGTTGCTCGTCTCGTTGTTGTCGGCCTCGACGCCCATGTCGGCGCCGCCGTCCCACTGCTGCAGGATCACGAACTGCGCCCGGCCCTGCCAGCCGTAGGTCCAGTCGAACGAGTCGTCGAGGGCGCCCGTGATGAGGACGTGCTTGACGTCGACGGTCCCGCCGAAGAACTCCACGCCGTCGTCGGCGTTGCGGTGGACCTGGATGTAGTCGACGACCGTCCCACGGCCGACGCCCTGGAAGGCGATCCCGTTCAGCTCGTCGTCCGACGTGAACACGTGGCCGGCGAACTCGACGCGCACGTAGCGGAGCACGCCCGAGTCGTCGTTCGGGTCGGTGCCGCCGTACTGCCCCGAGCCGCCCTCGCCCACCGGCAGCGTGCCGCCCGGGCCCATGTTGTTCACGGGCGCGCGGCCGTTGATGATCAGCCCGCCCCAGTCGCCCGGCGCGCGCTGGCCCGCCGGCTGGTTCGACGTGAAGACGATCGGCTGCTGGGCCGTGCCGTCGGCCAGGATCCGCGAGCCGCGACGGATCACGAGCATGGAGGGCGGCGTGCCGCCGCGCCCGTAGATCGTCGTGCCGGCCTGGATCGTGATCGTGGCCGTGTCGGTCGCCGAGTCATCGCCGATGAACACCGGCGCGTCGAGGATCCACTTGAACTTGGCCTCGAGCAGGACGTCGTCCTTGAACACGCCCGCGATCTTGCGCGTGCTGGCGTCCGCGCTCTCGAGGATCGTCCCGCCGCCCGGGTCGTTCTTCACCAGCGTGAAGCTGCCCGGCTGGGTGTTGCCCCCGCCGCCGGGGTTGTTGTTGCCCCCGCCGCCGCCGCCCGAGTTGTTGACGATCACCAGGCTGCCGCCGCTCTTGCCGTCGTCGCAGCCCAGCACCGCTGCACCGAGCGCGAACACGAGCGTCGTGCCGATCCCGCCTCGCCTCACCCGCCACCTCCACCCCCCGGGGGGGGCACGGGCGGATTTGTAGTGCAGCCGCTCCAACGAGCGATTTAGAGGCGGTCAATCCATCATCAAGTCCAGGTCAAGGACAGGTCAGGACGCAGGGTCAGGGGGGCGCGAGCCCTGGTCAGCGTGGTGCCCGGTGTGGCCCCGAGCGAGCGCAGGCTCGACGACGCGCCGGCCCACGCCGCCGGTCGCGCCCATGACGAGGAGCTTCACCGTCCGGGTGGGGCAACCGCCAGGCCGTCAGCGGCGAAAGCGGCGGAAGAACGCCCAGGCCTCGAACGACGCGTCGATCACGGCGGTCGCCGGGCCCACGAGGCGCTCGGACACCTGCGGCGCGCCGCCCGGCCAGCCGTGGCCGGCGCCGGTGAGGCGCCACAGGACGACCTCGGCGCCGTCGCGGCCGCCGCTCCAGGTGCTCCGCTCGGCCGTGTGCCCCTGCGCGTCGCGGAGCGGCGCCTCGCGCGTGGGCGCCGGCGCGCAGCCGTCGTGCCCGATCCACACGGCGAGCGCCCGCTCGACCGGCGCGTGCTGCACCCGGTGGTTCGTGAGCGGGAAGGGCGGCCCCAGGCCGCCGGCCCAGAGGGCGCGCGGGTCGTCGACGCTGTGGACGTGCATCACCGGGACGGCCGGCGCGCCGGGCCGCGGCGGGTCGCACACCATGGCGCCGGCGACGCCGACGACCGCCGCCACGAGGTCACCCGCCTCGGCCGCCAGGCGGTAGGCCATCATCGCCCCGTTGCTGTGGCCGGCGGCGTAGACCCGGGCGCGGTCGATCGCGACGCGCGAGCCGACGTCGGCCACGACCGCCCGCAGGAAGCCCACGTCGTCGACGGCGTTGTCCCGCGCCCACCCGCAGCACGTCCCGGCGTTCCAGGTGAGCAGGCGGCGATCGAGGCGCCCGGTGCCGGCCGGGTAGACCACGACGAAGCCCTCGCGCTCGGCGACCCGGTCCATCCCGTAGCCGGCCTTCATCCCCTCGGGGTTGCCGCCGCCGCCGTGGAGCATGAGCACGAGCGGCCGCGGTCCCTCGCCGCCGGCGGGCACGCGGGCGAGGTAGTAGCGGTCGAGGCCGCCGTGGCGCAGGCCGACCTCGTGGTCGCCCGGCCCGAGCGGCGCCGGGGCCTCGCCGGCCGGGAGGGCGCGACAGGCGGCCAGGAGGAGGACGGTCGTGAGGGTCAGGGCGCGGCGCATGTCTCATCTAACGGCTGGAGCCCCGTGCGGTTTCGGCCTTGCGCCCCGGCGCCGCCCGGGGAACACTCGCCTCGCGCCGGCTTCGCCGGCCCGAGGGGAGGAGCGCGCGTGACGGCGGTGCTCGGGATCTACACGGGCCACGACCCGGCCGCCTGCCTCGTCGTCGACGGCCAGGTGGCCGTGATGATCGAGGAGGAGCGCCTCACGCGCGTCAAGCACGGCCTGCCGAAGTCGGTGCGCGACCTGTGGCCGAAGTTCGGCGGCCGCTTCGGCTACTTCCCCTGGGCCTCGGTGGCCTACTGCCTCGACGCCGCCCGCCTGGGGATCGACGACCTCGACGCGATCGTCCTTCCCGAGGACGCGACCGCCTGTGACATGGCCGGGCTCCTGCCGGTCAAGGACCGCGCGCGCATCCTCGTGTCGACCGAGCCCGCGGGCGGCGCGCACCACCACCGCCACGCGCTGTCGGCGTTCCTGGCCAGCCCGTTCGAGCGCGCCGCGGTGCTCGTCGTCGACGGCGACGGGACCGTCTCGCCCGCCGGCTACGAGGCGGAGTCGGGCTACTTGTTCGACGACCGCGCCCGCGTCGGCCGCGAGGTGTTCAAGAACCGCTACCCGCAGGGGCAGGGGCTGCGCGCCGGGCTCGGCTGGCTCTACGAGTACGCCTCGGCCATCCTGGGCTTCGTCAACACGCGCGTGGGCTACCTGGGCGAGCCCGGCAAGACCATGGGCCTGGCGCCCTACGGCGGGCCTTCGCCGGCCTTGGAGGCCCCCTGGGTGCGCCCGGGCCCGGGCTTCGCGCTCGACTTCACCCCCTTCCACGAGTGGCTGGCGGCGACCGGGAACCACAAGCGCCTGCGCTTCGACAGCCGCGAGCGGGCGATGGTCGTCGAGGAGAGCGCGATCCCGCGCGAGGCCATGGACCTGGCCTGGAAGGCCCAGGCGGAGCTCGAGGCGGGGCTCATGCACCTCGTCGCGCGCCTGCACGAGGCCACGGGCGCGCGCGACCTGTGCATCGCCGGCGGCGTCGGCCTCAACTCGGTGGCCAACGCGCGCATCGCGCGCGAGGGGCCGTTCGAGCGCGTGTTCATCCAGCCGGCCGCCCACGACGCCGGCCAGGCGATCGGCCTGGCCTACGAGGGCTGGCTGCGCCTGACCGAGCGCGGGCGCGCCCTGCCGCGGCTCTCCCCCACGCGCGACGCCTACTCCGGCCGCGCCTACGACGACGCCGAGGTCGCGGCGCTGCTCGACGCCGCGGCGCTGCCCTACACGCGCCTGGCCGACGACGCGGCCCTCGCCGACGACTGCGCGGCCGAGCTGGCCGCGGGGCGGATCGTCGGCTGGTTCCAGGGCGGCAGCGAGCACGGCCCACGGGCCCTCGGCCACCGGAGCATCCTGGCCGACCCGCGCGACCCCGGCATGAAGGACCGGCTCAACGCGCGCGTGAAGTTCCGCGAGGCCTTCCGGCCGTTCGCGCCCAGCGTCCTGCGCGAACGCGCGGCGGAGGTGTTCGAGCTCGCGGGCGAGAGCCCCTACATGCTCCTCGTCGTCCCCGTGCGCGAGGCCTGGCGCGCGAGGGTGCCGGCGATCACGCACGTCGACGGGACGGCGCGCGTGCAGACGGTCGACGCCGAGGTCGAGCCGCGCTACCACGCCCTGATCGCCGCCTTCGAGCGCCGGACGGGCGTGCCGCTGGTGCTCAACACGAGCTTCAACCTGCGCGGCATGCCGATCGTCGAGGCGCCGCGCGACGCGCTGCAGTGCTTCCTCTACACCGACATGGACGCCCTGTACCTGGGGCGCTTCAAGGTGCGCCGGCCCGACGCGCGGCGCCTCGTGCCCAGGGCCGCGCCGGGCTGGCGCTTCGTGGTCGAGAACGAGCTCTCCTGGGGCGGGCAGCGCACGCGCGTGCGCTACCAGCGCGGCGACGACGAGCAGGTCGAGGTGCGCCCCGTGCCCGAGCTCGTGACCCTGTGCACGCTCCTCGACGGGCAGCGCTCGCTGCACGACGCCCTGGCCGCGGCGCTCGGCCAGGAGCCGCCGCCCGACGTCCTGGCCGCGTGCGTGACGCTGCTCCAGATGCTCCTGCGGCAGGGCGCCCTGCGCCTGCGCCTGGGGACGCTCGAGCTGTGAAGCGCGGCGGGCCGCCCCCGGAGGGGCGGCCCGCGGTGAGGTCGGCCCGGCCCGGCGGCCGCGAGCGCAGCCAGGGGGACCTCGTTCAGGGAGAAGGTAGTCGGCGCGCGTGAAGGGCCGATGAAGAGGCGACGGATTCCGCGTGAAGCTGACAGCGGCCGTCGCTTGTTCTGATGTCCACGCCCGGGCGCGCGGCTCGATGCTCCGATCCGCAGTGAGGCACCTGTCGCCCTCGCTCCGGCCGCGACGCGGCCTCCGCTCGGGATGGCGCCACCGCTCGATCTGCTCGCTTCGCTCGCAGATCAAGCGGTGAGCGCGGTCAGAAGCTGTAGCGCGACACCCAGCGCCGCGCCGTGAACTCGGGGATCGGCAGCGGCTCGAGCACGGGCGCGCCGGGGGCGAAGAAGCGGCGGAAGTCGCCCGCCTCGCCGGTGCGGTAGAAGTGCTCCAGGTAGGTCCAGTCCGCGGCCGCCCAGTCCGACAGCCAGGCGTCGAGGTCGGTCACGCCGGCGAGATGGAACAGCGCCAGCGCCAGGCGCGACGCGTCGCGCTCGTAGTCGCGGATCCGCGGCAGGACCTCGGGCGGCGGCGCGGCGGCCGCGTAGCGGGTCCCGAGGTCGCGCGCCTCGTCGCACGTCGACCACTGGGCGGTGTGCCCGAACAGGTGGGCGAGCACGAACAGCGCCATCTCGAGGTCGAGCGTGTGGTCGAGCACGATCTCGGCGCCGTTGAAGTCGCCAGTGTTCGGGTCGACGACGTCGCCGATGATGACCGGGATCCCCCAGCGGGACTCGATGACGTGGGCCACGGCGTCGTAGGCCGCCTTGAAGCGCCGCTCGCGCTCCGTCCAGCCGGCCGTCACGGGGTCAGGAGGCGCGCGAGCGCGTCCTCGAGGTCGGCGACGACGTAGGGCTTGCGGACGAGCTCCAGCGCCGGCTCGGCGCGCAGGCGGGCGACCGCCTCGGCGGAGTAGAAGCCGCTCGTGACGACGACCGGCAGCGCGGGGCGCTGCGCCCGCAGGGCCCGGAGGGCCTCCTCGCCGTTCATCACCGGCATGGCCAGGTCGAGGACGACCGCCACGATCGCGTCGCGGTGCGCCTCGAAGCGCGCGAGCGCCTCGCGGCCGTCCCGCGCGCCGACCGTCGCGAACCCGAGCCGCTCGAGCATGCTCTCGCACGTCTCGCGGACGATCGCCTCGTCGTCGACGACGAGGATCGTCCCCCCTGCGCGTCCCTGCATCCTCGCGGGCCTTCCTACCGACGAGGATGACGTTAACCAGCGGTCGCCTCCGCTCACACCGTCGCGGGGCCGTGGGAGCTTTCCTGGACAGGGGTTACCCCGCCATCCGAGAGGGGTGCTCACCACGTCAGGACGGGCCAGCGCTCGCGCTCGGCGACGCGCCGCAGGCGCAGGTCGGGGTTCACGGCGCAGGGGAAGCCCACCGCGCGGAGCATGGGCTCGTCCTCGGCGTCGCACCCGTAGGCGTACGACCCCGCCAGCGACAGCCCCTCGCGCCGGGTGAGGTCGTCGAGCCACGCGCCCGTCCGTCCGGCGAGCACCTTGCCCGTGGCGACGCCGTCGCGGTACTCGAGGTCGTCGCCCACGAGCGCGTCGGCCCCGAGCCTGGCCGCGAGCGGCGCCAGCGCCGGCGCGAGCGTCGACGTGACCAGGACGACCCGGTGGCCCTCGCGTCGGGCGCGCTCGAGGACCTCGAGGCCGCGCGGACGCGGGGCCAGGCCGGCGAGGTCCCGCTCGGCGTGCTCGCGCAGGAGCACCTCGATGCGGTCGCGCCCCAGCCCCGCGCAGGCGAGGAGGCCCAGGCGTCGTCCGAGGCGGCGGTCGGCCCGCGCCGCCAGGCCCAGGGCCGGCGCGGCCGCGGCGAGGGCCCCCAGGCGCGACAGGCGCCCGACGACGCCCGGGGCCCGGGCGGCGACGTGGAGGGCGGCCGCCAGGTCCCGCGGCGGGAGGAGCACCTCCTCGACGCGCACGAGCGCCGCCGTGGCGACGCCGCGCGCCGGCGGCGCCGCGGCGCTCACGGCGCCGGCCCGGCGAACCAGCCGCGCGGGAGCACCTGCGGCGGGAGGTCCTCGTCGCGCTGCTCGAGCAGCGCGCGCCAGCCGGCGGGATCGGCGGCCTGCCCGCCGAGGAGGGCCGGCAGGGCGTCGCGCGCCCGCTGGGCGTGGCGGGCGTGGGCCCGCATGACGCGCGCGGTGAGCTTCGCGGCCCGGTCGGCGTCGGCCTCGAACAGCCGGCGCGCCTCGACCTGCACCCACGCGTGGGTCGCGGCCTCCTCCTCGAGGAAGCGCACGAGCGCCAGCGCGATGCACGGGTGGGCCAGCTCCTCGAGCACGAGGAAGGCGTCCTCCTCGACGACGTGGACGTCCTCGTCGTCGCCGACCGTCGCCGACGGGTCGGGCAGGTCGAACTCGAAGCGCAGCTCGACCTTGCCCATGACGAGGACGTCGTCGGGGCAGAGGAACGCCAGGCGCAGGCGGTTGCCGTTGCGCAGCGTGCCGAAGCGGCTGCCCTCGTCGCGGACGACCACGCGCTGGTGGAAGCGGATGAGCGTGGCGTGCAGCCGCGAGACCGAGCGGTCGTCGAGGAGCACCTGGCTCTTCTCGTCGCGCCCGACCGTGAGCACCGCCTTGTCCTCGAGCTCGACCGTGCGCTCGCCCGACGGCGCGCGGACCACGAACCGGGCCGTGGGGCGGGGCTGGCGCGGCGCCAGCTGGCCCGGGTAGCGGTCCTGCGCGTTGTCCCACCAGGCGAGCCACGCCTCGGCGTCGTCGCCGAGGTTCTCGTGCGTGAGCGAGAACAGGCGCATGGGCACGGTCGCGCGCGCCCGGCGCAGGCGGGCCTCCATCTTGGCCGCGACCGCCTCGGCCGTGTCGCCGTCGAGCGCGTGGCGCAGGACGCGGCGGGCCTGGCTCACGCGGAGCGTCACGTCGTCCTGCGCGAGCTGCTCGAGGAGGATGAGGACCGTCCGCTTGTCGCCCTCCTCGACGAGCGCGCGCAGGACCGGCTCGGCGACGGTCCCGGCGCGCAGGCGGTCGGCCTTGATGCGCTTCGTCGTGGTCGAGAACACGGCCCCCAGGCCGCCGTCGCGGAACACGAGCGACACCTTGCCCAGGCGCAGCGGGTCGCCGTCCTTGATGACCACGTCCTTGACGCGCATCTCGGCCACGAACGAGCCGTAGGTGCTGCCCAGGTCGCGCAGGATGAACCCGGTCTTCCCGCGCTCGATCTGCGCGTGCTGGCGCGAGACGGACGGGTCGTTGATGAGGATCGTGCTCGTCGGGTCGCGCCCGATCGTCACGATGCGGCCGATGATCGGGTGGCGCGCGCCGCCCGGCTCGACGAGCCCGGGCACCTCGACGGCGATCCCCTCGAGGACCTTCTCCAGCTCCTCGGCGCACAGGGCGGCGCTGCCGTAGCGGAAGCGCCGCTCGACCTCCATCATGCGCAGGATCACCAGCTCGAGGTCCTCGGGCAGGCCCGGGACGATGGCCCGCGGGCGCACGAACTGGCCCTCGGCGATGAGGCGGGAGATCGCCTGGGCGTTGTGGCCCGGGAACGGGAGCTGCCCGGTGACGAGGTGGTAGAGCGTCGCGCCGAGCGAGAACACGTCGCAGCGCGCGTCGACCTGGTGGTCGCCCCACTGCTCGGGCGCCATGTAGTGCGGCGTGCCCAGGACCTGCCCCGGCATCGACAGCCCGTCGTCGGCCGAGACGCTCTTGGCCAGGCCGAAGTCGAGGACCTTCACGGCCCCCTTCCAGGTGAGGAGCAGGTTGGCCGGCTTGATGTCGCGGTGGATGACCCCGTTCTTGTGCGCCTCGGCCAGGCCCAGCGCGGCGTCGCGGGCGATGCGCGCCGCCTCGAGCGGCTCGAACACGCCGCGCCGGGCGAGCCCCTGGTCGAGCGGCTCGCCGTCGACGAACTCCATGACGATGTGCGGCCGCTCGGAGTCGGCGTCGACGGAGTAGAGCTCGACGATGTTCGGGTGCTTGATGCGCTCCATGACGCGCGCCTCGCGCCCGAAGCGCCCGCGCCAGGTCTTGTTCGTGGCCTGCTCGGGGGCCAGGAACTTGATCACGACCTGCCGCCCGTCGGCGTCGCGCCGGGCCAGGTAGACCGACCCCATGCCGCCCTGGCCGAGCTTCTTCTGCACCGCGCAGCCGCTGAAGTGCGCGCCGACGAGCGGGTCGTCGGGGTCGCCCTCGTCGACGTCGCCGACGAAGGTCCGGTCGAGGTCCGAGGGGCTGGCGGCGGGCTCGCCGCCGATCTGGCTCAGGTGCGCCCCCTGCTCGCGGGTCACCATGCCCGAGTCCATGAGGAACGCGGCGAAGTTGCTGGGCGCCGAGACGCCTTGCCGGCGGTAGCGGTCGAGCGCCGCGCGCGCCTGGTCGTCGCTCAGGAGGCCGAGCGCGACGGCGCGGCGACCGACGGCGATCGGGTCGTCTGGGCGCGTGCTCTCCCCCGACATCTCGCCTCCGACCCCTCGGCGCGCGCTCCCCTGCCGCGCGCGTGAGCGAGTCTAAACGAGCCCGGCCCCGCGCTGAAGCCCCATGCGGGTCGGCGGGCGACGGATGATGTTCACAACAGAGGAGCAGAGGGAGCAGAGGGCGGTGCGCGGCCCGAATGCGCTCCCCTCCTCGCGCGAGGAGGGTCAGGAAGGCGAGGAAGGTCCACGGAACGAGGTCCAAGGAGGACTCGCCCCCAGCCAGTCAGGTCTCCCGTTGGATCGTGGGCCTGCAGCGCGCTCGCAGCAGCCAGCTTCCCCTTGCCTTGCCTTCCCCCCTCGGGTCGACGAAGGCAGCGCCAGGGGCTGGGAAGGGCCCGGGGCATGCCACCTCTGCACCCGAAAGGAACTGATCGCGAAACGATCGTGCGCGGGCCCGGAAGGACGGGCGAGCGACGCCACGCCCTCTGCTCCCTCTGCTCCTCTGCGGTGAAACCCTCCGGCGCTGGCAGCGCGACGGGGAGTCAGCCCGCGCCGCCCGCCTCGTCCATGCGGCGGCCCGCCTCGAGCAGGATGCTGGTCATCGGCCGCTGCACGTTGCGCGCGCCCTCGTCGAGCGCCGGCGAGAAGCTGAACTGCCCCTCCTTGCAGCCGACGAGCTCGATGACCGCCTCGTCGCCCTGGTGCGCCTCGGTCTGGGCGAAGATCGGCGCGCCGTCCTTGACGACGATGCGCCCGTCGTGGCCGTCGGTGCCGAAGACCTCGAGCGTGCCGGTCTTCTGGTTGAACTCGAGCGTCTGCAGGAGCTCGAACAGGTTCACGAGGTCGAGGCGCCCGGCCATGGCGTCGGCCAGCATGGGCTGGGTGAGGGCGTTGGTGTCGGTGGCGGCGGCGGCCTTGCCGACGCTGCCGACGCCGCTCATGTGCCGGTAGGTGCAGAGGAACGGCCCCACCGAGACCTCGTCGTTGTCCTCGAGGCGGTGGTCCTGGATGCGCTTGCCGTTCACCTGCGTGCCGTTCTGCGAGCCCAGGTCCTTGATCCAGGGCCGCCCGTCCTTCCAGTAGATCTCCGCGTGCCGGCGCGAGACGCGGTTCGACGGCACGGACAGGTCCGCCTCCTGGGCGCGGCCGATGACGATGGCCTGGTCGGGCTTGAGGTCCATGGGCGGCGCGCCGACGCGCACCAGCATGTGGCGCTTCCAGTCGCCTCCCGGGGCGCCGGGGGTGGCGCCGGGGCGGGGGCCGGACACCGGCCCGGGGCGCGCCGGACGGGCACCGGGAGCGGGGGGACGCGGGGGATCGTTGGGGGTGGCCACGAGTGCCTCCGGGTGGATCCGCGCGAGGGTACCCCGCCGGTCACGTGGGCGCCACCGCGAGCAGGGGGGGCCTCCAGAGCGTGAGCAGTCGACGCTCGCCGGCGAGCCTTGGTCACCAGCCTTCGACCGGAGCAGCCGTCGAGCACGCCACTCGGAGCTCCTGAACGGATCGGCGCTACCACCTTTCACTGGTGGCCAGCCTTCGATCGGAGCAACGAGGCGAGGCCGCGGAGGCTGAGGCGAGGCGGCGCGCGCGACGTCGTATCGGCATACTTCGAGCCCGCGCGCGCGCCGCCCCGCCCAGCATCCGCGGCCGCAGCCGTCGAGCACACCACTCGGAGCCCCTGAACGGATCGGCGCTACCACGTTTCAATGGCGGTCAGCCTTCGATCGGAGCAACGAGCGAGGCGAGGCCGCGGAGGCTGAGGCGAGGCGGCGCGCGCGCGGGCGACGTCGTATCGGCATACTTCGAGCCCGCGCGCGCGCCGCCCCGCCCAGCATTCGCGGCCGCAGCCGTCGAGCACACCACTCGGAGCCCCTGAACGGATCGGCGCTACCACGTTTCAATGGTGGTCAGCCTTCGATCGGAGCAACGAGCGAGGCGAGGCCGCGGAGGCTGAGGCGAGGCGGCGCGCGCGCGGGCGACGTCGTATCGGCATACTTCGAGCCCGCGCGCGCGCCGCCCCGCCCAGCATCCGCGGCCGCAGCCGTCGAGCACACCTCAGGGCCGCGCGCGCTGGCGCGCGAGGACGCCCTCGACGACCTGCCGCGTGCGCCGGCGGTGGAACTCGACCTCCTGCACGAAGGCGCGCTCCGCCGCGCCCGGCCCCGCATCGACGTAGCCGAGGCCCAGCGCCAGCTCGCGCAGCGCGGCGCCCTCGGGCAGGACGGCGCGGGCCTGCCAGGCGCGCACGCGCAGGCGCAGCTCGAGGCGGCGCAGGAGGCCGTAGGCCGTGCGCAGGTCGCGGTGCTCGGCGGGCTCGAGCAGGCCCGCCTGCGCCAGGGCCTCGAGGAGGCGCACCGTGTTGGGCACGCGCAGCGCTGCGACGCGCCCGCCGTGGCGCAGGGCCAGGCCGCTGGCCAGGAGCTCGACGTCGGACAGGCCGCCCGGGCCGCGCTTGAGGTCGCCCGGCGCCGCGGCCTCGACCTGCCGCGCGCGCATGGTCTCGACCTCGTCCCACAGGTCGGGCCCGTAGTCGCGCGCGTAGAGCGTCGCCGCCAGCGCGGCCTCGACGCGCGCGCCGAGCGCCGGGTCGCCGGCGACGACGCGCGCCTTCTGCAGGGCCAGCCGCTCGAAGTGGCGGGCGCCGCCCTCGCGCCAGTAGGCCAGGGCCGCGTCGACCTGCGCCGAGAGCGGCCCCTTGCCGCCGTCGGGGCGCAGGCGCAGGTCGAGCGGCAGGAAGGCCCCCTCGGGCGAGGGGCCGCCCTGCGACCAGGCGAGCAGCGCCTGCACGACCTCACCCCACGGCTCGGCGGCCTCGGCGTCGGGGGCGGCGTGCAGCGCGATCAGGTCGAGGTCGCTGGCGTAGGAGAGCTCGCGCGCGCCGAGCTTGCCGAGCGCCAGGAGGCACTGCCCGCCGGGCGGCAGGGCGCCGCGGCGGCGCGCGACGTCGCGCGTCGCCCGGGCGAGCAGGGCGCGCAGGAGCCCCTCGCCCAGCTCGGCCAGGGCGCGGCCGGTGTTCTGCACGTTGGCGCGCCCGCCCAGGTCGAGCATGCCGGCGAGCAGGAGGTGCAGGGCGCGGAGCTCGCGCAGGGGCGCCTCGGCCGCGGCGGGGTCGGGCGCCGCGTCGAGCACCGCCGCCGCCTCGGCCTCGACCTCGGCCGCGGTCGAGGGCGTCCGCGTGAGCAGGCGGTCGATCACCTCGTCGAGGACGCCCGGGTGCAGGGCCAGCGTCTCGGTGAGGGCGTCGCTGCCGGCGGCGAGGCCCACGAAGAGCCCCAGGGCGTCCGGGTCCTGGGCCATGAGCTCGTAGACGGTGGCCTTGGCGCCGAGGTTGGCCGTGGCGCGCTCGAGGTTGGCCAGGGCGCGGTCCGGGTCGGGGCAGCGCGCCAGCGCCGCGAGCAGGCGCGGCGCCAGCCCCGCCAGGAGCGTGCGCGCGCGGCCCGACGGGGCCAGGAACGACGAGCGCTCGCGGGCCAGGGCGTCGAGGTGACGCCAGGCGGTCGCGGGGTCGCGGAACGCGCCCAGCAGGGCCTCGGCCTGGCCGGGCTCGGCCCGCCCGGCCAGGAGCAGGTCCTGCACGGCGGCGCCGGGCGCGTCGGCCTGGGCGTCGAACGGTGCGCGCAGGAGCCGGTCGAGGACGCGGCGGGCGGCGGCGCGCCGCTCGGCGAAGCGCGCCTCGAGCGCCGCGGGGGCGAGGCGCAGGGCGCGCGCCAGCGGCTCGAGGCCCGGGCCCGCGGGCAGGCGCGTGAGCTCGCGGTCGTGCACGAGCTGCAGGAGGTGCTCGAGGCGCCGCACGAAGCGGTAGCTCTCGCCCAGCTCCTCGGCCTCGGCCGGGCTGAGCAGGCGCGCCGCCTCGAGGCGACGCAGGGCCTCGAGCGTCCCCGTGACGCGCAGGGTCGGGTCGCGCCCGCCGTGGAGGAGCTGCAGGAACTGCGCCGCGAACTCGACGTCGCGCAGGCCGCCGCGGCCGACCTTCACGTCGCGCTCGCCCTCGGCCTCGGCGGCCGTCTCGGCCCGGCGGGTCATCCGGTCGCGCAGCTCGACGATCTCGCGGATCGCCCGCGCGTCGAGCGCGTCGCGCCACAGCCACGGCGCGAGCCGCGCGAGCACCTCGGCGCCGAGCGCCAGGTCGCCCGCGCAGGGGCGCGCCTTGACCAGCGCCTGCCGCTCCCAGGTGCGCCCGTGCTGCAGGTAGTAGTCGACGAGCGCGCCGGCGGTCGGCGCCAGGGCGCCCGACTGCCCGTAGGGCCGCAGGCGCAGGTCGACCCGGTAGAGGCGCCCCTGCGCCGAGCTGGCCTGGAGCGCGGTCACGAGCGCCCGGCACAGCGCGGCGGCGGCGTCCTCCGGCGCGCCGTCGGCGCGCACGAGCACGAGGTCGACGTCGCTCGAGTAGTTGAGCTCCTCGCCGCCGAGCTTGCCCAGCGCGAGCACGACGAGCGGCAGGTCCGCCGCGCGCGGGAAGCGCGAGGCGACCTGCGCGCGCGCCAGCCGGAGGGCGGCGTCGATCAGCGCGTCGGCCGCGCGCGACAGGTGCCGCGCCGCCTGCGCCGCCCCCAGCTCGCCCGAGAGCTCGCGCGCGGCCACGCGCAGCGTCGTGCGCCGCCGCGCGGCCCGCAGGCCTTCGAAGTCGCCGGCCAGGTCGTCGCCGCCGAGGTCGCCCAGCGGCGCGCCCAGCCGGAGCAGGTCGCGCGGCTCGCCCATGAGGGCCTCGACCGGGGCGCCGCCCAGGCCCACGAGCGCCAGGGCGGGCCCCAGGGCCCCGCCCACGACGAGCCCCTCGAGCAGCCCGCGCGGGTCCAGACCGCGCTCGGCACCTGCGCAGGCCCGCGCGCCTGCTACGTCGGGGTGGCGGCCAGCGCGGCGTCGACCTGACCAGGAGCGGCGGCAGCCGCGAGCGGGCCGGCGCTCATGCCGCGGGCGGCCGGCGGCGCCGCGAGGGCAGCGCGAGACCGACTGCCGCGAGGGCGGCCGCGGGGAGGCCGGGGGCGCCGCCGGCGGCGGGCGCGATCGCGCAGCTCCCCGACGAGGAGCGCCGCCCCCCGGCCACGACCTCGCCGCCGCCGGTGTAGGAGAAGAGCCCGGGGGCGAAGCCGACCAGGCCGGTCTGCGGGTTGGTCACGCGGACCTCGACCGCGCCCGCGGCCTGCGCCGGGGCCACGGCGTCGATCCGGTCGCCGGCGGGGGCGACGACGACGTTCGTCGCCGGGAGGCCGCCGAAGGTCACCGCGGCGTCGGGCGCGAAGGCCTGGCCGAGGAGGATCACGGCCGTCCCGCCGGACGCCGGCCCGCTCTGCGGGGACATCGAGGTGACCTGCGGCGCCGGGGCGTCGACGTAGGTCAGGCCGCCCGGGACGAAGGCCTCCTGGTCGTCGATGCGCACGAGCACGCCGACCTGCCCGGGGGCGGCGCCCGCCGGCAGGCGCAGCTCGATCGCGGTCGAGGTGACCGACAGGACCTGCGCCTGCGTCCCGCCGACGTCGACCGTGGCGCCCTGGGCGAAGCCGCTGCCGACGATGCGGTGAAACGACCCGCCGGCGAGCGGGCCGCGGGCGGGGTCGATCGCCGTGGGCTTCGGGTCCGCGCGGTAGCGGACGGCGCCCGCGGCGCGCGCCTCGCGCCCGTCGGGGCGGATCACGACGACGTCGAGGGGCCCGGTCGTGCCCGGCGAGGGCGGCGTCGTGCAGCGGAGCTGATTGGCCGAGACGAAGACGACGCCCGGCGCGACCTGCCCGCCCAGGACGACGGCCGACCCCTGGACGAACCGGGTGCCCTGGATCGTGAGCTGCTCGCCGCCGACCGGGTCGAGCGCGACGGGCGAGACCTGCGTGATCGTCGGGTCGAGGTCCTGGACGACGACGGCCGCCGTGAGGAGCGCGACGCGGCCCTGGCCGTCGGTGACCTCGAGGCTGCGCACGCCGCGCAGGGCGTTGACGTCGGCCGCGACGGTCACGCGCAGCCGCCCCGTGAGGTGCTGGAGCTGCGTCACGGTGACGCCGGTCCCGGTGATGCGCGCCGAGACGACGTCCGCCAGCCCCTGGCCGAACACGTCGAACGTGGCGCCCGAGCCGTTGGCCAGGCGCGCGCCGCTCGAGCTGGTGATCGTCAGGTGGACCGTCGGCGAGACCGCCCAGGTCGCGCTGGCCTGGCCGCCGGCGCCGAGCACGATGGGCCCGGCCGCGTACCACGTGGTGGCGAACGCGTCGGCCGTCTCGCTGTGCAGGGCGATCGTGTCGCTGGCGCGGAAGGGGCCGTCGAGCGGCTCGACGTACAGGGAGTAGGTCCCGGCGCGCAGCCCCTCGACGGCGTAGTTGCCGGCGGCGTCGGTGACGGCCGCGCCCGCGACCTCGCCCGTGGCGTCGTCGATCGCCACGACCTGCGCGTAGCGCAGCCCGCCGCCGCCCTGCGCGATGACCGTCCCGACGATCCGCCCGCGGAGCACGCCGGCGGCCGGGTAGACGTGGGCGGCGGCCGCCTCCTCGTCGCGCGACAGCGACCGCGGCGTCGTCGACGCCGCGAGCACGGTCGAGTTCATCGTCGTCAGCGGGCCGCCGGCGTGGTCGAGGCCGATGAAGTGGCCGACCTCGTGCGTCGCGACCGACTGGACGTCGAAGCGCCCGGGCTGGAGCGTGGTCGAGAACGGCAGCGCGCCGTTGAAGAGGATGTCGGCGTCGAGGATCTGGCCGGTGGCCACGTTGGCCAGGAGCGGCGTCAGGGCGACGATCGCCGAGCCCGGCGGGAACTGCCCGGTCGAGCCGTCCTCGTCCCAGATCACCAGGTGGATGTTCGTCGAGTCGTAGTCGGTGCGCGACGCGTCGGCGCCCGCGTCCTCGACGAAGGTGATCGACGAGGCGGACAGGTCCTGCCAGGCGCGGAAGGCCAGGCGCACGGCGGCGCGGTCGCTCCCGTCGCTGACGTCGGCCGAGCCGGCCTCGTGGATCACGAAGGAGACCGGCGTCGACGCCCAGAAGAAGTGGGGCTGGCCGGGGCCGAACGAGATGCGCATGAAGCCGGCGAGGACGAGCGCCATGGCGCCCACGGTCGTCGCGGCCGAGAGGTGGGCGAAGCGGCGGGCGAAGCGGGAGCTCATCGCGGGCCCCCCGTCGCCTGGCGGGCGACCTCGCCGCGGATCGCCTGGAGGAGGTCGTCGAGGGGGCGCGCGTCGCGCGCGCCGGGCTGGACGCCCGCGACGCCGGGCCGCGCGAGGTGCAGGTCGCGCGTGTCGCGGGTGGCGATCGCCGGCCCGTGCCCCGGGCGCACGACGCGGTGGAGGCCCTGCCCCAGGCCGACCGGCACGCGCACGCCGCTGCGCGCGTGGGCCGCCGTGACGTGGAGCACGACCTCCTCGCCCGGCCGGAAGCGCGGGACGCCGTGAACGACGCTGACGACCCCGTCGACCTCGCCGCCGGGGAGCTTGAGCGCGACGGTCGGCGCCGGCCCGCCCTTGAGCGTCTCGCGCGGGGCGACCTCGACGTGCGTGTAGATGCGCGTGCGGCGCTCGTCCCAGTCGGCGCGCACGGCGACGACGTCGCCCCACACGATCGCCTCGGCGCGGGCGACGAGGTCCTCGGGCTCGAGCGCCTCGACGGTCGTCGACCGCGCTTCGCCGGTGGGCCAGAAGGCGAGGGCGAGGACGAGGGCGCACCCGAGGGCGCGTCGGGCGGGGGGGCGTCGCATGGGGGCACCTGTCGGCAAGGGAGTGATCCTAGCAGCGGCGCCTGACCCGCGCCCAGCGGTCACCCCCGGCGGCAACGCCCGTGCCGGGGCGGAAGTCCTGCGCCGGCGGCGCGGGACGTCGGGGAAATCGACTCACAGCGGCCGTCGCTCGTTCTGTTGTCCACGTCCGGACGCGCGGCTCGCTGCTCCGATCCGCAGTGAGGCACCTGTCGCCCTCGCTTGGGCCGCTACGCTCGCTTCGCTCCAGATCAACCGGTGGGCGAGGTCAGCGATAGAAGTCGTGCGTCGTCGAGCGGGTGGTGCCGATCCGACGGATGAAGCGCATGTTGCGCGCCCAGGCCGGCCGGACCAGGTGCGGGTTGAAGTAGTGGGTCGCGCCCCGGCTGGGGTCCTCGCCGCGTGCGGCGGCGCGGGCGGCGTCATAGCACCACTGCGGGACCGGCCCGTTGTAGAGCCGGGCGCGCATGCGCGGGTTGTAGCAGGAGAACTGCGCCGGCTGGTGCGCGACGGCGCGCACGGTGCTCGGGAAGCCCGGGTGACGCACGCGGTTGAGGACGACCGCCGCCACGGCCACCTTGCCCTCCCAGGGCACGTCGGGCGGGCACTCGCCCTTGATGATCCGGGCCAGGATCTCGAGCTCGGCGGCCGTGAGGTTGACCGCCGGGTTCGTCCGCGGGCCGGTGCTCGAAGAGGTCGACGAGGTCGACGTCGGGGGCCTCGACGTCGACGTCGCGGCGCTCGGGGTCGAACGCGCGGTCGTGCTCGGGGCGGGCGCGCTCGGGGCGGGCCGGGCGGTCGTGCTGCTGGTGCTCGTGGTCGTGGCGCCCGTCACCCCCGGAATGCGGAGGCGCTGACCGGGGTGGATCACGTCGCTGCGCAGCCCGTTGACGCGCATGATCTCGGCGGCCGTGACCCGGTAGCGCAGGGCGATCGTCCACAGGACCTCGCCCGAGGCGACGACGTGCTCGGCGGAGGCGATCGGGATCCTGAGCGTCTGCCCGGCGATGATCGTCGAGCCGCGCAGGTTGTTCGCCGCGCGGAGCTGATCGACGGACACGCCGAAGCGGCTGGCGATCGTCGAGAGGGTGTCCCCGCGGCGCACCTGGTAGTCGAGGGCGGAGGCCGAGCCGACGAAGAGGAGGGCCAGGAGACCGAACGTGAGACGAGCCGAGCCTCTCATGGTTCCTCCTGCCGGGACGCTCCGGCGGAGGCGGCTTGCGCAAAGGCTGCGCCGGCCGAGGTTGAAACGATCAGGACCCGGGAGTCACCCTGAGCCAGCGCCTTACGTGAACCGCAACGTCAGGGGAGCACCGCGCGGAGCGGGCGATCGGCCCGTTTGCGTCTCACGACGGGACCATCGACAGCCCCGGCGACAGCGTGAACTCCGTTCGCCGCCGTGACCTGCGGCGCGAACCGGAAACGCGGAGGACCGCGGCCTGCCAGGCCGCGGTCCTCGCGTCGTCAAGTGCCAATGCGGCTCGATGCCGCGTTCGGCTCAGGCCGTCGTCGTCACACCGCCTCGGCCTCGGCCTCCGTGTCCAGCTCGTCGGCCTTGATCGGCTCGGCGGCCCGGACGAGGCCCTTGGCCAGCTTGACCACGGTCGACCCGCGCTTCGTGTGGCCGAGCGTGACGAGCTTCTTGCGCCGCAGCGCCTGCACGTAGCCCTGGAGGGTCTTCACCTCCAGGTTCAGCTCGCGGCACAGCCGCTCCTCCGTCCTCGGCCCGTGGAAGGCGAGGTGCTGGAGGATCTCCTGCGTGGTGATGCCCTGCAGGTTCACGGCGCGCGGGCCGCGCCGCTGGACCCGATCGTCCTCGGACTCGCGCTGCTCGAGCCGTGCGATCAGGTCCTGTACGTATGGATGCATCTCCACGTGGTCGGAGCAGTAAGCCTTCCCCTCCCGCGTGGCCTGGCTGCAGCCCGGCGCCTCGCAGTGCCGGGGGGACAGTCGCCGCGGCTGATGCAGCAGCCCCTGGAACGCCCTCAGACGCATGGTGTTTCCCTCCCCAAACCCCTGGCCGGCCCTCGGAGGGCCGGTCGTTTCTCTCCCCGTCCGGGGCCGGTCCCCACCGGCCGCGGTCGTGCCGCCGAAGCACCCCTTGATAAGGACGAATTCGGCATCTGTTGGGTCGTTCGTCAAAGTCGTTTGCCGTGAGACACGGCTGTCCCCTGACGACACAACCTCAACATATGAAAGGTCTAGACGTGGGACGCTGGACGCCCATTCAACGGACCGGAATGCCGCCTTGACCGTGAACGAGCCTGGATTCCTCCCCATTCCCGCGCGGAGGTCCCCACGATGCGTCTCCATCCACCTTCACCCCCCTATGGACACCGGGTGGCGGCGGAGATACTCGGAATCTTCGCCATGACTCCCGACGAACGAGTTACGCGCTGGACGGTGTCCCCCCCGGGCGGGGAGGCCCTGGCGGCCTTCCTGCGCGCCCACCTGACCGGGCGCTCGTGGCGCGACGTCAAGCGACTCGTGGCGACCGGCAAGGTGTGGGTCGACGGCGTCCCGGAGCGCGTCGACGGCCGGCGGCTGCGCGCGGGCGAGACGGTCGAGCTGCGCGCATCGGCGCCGCGGGCCGCGCGCCCCGGGGGCGGCCTGCGGATCGTGTTCGAGGACACGCACGTGGTCGTGGTCGACAAGCCGGCCGGGGTGTCGAGCGTCCCGTTCGCGCCCGACGACGCGACGGAGCGCGCGCCCGCCCCGCACGCCGCGCCGCGCTCGGCCATGGACCTCGTGCGCGAGGTGTGGCGGCGCGAGCGGCGGCGGCCGAGCCCGCTCCTCAAGGTGCACCGCATCGACAAGCCCACCTCGGGCCTCCTCGTCTACGCGCGCACCGAGGACGCGCGGCGCGCCCTCTACAAGCTGTTCCGCGCCCACGGCGCCGAGCGCACCTACCTGCTCGTGGCACACGGGCAGGTGGCGTCGCGCACGCTCGACGCGCCGCTGGTGAAGGACCGGGGCGACGGCCTGCGCGGCGTGGCGCGCCGGGCGGGCGAGGGCAAGCGCGCCGTCACGCACGTGCGGGCGCTCGAGGCGCTCGACGGGGCGACCCTGTGCGAGGCGCGGCTGGAGACGGGGCGCACGCACCAGATCCGCGTGCACCTCGCGGAGGCCGGGCACCCGCTCGTGGGCGAGCGGGTCTACGTGCGCGACCACCAGCAGGCCGGGCGGCCGCTGCTCGAGAGCCCGCGCCTGCTCCTGCACGCGGCGACGCTGGGCTTCCCGCACCCGCTGAGCGGGCGGCCGCTTCGCTTCGAGGCGCCCCCGCCGCCCGACTTCGCCGCCGTCGTCGAGCGCCTGCGCGGCGGCGGCGCGCGCGCGGCCGCTAGCGCGCCGGCGCCAGGCGGATCGTCGCCGGAGCGGGGTCGGGGCCGTCGCAGGCGACGCTGAGCCGCGCGTCCTGGTGGCCGCCGGCCATCGCGTGGACCTCGTAGCGCGCGCCGACCTCGAGGCCGTCGATGCGCGCGCGGCCGCCCAGCGGGGCCGACGTGAACCAGAGGTCCTCGGGGTCGTCCGAGCCCTCGCGCCGCACGACGAGGCGCGCCTCGCCGTGCGCCGACGCGCCGAGCACCTCGACGACGAGGGCCCCGCCCGGGCCGAGGTCGAGGCGCGGGCCCTCGACGGGGCCGCCGGCGACCTCGAGCGTCGCGCGCACGCGGGCGCACCCGGCCGCGCTGGCGCTGGCCACCCAGCGGCCGGCCGGGACGCCCTCGAAGCGGGCCGCGCCGTCGGGGCCGGCCGACGACTCGAGGCGCATCACCGGGCCGTCGTCGGCGCGCACGAGGGTGAGCGTCACGCCGGCGGCGGGGGCGCCCTGGTCGACGCGCCAGGCGCGCAGCGTGACCGTCGACCCGGCGTCGTCGCCGGGCAGGCGCAGGTCCCGGCGCACGACGACGCCCGGGGTCGTGACCTCGACGCGATAGCTGGCCTTGGCCCCGCCCGGCGACGTCACGGTGATCCCGAGGTTCTGCCCCGGGCGGACGCCCTCGAGCTTGAAGCGCCCGCCCGCGTCGCTCGTGGCGCGCGACATCGGCGACAGGACCTCGCCGCGGTGGAGGACGTCGAGCCAGCCGAGCGCCAGGGCCGCGCCGCTCACCGGCGCGCCGCCCGGGCCCATGACCCTGCCCTCGACGGTGGCCGTCGGCGCGGCCTCGACGTCGCGGCGCACCGCCTCGCCCTCGGCCACCGTGAACGCCGGCCCGCGGGGCCCGCCGGCGGCGAGGGCGTACTCGCCCGGGGCGACGCGCTCGAACGCGAACGCCCCGTCGGGGCCGGCGTCGACGGCGTCGGCCGGCATGCCGCCCTGGCGGACGAGCATGACGCGCGTCGGCCCGTCGGCCCCGAGGACGCGCCCCTCGACCCGGCCCGGGCGCAGGAGGCGCACGGTGACCTCGCCGCTGGCGCCCGGCTCGACCGAGACCTCGGCGCGGCCGTCGGCGTAGGGGGACAGCGTCGCGCGCACGGTCAGGGGCCCGGGCTGGAGGCCCGTGAGCCGCGCGCGGCCGTCGGGGCCGGTGCGCCCCTGGCCGCCGGCGCCGATCGGGCTGACCCCCGGCGTGGCCATGACGACGACCATCCCGCCGGCCGTCGCCGGCGCCGCGTCGACGGCGACGTCGGCCGCCGGCGCCCCGTCGGGGTCGACCACGAGCACGTCGAGCGCGGCGAGCGCGCCCAGGCGCAGGTCGCCCAGGTCCGTGGCGCCCGGTCCCACCTGGACCTCGCGCGTCAGCGGCGCGACGCCCTGCGCCTGCACGCGCAGGCGGTGGCGCCCGTGCGGGACGCCGGCCAGGGTGAAGCGGCCAGCCTCGTCGGGGCGGCCCATGCTCGGGGTCACGCTGACGCCCGGCCCCTGCACGACGGGCTCGAGGAACACCATGCCCTGGGTGACCGGGGCGCCGTCCTCGTCGCGCAGGAGCCTGCCGCGGACGGTGCCGCCGGCCAGGAGCGTCAGGCGGCGCGGCGTGCCCGGATCGCCGGGGCCCAGGCGGGCGTCCGTGCCGGCCGTGGCGTAGCCGTCGGCGCGCGCGCCGATCGACACCTCGCTCGAGGCCAGGCCGTCGAAGCGCGCCAGGCCCTGGGCGTCGGTCTCGCCGGCCGCGCCGCCCTCGCCGCCGAAGCCGGTCGAGACGTGCACGGTGGCGCCGGCGATCGCCTGGCCCTGCGCGTCGACGACCTGCACGGTGACGGCGAGGCCCGCGGCGAGCCGCAGCTCGAGGTCGTCCTTCTGCTGCCCCTCGGCGACCTCGACCTCGACGCGCGCGCTGCGCAGGCCGGGCTTGCTGGCCGTGACCGGGTGGCGGCCCGGCGGGACGCGCGGCAGGGTGAAGCGGCCCGCCTCGTCGGTGCGCGTCGTCGGGCCGCCGCCGAGCGCGAAACCGGGCAGGCCCGCCCCGGGCGTCGTGCCGCCCGCCGGCGCGGCCACGCGCACCGAGCGGCGCACGGTCACGGCGCCGCCGCCCGCGCTGCCGGGGCCGGGGCCGAACGTCGGGCCGTCGCCCAGGCGCACCTCGGCGTCCGGGACGGGGCGGCCGGCCGGGTCGCGCACGATCCCCGAGAGGCGCGCGCCGCGCTCCAGCCGCACGTCGCCCGCGTCGACGACGAGGCCGGCCTTGAGCGTCGGCCCGGGCCGCTGGGCGGGGAGGAGGTCCTCGTCGCCCTCGGGCGGCCGCGCCTGCAGCGTGTAGGAGAACGACGCGTCGAGGCCCGTCAGCTCGAAGCGGCCGTCCGCGGCGGCGACCGCCGAGGCCAGGACGTCGCCGGGCGACGAGAGCTCGAGCTCGCCGTCCGCGTTGCGGCGCCGGGTGACGACGGTCATCCCGGACGCGTTGGGCCGCGTGCCGCGCAGGCCGACCCGGGCCCCCGGCACGGGCCGGCCGTCGCCCGCGACGACCCGCCCGCGCAGGCCCGTCGCGGCGGCGCCGGCAGGCCGGGCGCCGACGCGTCGCCGTCGCGGAAGAGCCACGACGGGCCGCGCGGCCCGTCGGCCACCGTCCGGCCCGGCCAGAAGCCTCAGCGGCCTCCGCGTCGAGCGCCCGCCCCGGCGCGGCGGGGCCGTGCGGGTCGATCTTCGTCACCGTGAGCCCGTCCGGCACGGCCGTGGGCCCGCCCTGGGTGGTGACCGCCGCCGGGCGGCCGCCCGGGCCGTCGGCCGGGCCGTCCATGAGCAGGGTCAGGGCGGCCGCGGCGGCCACCAGCAGGGCGAGCACGAGCGCCATTGCGCCCGGGCGGCGCCGATCGGACGTGGAGTCCACGGGTCCCTCCTCTTCAGCGAGGAGAGAGTCTACGCACGACCGGCCCGGGCGGATTTCTTCAGCGGGGCCCGGCCCTCACCGGGTCGTGGCGGTGACCGCGTGGGCGAGCCCCCGGACGGCGGACGCGGCCCCGATCCGCAGGTCCGCGAGCAGCGGGTCGTGGTCCATGAGGCCGCGCCGCCGCCCGCGCAGGACCTCGTGCCGCACGAGGCGCACGTTCCGGCCCATGACGTGGTCGAGGTGCAGGCGGTAGCTCGTCGTCGGCCCCTCGGTCGTGCGGACGGGGAAGGCGCGCGCGAGCCGGGCGTAGGTCGCCTGGTCGACCTTGCGCAGCCAGGGGAGCACGGCGGCCGTCCCCGCCCCGCCGTGCGGCCCCAGGTTGAAGTCGCCGGCGAGGACGACCGGTCCCCGGAGCTCGCGCGCCGTCCAGGCCAGGACCTCGTCGAAGAAGGTCGCCCGCGCCTGCGAGCCCGGCGCGGCCGGCGCGTGGATGCCCACGACCCACACGCCGCCGACGTCGACGGCCTGCGCGGCGTAGCCGGTGCTCGTCCTGAAGGTCTTGCGCGCGTGCGCGCGCCGGACGAGGTGGACGATGAGGCCGTCGGGGCTCGTCGCCTCGGCCACGAGCAGGCGCGCCTCGTAGACCAGGCCGCGCGCGGCGAGGTCGCGGCGCAGGCGGCTCACCTGGGCGGCCGACTCGACCTCCTGCAGGACGACCACGTCGGGCGCCGCCTGGGCGATCGTCTCGACCACCTGCGGGATCGCGCCGTCGGGCAGCCGCAGCCCGCGCGGGTCGATCGTGCCCACGTTCCACTGCAGCACGCGCAGGCGCGGCGGCGGGTCGCGCGCCTCGAGCGGAGCGGCGAGGAGGGCCGCCAGGGGGGCGAGGAGGACGAGGGCGCGCCAGCGGACGTGCAACATGGCGGAGGCCCTGCGCAACATCCGGGCCGCGCAGAGGCCGCAAGGACGTGCGGCGTGCGCTCACCCGGATCCTGTCGATCGTCGCGGGACCTGGGACGAACGGTGGAGGCGCAGGACGTTCGGCGGCAGCGGCCCGGTGAAGTGCTCGGCCCCGAGGCTGGGGTCGTCCAGCCCCGTGTGCGGGCAGGGGCAGGTGCAGCGGTGGTTCCACAGGACGCGCCAGTCGGGGTCGTGCCGGGGCGGGGGCGCGCTCGGCGCGAACACGGTGCAGCTCATGGGGCCGGGGTACGGCCCGGGCGCCGGCCACACGACGCGCGGCGGCGGCGGGGCGCCGAGGGCGATCGGCAGGAGGACCAGGCTCGCCGCGTGGAGGGCCACGACGACGAGGACGCGCGCGCGCGGGTCGACCTCGGCCCGCGACCGCCGCGCCGGCCGAGGGAGCGGGCGGCCGCAGCCCAGCGTCGGGCACGCGCCGAGGCCGCGCGCGCACTCGGGGTGCAGGGCCGCGCCGCAGGCGCCGCAGACGGCGGCCGCCCGGACGAGGAGCAGGCGGTCGTGGCAGCCGGCGCACCGGTTGGGCGGCCGGAGGCGGGTGGCGATCGGCGCGGGCGGGTGGCCCTCCGGTCGAGCCGGCCCTGGGCTCGGGTCGTCCATGACCGTCTCACCCGCGACGGCGCGGGCGGGTTCCGCGGAGGTCAGCGCCGCGCCGCCGCGCCCTCCTCGGACCCGTGGACGATCACGCGCGTCCGGTGCCGCGCGACCGACGCGCACAGGCCGAAGCCGCACAGCGTGGCCACCAGCGACGACCCGCCGTAGGAGACCAGCGGCAGGGGCAGCCCCGTGACCGGCATGGCGCCGAGGACCATGCCGACGTTGATGATGATCTGCACGAGGGTCACGGCGCCGACGCCGATGACGATGAACCGCCCCTCCGGGTCGCGGGTCGTGCGCACGATCTCGAGCAGCGCCGCCAGCAGGTGCCCATAGAGGGCCAGGAGGATGACCCCGCCGACGAGGCCGAAGTCCTCGCACACGACGGCGTAGATGAAGTCGGTGTGGCGCTCGGGGAGGAAGCCCAGCGGCCCCTGCGTGCCCTGGCCGAAGCCGCGCCCGAGGAGGCCGCCCGAGCCGACGGCGATCACCGACTGGTTGACCTGGTACGCGCCGCCGAGGGCGTGCTCGTTGGAGTCGAGGAAGGAGAGGATGCGCAGCTTCTGGTACTCCTTGAGGAAGAAGCACCAGAGGAGCGGCAGGCTCGCCAGCCCGGCCGCGGCCACGGCCAGGAGGTGCCGCAGGCGGGCGCCGGCCACGAACACGATCGAGACGAGGATCGGCGCGTAGGTGAGCGCCGTGCCCAGGTCGGGCTGGAGGAGGACGAGGCCGGCCGGCAGGGCCGTGATCGCGCCGGCCTCGGCCAGGCCGCGCCAGGTGCCGATCCCGGCGCCGCGCCGGGCCACGGTGCGGGCCAGGAGCAGGACGAGGGCGTACTTGACGAACTCGCTCGGCTGGAGGCGCACGGGGCCGAGCGAGAACCAGCTCCGCGCGCCGTTGACCTTCGTGCCCACGAGGAGCACGAGCACGAGCGCCGCGCAGCCGAGGCCCATGAAGGTCCAGGCGCGCCTGCCCAGGCGGTCGTAGGGCACCTGCGAGCAGGCGAAGAACCCGGCGAGGCCGAGGACGGCCCACCCGGCCTGCTTGGCCGCGTAGCCCAGCGAGCCGCCCGTGGGCGTGAGGCTGGCGCTGTGGAGCGCCACGAGCGACACGCCGAGCAGCGCCAGGCATACGCCCAGGAGCGTGCCGGGGAAGCGGTCGAGCTCGCGCGAGAGGCGCAGGGCGTCGATCCGCAGGCTCACGGGCGGCCTCCGGGCGTGGCGGGGCGAGCGGCCGTCGCCGGCCGCTTCGTGGCCTCGTAGGCGTCGATCAGCGCGCGCGTGACCGGCGCGCACACCTCGCCGCCGTGGCCCTCGGTGCGGTCGACGAGCACGGCGAAGGCCACCTCGGGCCGCGCCGCCGGGTAGTAGCCCATGAACCAGGCGAGCTTGGCCTGGCCCTTGGCGCGCTCGGCCGTGCCGGTCTTGCCGGCCACGTCGAGGCCGCGGAGGCCCAGGCGGGCGTCGGACGCCGTGCCGCGCGTGACCACGCGCCGCAGGCCCTCGCGCACGCGCGCCAGGGCGGCCGGGGGCAGGGCCGCGTCGTGCCAGGCGACCGGCGCGTCCGCGTCGACGCGCGGCAGGGGCGCGCGCCCGCCGGTGGCCACGACGGCGGCCAGGAAGGCCACCTGCACGGGCGTCGTCATGACGTCGCCCTGGCCGATGTAGGCGTTGCGCGCGTCGCCCGGGCGCGCCTTGCGGTCGTCGGCGCAGGCGCCGAGCCACCACGCGGCGCGCTCGAGGCGCCGACGCGCCAGGTCGATCGCGGCCGGGTCGCCGCCGGCCCGGGCATCGGCGTGCTCCTTCCAGCGCTGGTGGAAGCCCGCGGCCGCGCGCTCGAAGCGCTCGTCCTTCATCCCCGTCGTGGGCACGAGGCCCGCGCGCTCGCCCGGGAGGCCGAGGAGGCGCCGGCCGAGGCCCAGGCGCTCAGCCCAGCCGGCCATGGCGTCGAGGCCCACGCGGTCGGCGGCGCGGAAGAAGAACACGTTGCACGAGCGCTCGAGCGCGCGGCCGAGGTCCGTCGGCCCGTGGTAGCCGTCGCACTTGAACGGCCCCGGCTTGCCCGGGAACAGCTTGCCGTGGCACTCGGTCGTCCAGCCGAGCGGCACGGCGCCCTCGTGCGCGCCGTCGGTCATCGCGAACGCCGTGAGCACCTTCCAGGTCGAGGCCGGCGGGAAGGCCGCCAGGCTGCGGTCGAACAGCGGCCGGCGCGGGTCGTCGCGCCACTCGCCGAAGCGCGCGCCCATGGCGTTGGGGTCGTAGCGCGGGCTCGAGGCCAGGGCCAGGACGTCGCCCTGGCGCAGGTCGATGACGACCGCGGCGCCGCCGGCCTCGGCGTCGCCGTGGCGCTGCACGGCGCGGTCGAGGGCCGCCTCGAGCGGCGCCTGCAGGTCGGCGTCGACGGTCAGGCGCAGGTCGCGCCCGTCCTCGGGCGCGACGTCGCGCAGGGTGGCGCGCGTGCGC
>JAHBXY010000049.1 GCA_019636275.1 Planctomycetota bacterium | reverse complement strand
GGCCCTCGAGGAGCGGGCCCGGCGCCCCGAGCTCCTCTTCGTCGTCCGCTGCGGGCTCGAGCAGGCGCTCGCGCCGCGCCGGCCCCTCCTCGCGCCGGAGGACCTCGCCGCGCCCTGGAGCGCGTCGCGGGCCCTCCTCGAGGGCGCGCGCGCGGGCGACGCCCAGCAGAGGACGCTGGCCTGGCTGGTCGAGGACGGGGCCTGGAGCGAGGTCCTCCTGGCCGTCGGGCGGGCGGCGGCGTTCCGCGCCGGGCGCGACGGGCTCGACGGCGAGCTGCGCGACCTGCTCGAGGAGGAGCTGGCCGACGAGGCCGCCTGGGGCGACGACCCCGAGCGCCGCCGCGCGGCCTGGCGCGTCGTGGCCGCGGCGGCGCGCGACGGCCGCGGCCTGGCCCGCGACCCGGCGGAGCGGTCGGCCCTGGCCGGGCTCCTGGCCGACGCGCTCCTCTACGAGGCGGGCTGCCTCGAGCCCGGCGCGGAGCGGCAGCGCCTCCTGACGCGCGCGCGCGCGCTCGCGGCGGAGTCGGCGCCGGAGCAGGTGCGCGGCGGGCGGCGGCCCCTCGAGGCCACCTGGCGGCAGGCGCGCGTGCTCGGCGCGCTCGACGACCCGGGCTTCGCGGGCGCCTTCCAGGCGCTGGCCGCCGCGGTCATGCGCGCGGACGCGGGCGAGCTGGGCCGCCTCGGCCGGCGCGCCCGGCGCGACCCGCTCCTGCCGCTGCTCGTCGAGCGGCCGGGTTACGGGGCCCTCGCGGAGCGGCTCGGGCGTCGCTGACGCTCAGCCGGCGGCGCGCTCCGGGCGCTCGCCCTCGCCCTCGCGCCGCAGGAGGTCGAGGAACGCGGGCGGGTCGAGGAAGGTCATGGCGACCTGGCCCGCGCGCACCTCGTCGCCGCTGCGCAGCAGGTGGCGCTCGCGGCGCGGCGAGAGCCGCTGCCCGTTGACGAACGTGCCGAAGGTCGAGCCGGCGTCGACGAGCACGGGCCCGGCGGCCTCGAGCGTGACGTAGGCGTGGAACTTCGAGACCGTCGAGGCGTTGAGCTCGATGTCGTTGTTGCGGGCGCGGCCGAGCGTGACCATGGCCGTGAACACGTTCGAGCCGGGTCGCTTGGTCACCGGCGCCACCCAGGCGCCTTCCCCGGGGCCGCGCGGCGCCGGGCCGCCCGGGCGCAAGAGCGGGCCGGCGACCGTGCGGAAGCGCGGGTCCTCCTCGGACTCGAAGGGGGCCACGACGAGGACCGGATGCGGGTGCCGCTCGAAGAAGGTCTCGAGCGGCCGCGTCGCGTCCTGCAGGTATGCGTGCAACGGCCGGAGCATCGCAGGCTCCTCACCCGCCCCGAGGTCACCGTAGCCGCCCCCCGCCGGTCGGCCCATGGTTCCGGCCGCGACACGCGCGGCGAGGTCATGGCGGCGCCGTGGGTTGCGGGCGCGATGGGCCGCGAGGGTGACCAGAAAACGAAGGGCCCGACCAGGAGTTCGACGGTCGTCGCGCGCAAGCGGCGGCCGGTCCGTCCGGCACGAGGTGTGTTCAGGCGCCGCTTGTGAGCCGCCCGTCGCGACCCCTCTCGGCCATCGTCGCCCTCGCGCTGGCCCTTCAAGGGTGCGCCACGGTCCACCTGAAGGAGCACCGTCATCCGGGGCCGGGCGCGGCCGTGGTGGTGAAGGTGACGTGGGACGACGACGGCGTCGCACGCCTGGTCGGCGGCGTGCGGGCGCGCCTCGAGCGCGAGGGGCATCCGTTCTCGATCGAGGCGACGACGGACGCCGACCGGTTCCTCCTCTTCGAGGACCTCGCCCCGGGCCGGTACCGGCTCGTCCTCTCGGGGGACGGCCTGCGGCCGGTCGCCAGGACCTTCGACCTGGAGGCGCGCCGACGCGTCACCGCGCGCGCCCGGCTGGACGCCCTCGAGGCGGTGGGCGGCGGCGGCGATGGGCTCAAGGAGGGCGCCCTCTTCGCGCTGAAGGTCGCGGGCGTCGTGGTCCTCGTCGCGGCGGTCGCCGGCCTCGTGTTCCTGGCCCTGGCGCTCGAGGGGGCCGCCGACGACGACTGCCGCGACGGGCGCCGGGCGCGCGACTGACGTGACCGGCGCGCGCCCGGAAGGACGGGCGGCGCAGCGGCTTGGGGCGTGACGCCTACAGCCGGCGCGCGCCGACCACTACGATGGACGAAGTGGCTCGCCGTGCCTGGCTCCTGATCGCGCTCGCCTCGTCGCTCGCGAGCGGCTGCGTGACCATCCGACTGTGGGAGCTGCGGCCGGCGCTCGCCGGGGCGGCGGCCGTCCCGCCGCCGCCGCTGGCCGTCGAGCGGGCCGTGCGCGACGGCCGCGGCGCGGTGCACCTGCTCGTCGACTGCGGCGGCGGCCGCAAGCACCACGTGGTGATCGCGCGCGCGCGGCCGCTCGAGCCGGGGGCCGACTGGCCGGTCGCCGGGCGCGGCGAGGCCGTCGTGACCCTCGCCGACCCGGCGCCGCTGCCCGACGGCGCGCCGCTGGCCACGTGGACCGACGACGGCGCCCCGCCGCCGCCCGCCGACGCCGGTCTGGAGCCGGGCAACCCCGCCGGCCGGGTCGAGCTGCACGGCGACGCGTTCGAGCTCGTGCTCGCCGACGGGCGCCGCGAGCTCCTGGCCTACGTGCCGCCGCGCCGGCGACCCTGGCCGGCGGCCGACGACGTCACCGGCCGCGACGTCGCGGGGGCCCTCCTGTGCGTGGCGGCCACACCGCTGACGCTCGCCGCCGACCTGGCCGTGCTGGTGCTCGCCCCGCTGTGGTATCCCCTGCACCTGCTGCGCCCATGACCCGCCGCCGGAGACGCCTGCTCGCCCTCGTCGCCGCCCTCGCCGTGGGCGTGGCGCTCGTCAACGCGGCGGCCTACGCCCACGCGCGCGCGTTCACCACGTTCGGCCCGCCGGCGGCGGCGCGCACGGCGCCGCCCCAGGCGCTCTCCCTCGGCGGACGCCTGCGCGTGCTGTTCACGGGGGTGTCGCTGCCGCGCCCCGTCAACGCGCGCACGCCCGCCGACGAGGGGCTGGCCTACGAGACGCACACCGTGCGCGCGGCCGACGGGACGCGCCTCGAGGTGTGGCGCGTCCCGCGGGCTGGGGCGCGCGCCGTGGCCGTCCTGACGCACGGGCACGGCGGCAGCAAGGCGTCGCTGCTCGGCGTCGCGCGCGAGCTGCACGCGCTCGGGGTCGAGCCGCTGCTCGTCGACCTCCGCGGGGCGGGCGGCTCCGAGGGCGACCGTACGAGCATCGGCGTGCACGAGGCCCTCGACGTCGAGGCCGCCGTCGCCCTGGCGCGGGCGCTCGCGCCCGGGCGGCCGCTCCTGCTCCACGGAGTGTCCATGGGCGCGGCGGCGGCCCTGCGCGCCGTGCACGCCCGCGGGGTCGCCCCCGACCTGCTGCTCGTCGAGGCGCCGTTCGACCGGCTCGCGACCACGGTCGGGCATCGCTTCCGCGCCATGGGCCTGCCCGCCTGGCCCGGCGCGCGGCTGCTCCTGTTCTGGGGCGGCGTGCAGCTCGGCTTCGACGCGGTGGCGCACGCGCCCGTGGAGTACGCGGCGAGCGTCACCTGCCCCGCCCTCGTCCTCGGCGGCGCGGACGACCCCTGGGTGCGCGCCGACGAGCTGCGCGCGGTGGCCGCCGCCATGCGCGGCCCGACCGAGGTCGTCGTCGCGGACGGCGTGGGCCACGAGGCCTTGCTCGAGCGGCGCCCCGACGTCTGGCGCGCGGCGGTGGGGCGGCTGCTCGCGCCCAGGTGATGACCGGCGCGGGCCGGGCGAAGATAGGCCCATGCCGCCCGAGCCGCGCGAGGTGCTCGAGTTCCTGCAGGCGCTCCTGGCCGGCGCGGCGGTGCTCGACCGCGCCGACCCGACGCACGTCGCGCGCCTCGAGGCCGCCTGCGCCCAGCTCGAGGAGCTGCTGGCGCTCTCGCAGGCCGTGCCCGAGCTGCAGCAGAGCGGGCTGGGGCTGGCGCGGATCGAGGACACGATCGTGGCCGAGGGCGAGGGCCTGGCGGCGAAGATCGGCGTCCTCGAGGGGCTGCGCGAGGCGCTCGAGTCGCACATCGGCGGCATGCGCCGCCGGGCGCAGGCGGGCGGCGCCGCGCCCGAGGCGCCGCCGTGGGCCGACCCGGCGGCCCCGGCCTACGACGGGGTGGTGGCGATCGACGTGGGCACGAGCCACGTCGCCTGCGCCCACGGGAGCCTCACCGGCGGCGACCCCGAGGTCGGGCCGGTCGAGCCGGCGGCGGTGAACGTGCTCGACGCCCGCGGCTTCCGCCGCCTGACCCCCGGGAGCTTCGCCGTGGGCCAGGCGGCGCTCGACCACCGCAGCGTCGTGAACCTCTACCGCTCGTTCCGGCGCCTCCTCGGCCGGCAGGCGACGGCGCGCCCGGCGGTGACCGGCACGGAGCTCGTGCAGGTGCCCGTGCGGCTCCTCGTGGCGGCGATGATCGACGCGCAGCTCCGCGCGCTCACGCGGCGCCTCGGCCACGAGCGCCTGCGCTTCCCGCGCGTGGTCATCACCGTGCCCGCCAGCGGCGACCTGGCCCTGGAGCACGAGCTGCGCGCGCTCCTGCGCGAGCTCGAGCTGCCGGTCACGACGGAGCTCGACGAGGCCACCGCGGCGTGCGTCTACCACCTCCTGCGCCCGGTGCTCCTGCAGGAGCTCGGCCACGTGCGCCCCGACGGGACCACCGTCACGCCCGGCGAGTGGTACGCCGAGCACCTCGGCGTCCCGGCGACGCCGGGCGCGCGGCCGGGCAGCCTGAGCCTCGACGCGACGGTCCTGTGCATCGACTGCGGCGGCGGCGGCACCGACCTGTCGCTGCTCGAGCTCCAGCTGCAGCAGGACGCCGGCGGCTGTCAGGTGCACATCGAGGTGCAGGACACGACGGGCTTCCCCGACCTCTCGGGCGAGGGGCTCACCCTGCACCTGTTCGAGCTGCTCAAGCGGCGCCTGGCCCTGGCGCTCGCGGCCCCGCGCCGGGCGCTCACGGGCGTCGATGACGGCGCGCCGCCCGGGGCGCACCCGTGGCGGGAGCTGCATCGCAAGGAGGCCGGCGCCGGCGACCCCGGGCTCGACCAGCGGCTCGACGACGAGCTGCGCCTGGTCCTCGAGCGCTGGGACCAGGTGGCCGGCGACGGGGCGCTGCCCGGGGCGCTGCGCGCGGCCGTCGACCGGCTGTTCCCGACGGTCACGCGCGGCGCGCCCGCCGGGAGCAAGCGGCTCCGGAGCGCCAACTTCCGCTGGCTGTGGCAGGAGGCGGAGCGGCTCGGGCGGCAGGTCGCGGCCGAGCGCGCGGGCCTGCTCGCGGTCGACCGCGACCTCGACGACCCGATTCCGGCCGTGCGCGGGCGGCTCGACCTCGCCGGCTGCCCCGTCGACCCGCTCGGCCTCGACGTGCGCGCGCGCCTGGCCGGCGTCGGGCTCGACCCCGCCCGGCCGCCGAGCGCCGCCGCGTTGCAGGTGAGCTCGCGCGACGTCGACGCGTGGGTCGCCCGGCAGGCCGAGGCGCCGCTGCGGGCGGCGCTCGAGGGGCTCTGCGGCGGCCGCCCGGTGCACCGGGTGCTCCTCGCCGGCGGCGGCACGCACGCGGCGCGCGTCGTCGTCGAGCGCGTCGTCCGTCAGGCGCTCGGGCTCTCCGCCGCGCAGGTCGTGTTCGAGCCCGACGAGGCCAAGCGCGCCGTGGTCAAGGGCGCCTGCCTGTGGGCGATCGGCAGCCGGCTCGAGGGGATCGAGGTGTTCCTCGCCCGCTCGCCGCGCTGCCCGGCGCGGCTGTGGCTGCTGAGCGCCGTGCAGAACGAGGTGCTGTTCGAGGAGGGGCAGGCGATCGACCGCTTCAGCTACGTGCAGCCCGCCCACCGCGAGGGCGCCGAGAGCGACAAGCTCGTCCTGATCGGCCGCGAGCAGGGCGGGCGCCTCGAGCCGTACCTCATGTTCGACCCCTCGAAGGGCGCGCCCGTGCCCGACGTGTCGGAGCTGCCGATCCTGCGCCGGCGCGACGTCGTCGTGCGCAACGTCGACCGCTTCCTCGGCTTCACCGTGCGCGGCGCCCGCCACGAGTTCCACGTCGCCGACCCCAACGGCTACGTGCACGTCGACGAGACGCTCGTCCCCCAGTGGGAGGTGTTCGAGACCCTGCGCCGCGAGATGACCATGGAGGAGGTGATCGCCTGGCTCGAGGGCGCCGCGCACCTGCAGGCCCCGCCGCTGTCGGAGCACGCCTTCCACCGCTACTACATGGACGAGACTCGGCAGCTCTACCTGGTCTTCCACACCCGCGGCAAGAAGCTCCTCTGCCGCGCGCAGGTGATGAAGCAGGGCCGGCACCATCTGCCCGAGGAGCTGGACCCCTTCTCCGGGGTCCATTAGGCGGCTGCGTCCGCGCGCCGCGACCGATTGAAGGAACGACCACGGCGCTGTCGTTCTTCCAGCGAGCGCTCGCGTCAACCTCCGGCGGGGCCTGGCCTGGCCGATCGGTCCCCGCCGTGCTTCGCCTCGCCCACCGGGCGGGGCCGGGCGGAGGTGCGCGTGGTGTTCGTCGATCTCCCGCTGTGGCTGGCGCTGGCGCTGTCGCCGGTCGTCGTGCCGGTGCTCTGGGTCACGGGCCTGGGACGGCGGCGATGAGGGCCGTCCGACGGGCCGCCCGGGTCTGCCTCCTCGCGGCCCCCCTCCTGGCGACCGGCTGCTTCGCTCCACCGCCACGCGTGAGCGACCTCGGTCGGCCCTCGGCCCTCGAGGCGCTCATGGTCGTGCCCGCGTTCTGGGAGCGCGACGACGACCTCGCGCCGCTCTCGGCGCCCGGGCAGCCCCGGGTGCGCGAGGTCGCCCTGGCCGAGTTCTCGGTGGAGCTCGTCACGCACACGTGGCGCGCGCCGCTCCCGGGCGCGGCGCTGTTCGACCCGACGATGTTCACGGACGTCGGGATCCTCGTGCAGCTCCTCGGGCTCGGCCGGCGGCTCGCCCGGTTCGACGAGGGGCTGCAGGGCGCGCTGCCCGATCGTCTGTGCGCGGCCTTCGCCGAGGGCCTCGGGACGCGCGGCGTCGCCGTGCGACCCGTCGCGGAGGTCCGCGCCTGCCGGACCTACGACGGCTACGAGGCCGCGGCGCGCGGGTCGTCGAGCCTGGCGCGGCTCCTGAACCCCGTCGGGCACGACACCGGGCGCATCCGGAGCTTCGAGGTCCTCCCCGCGACGGGCCTGCCGGTGATCGAGGGGGCGGCCGGCGGTCAGACCCTCGAGGAGGTCGATGCGGCGCTCCTGGGCGAGACCGGGGCCGACATGGTCGTGCGCGTGCGCCTCCGGGTCGGGGTCTACGAGGGGCGCGCGTCGGTCGAGCGCGGGTCCGAGGTCCACGTGACCCACGCCGCCGGGCGCGGCCGCGTGACCAGCGGCCGCTCCATCACGTCCGATGAGGAGGTCGCCGTCGCCGGCTTCCTGCCCGTCCGTGGCATCGCCTACGAGGTGGACGGCGCCGCGTACCTGGCCGCGATGGATGCCCTGTTCCCCGTCTACCGCGAGCTGGCCCTCGACGCCCTCGGGCTGCCGAAACGGCCCGCGGCGGCCACCTCGGGTGAGGAGGTGGAGCGGTGAGGGACGACCGCCCTCCGCCGCGAGGGTGACGCGAAGCCGGCGCCGCGCGGGCGAGTGGCTGGAGCCGGTGAGCACGGCTCGGCGCGGGTCGTCGGCCCGCGGTTCGTCGACGAGGGCGGCCGAGTGGCTGGTTCCCGTGAGCACGGCTCGGCGCGGGGTCGGCCCGCGGTTCGTCGACGAGGCCGGCCGAGTGGCTGGCGCCCGTGAGCATGGCCCGGCGCTGGACCTCGGCCCGCGGGTTCGTCGACGAGGGCGGCCGAGTGGCTGGCGCCGGTGAGCACGGCTCGGCGCGGGCGTCGGCCCGCGGTTCAGCGACGAGGGCGGTCGAGTGGCTGACGCTCGTGAGCACGGTCGCGGTTCTGGAGGTCGGCCCGGGTTCGTCGACGAGGGCGGTCGAGTGGCTGACGCTCGTGAGCACGGTCGCGTGTTGGACGTAGGCGCGGGGGTCGTGGACGAGGGCGGTCGAGTGGCTGACGCCCGTGAACACGGTCGCGGTTCTGGAGGTCGGCCCGGGGTTCGTGGACGAGGGCGGTCGAGTGGCTGACGCCCGTGAGCACGGCTCGGCGCGGGGCGTCGGCCCGGGGTTCGTCGACGAGGGCAGTCGAGTGGCTGACGCCCGTGAGCACGGCTCGGCGCGGGACGTCGGCGCGCGGTTCAGCGACGACAGCGGCCGAGTGGCTGGCGCCGGTGAGCACGGCTCGGCGCTGGACGTCGGCCCGCGGTTCGTCGACGACGGCGGTCGAGTGGCTGACACCCGTGAGCACGGTGCCGGCGCGGGGCGTCGGCCCGAGGCGCGTCGATCGGCCGCGAGTCGCTGGTGTCCCGTCACCAACCGGTCCGCGCGTCGGGGGTGCGGTCGTCGTCGGCGAGGGTGACTTCGAAGCTCCGGAATCCGGCCGCCGCAGCCCGTGCGCTTCGCTACGCCGACCGAGCGCCCGGTTCGACCTGCTGGCCCCTGCGCCCGGCCAGGCCCTCGCCGACGAGCCGCAACGCCTCCGCCGTCAGCGCTTCGACCGAGCGGTCCTCGCCTCGTCCCGAGAGCCGCTCGCCGGCCCGACGCACGAGCTCGCGGGCCTCGGTCTTCGTGCACTCGAGGCCCATGAGCGCCAGCACGGCGATCCGCGCCGGCTCGCCCTCCTCCTGCGCCGCGCTCTGCCGCACGCCCGTCGACGCCGACTCGACCGGCGCGGCCGGCGTGCTCACGGGCGCGACCGGCGCCGGTGCGTCAGTGATCTCCGTCCCGTCGGCGAGGAAGAAGCGGAAACCCACCCGCGCGTCGCCCTTGATCTCGATGTAGCCCTTATGGCGGTCAGGGTGGTGGCGATCGCACGCGAGCAGCATGCGATCCGGATCGTGCCCGGTGGCCTCGCGCCCGGGCTCGTGGTGAATGTGGAGCCGGCCCCGCTCGCCGCAGCCCGGGACCTTGCAGACGCCGCCGTCACGATCCATGACCAGGCGCCGGATCCACTGCGGGATCGTCTTCGTCACCTTGCCTGTGCCCGTGCGGAGGTCGTGCACCTCGGCGTCGCGCTTCGCCGCCGCCTCGCTGGCGGGCGAGAGCTCGACCGGCCCGTCGCGGCCTCCGAGCGTCGCCGGCGCGCCGCACTCGCACTTGTGGATCACGATCCGGTAGGCCGGTCCCGCGTTGGCCCGGCTGGCCACGCCCTCGGCGTAGCCCCGGCACACGACCTCGAGCGCCTGCTCGTCGGTGAGCGGGCGGTCGCTGTTCAGCCGCGCCAGGCGCAGGGCCTCGTCGAGCCAGACGGCCTGCTCCTTCGTCTGCTTGAGCGTCCGCCGCACGGGCGCCTCCTGGCCCTTGGCCTCGGCGACCAGGACCTCGAGCTGGCGGTTCGTGCAGGTCTTCGCCAGGTCGAGCCAGCGCTCCTCGGTCTCGGGCGTGGCCACCGGCGCGACGGTCCGGGCCTTGGTCCAGTCGACCTGGCCGGCGCGAAAGTCGATCCGCATGCGCGGCAGGCGCTCGAGCTCCTGGGCCAGCGCGATCAGCTCGCGGGCCTTCCTGTCCGACGTGACGAAGCCGCGAGCGACCGCGTACTTCCCGATCCGCGTGTGGCCGAAGGCCCGGTGCACGTCGCACCGTTCGGCGTGCAGGAGGAGGTAGGCCAGCTCGGCGGTGGCCTGCCGCTCGCGGCGGACCACGTCGGCGATCAGGGCGTCGATCCGCCGCGCCTCGTCGAGGGTCGCCTCGAGCTCGGCCTTGGGAAGCGGCAGGGACGAGGCGGAGCCTCGGCGCGAGGTCGTCTTCATGGACCCTCCTTCGTGCGGTGTGGTTGGTGGTGGTGCGGCGCGCCTGCGCTGGCCGAACGGCCAATGCGCCACGCCAGCAAGACAGGATACCCGGCGCAGCGTCACATTGCGCGTCTCAAATGTGTGCATTATGTGTCCCGCCGCGGGCGTGGATCGCATCAGCCGCGAGAGCGGGCCTCGGAGGCGATTCGTGGCCAAGTCCCGGACGAGCCCGCGTTGACGGACGGGGAGGGCGGAGGTTTGAGCCCCGAAGCGGCGCCCAACACATGACAACCACCCGAGCGCAGGACGCACTCATGCTCACGGGCGTCAGCCACTCGACGGCCCTTCGTCGACGAACCGCGGGCCGGCGTCCAGCCCCGGGACCGTGCTCACGGGCGTCAGCCACTCGACGGCCCTCGTCGTCGGACCGCGGGACGGCGTCCAGCCCCGGCACCGTGCTCACGGGCGACCAGCCTCTCGACCGCCCTCGTCGTCGGACCGCGGGCCGACGGCCAGCCCCGGCATCGTGCTCACGGGCGGCCAGCCACTCGACGGCCCTCGTCTTCGGACCGCGGGACGGCGGCCAGCCCCGGCACCGTGCTCACGGGCGACCAGCCTCTCGACCGCCCTCGTCGTCGGACCGCGGGCCGACGGCCAGCCCCGGCACCGTGCTCACGGGCGACCAGCCTCTCGACCGCCCTCGTCGTCGGACCGCGGGCCGACGGCCAGCGCCGGGACCGTGCTCACGGGCGCCAGCCACTCGACCGCCCCCGTCGTCGGACCGCGGGCCGACGGCCAGCCCCGGCACCGTGCTCACGGGCGGCCAGCCACTCGACCGCCCTCGTCGTCGGACCGCGGGCCGACGGCCAGCCCCGGCACCGTGCTCACGGGCGGCCAGCCACTCGACCGCCCTCGTCGTCGGACCCGGGCCGACGTCCAGCCCCGGCACCGTGCTCACGGGCGTCAGCCACTCGACCGCCCTCGTCGACGAGCCCCGGGCCGACGGCCAGCGTCGAGCCCGTGCTCCCGGGCGCCAGCCACTCGACCGCCCTCGTCGTCGAACCGCGGGGGCCGACGTCCAGCCCGGGCACCGTGCTCACGAGCGCCAGCCACTCGACCGCCTCGTCGACGGACCCCGGGCCGACGTCCAGCCCCGGCACCATGCTCACGGGCGGTCAGCCGCACGACCGCCCTCGTCGACGAACCCCGCAGACATCCAGCGGCGAGCCCGTGCTCGCAGGCCTGCCCTCGTCGAGGAACCGCGGGCCGACGTCCGACCCGAGGTCGGGCTCATGGCCGCTCCCCGCCACCGGAGGCGCCGCGCGGGCGAAGCGTCGCCAGGGCCGCGAGCGACGGGACGGTCGTGTCCCACGAGGCGGCGCGGGCGGCGCGCGAGGCCTTGGCGTCGTGGTCGCAGGGGCGGGCCCCCGGCTTGCGGGAGGTGGACGCGCGGGGCGGTGGCGCGAGCGGTTGGCGGAGGTGGACATGACGCGCAGGACGGCCAGGCGGACGCAGCCGCCCACGTTCGAGGCGGTGCGGCGGCTCGAGCGGCTCGAGCGCGGGGCGACGGTGTTCTACGAGGTCTCGCGCCAGGGCAAGTGGGTCATGGTGCGCAGCGGGCACGTCGGCCTGCCGGGGCAGACGCGCATGCGCGAGTACCCGACGCCGGCGTCGGCCGGCGTGGCCATGGACCGTCTGGTCGAGGATCGGCTCAAGGAAGGCTGGCTCGAGGCGGGCACGACCGAGGCGCCGGCGCCGGTCGAGACCCCGCCCGGGACGCCGCGCGCGGGCACCGAGCTGCCGCCGCCGTCGATCGCGCCCGACGTCGGCCCCGACACGCGCACCGTGCAGGCGGCGCAGGGCGGCCCGGCTCACCCGCGCAAGGGGCGGACGAGCGCGCCCAAGGCGGCGCGGAAGAAGACGGTCAAGGCGCGGAAGAAGAAGAGCGGCTAGGCTCGTCCGCGCACCGGGGCGGCAGCGTGCTCGCGAGCCACAGGCCCGCGGCGCAGCAGGCCACGCCGGCGGCCGTGACCGACCAGGGCAGGGCCGCCGTCGGGTCCTCGACGCCGAGCCAGGCGGCGGCGGCCGGCGTGTGGACGAGCACGACGGCGATCCCGTTGTTGAGGGCGTGGGCGAGCATCCCGGCGGCGATCGAGCCCGTGCGGAGCACGAGGTAGCCGAAGGCCACCCCGAGGAGCGCGGTCGGCAGGAGGCGGTGCACCGACGCGTGCGCCAGGCCGAAGAGGATCGCCGTGAGGAGGACCCCCGGCCAGCCGCCCAGCTTCTTCAGCCCCGAGAGGACGAGGCCGCGGAAGAGCAGCTCCTCGCACACGCCGGGCGCGAGCGCCACGACGAGGAGCCCGAGCGCCAGGGCCCCGGCGTCGCCGGGCTCGCGGCCGAGGAGCACGACGTCCTTCAGCCCCTCGACCAGCGACTCGGGCATCTGCGGCACGAGCCGCAGGACCACCCCGGCGACGACCGCCCAGGCCGAGACGCCGACGAGGAGCGCCGCGGCGGCGCCGCGCGCCGTCGGCAGCCTGAGCGAGAGCGTGCGCCGGGCGTCGAGGCCGAAGGCGCCGACCCAGGCGAGCGTGGGGGCCAGCATGAAGCCGAGCTGCACGCCGAGCAGCGTGGCGAGGATCCCGCGCTGCTCGAGCGCCAGGCTGCCGTAGAACATGATCACGGCCGCCACGGCGAAGAACACGAGCGCCATGACCGGCGAGGGCGTCTGGCCCGTCCGCCGCTCGAGGCCCAGCGTGACCCACAGCGGCTCCTGGCCGCCGAGCAGCACCTGCTCGCGCTGGAACACGCGCGCGGCGAGCGCCAGCGCCAGGGCGGCGTAGAGCGCCGACGACACGAGCGTCAGGAACACCAGGTCCGGGGTGGCGTCGCCCAGGAGCAGGCCCTTGATCAGGAGGGCGATGTTCAGCACCGGCACGAACGCCGTCCACGCCGAGAGCTCGACCCCGGGCAGGAGCGTGAAGCCCGAGGGGACCGAGAGCAGCAGGTAGACCGGCGTGATGAAGTTCTGCCCGTCCTTGAAGTCGCGCGCGAAGGCGCCCACCGCCAGGAAGCAGGCCGACGTGGTGAACGAGACCGGCAGGAAGAGGAGGAACGCGGCCACGAGCGCGCCCGGGCCCACGCCCAGCGGGTCCCCCGGGACGACGCGCCAGAGCGTGGCGGCGATGCTGCCGATGTTCGCCAGGCCGGCGAGCAGGGTCATCGCCCACACGGTGAGGAACTTGCCCGCGATCACCTCGGTGGGCAGGACCGGCGCGCAGAGGAGCGTCTGCATGGTCCCGCGCTCCTTCTCGCCGGCGGTCAGGTCGATCGAGGCGTAGAAGCCGCCCATGAGCGACATGACGATGAGCACGAAGGGCAGGATCGACCCCAGCCGCTGGCCGGCGCGCCGGTCCTCGGAGGCCACGTTCGTGGTCACGACGTCGACCGCCCGGGCGAACCCGGCCGGCAGGCCGCGGTCGACGAGGCGCGCGCGGACGAGCCCCGCCCGCCAGGCCTCGAGCGCCCGCTCGGCCCGGTCGCGAGCGTGGCGCGAGTCCTCGTCCACCGAGTCGTGGTAGATCGTCACCTGCCCCTGGTCGCCCGCGTCGAGGCGCTCGGCGAGCCCCGGCCAGGCCACGACGACGACGTCGACGTCGCCCTTGATCGCCGCCCGGGCGGCGTCGGCCAGCGGATCGGCCGCCGGCTTCGGCGCGTCGCGTGTCGGCGGCGCGAGGTGCCCGGCGACGAGCGCCTCGCCCAGCGCGGCCGGCAGCCCGGCGCCGGGGCGCGGGTCGAGGGCGTCGCCCGCGGCCAGGAGGTCGGCCGGCGCCGGCCCCCACACGGCCACGACGGAGCTGCGCGCCTCGCGCGCGGCGGTCTGGGTGCGGACGACCTTCGAGAAGCCGAGGAGCAGGAGGGGGTAGAGCAGCACCGGCAGGGCCACGAGCATGAACAGCGAGCGGCGGTCGCGGAGCGTCTCCGTGAGCTCCTTGCGGAAGACGGTCCACACCAGCCCCGCCCTCACGCGCCCGCCCCGGCGCCCGCGCGCCCCGCGTGCCAGAGGAACGCGTCGGTCAGGTTGTCGCGCCCGCTGCGCGCGAGCAGGTCCGGGAGCGCGCCCTGGTCGACCACGCGGCCGCCGAGGATGAGCACCAGGCGGTCGCACAGGTACTCCGCCTCGCCCATGATGTGGGTCGAGAAGAGCACCGCGCGCCCGGCCGCCCGCTCGCGCCGGATCGCCTCGACGATGAACTGGCCGGAGATCACGTCGAGCGCCGTGGTCGGCTCGTCGAGCACGAGGAGCGCCGGCGCGTGCAGGAAGGCCCGGGCGATGTTCGCCCGCTGCCGCTGCCCCGAGGAGAGCGTACCGCAGGCCCGGTCGGCGAAGGCGCCCATCTCGAGCTCGGCCACCAGCCGCTCGATCCGACCCTCGAGCGCGGCGCCCGTCAGCCCGTAGAGGCGGCCGAAGTAGCGCAGGACCTCGCGCGGGGAGAGCCGCTGGTAGAGCTGGGTGTCGCCGGAGAGGAACCCGACCCGGTGCTTGGCGCGCAGCGGGTCGTGGCGCACGTCGTGGCCGCCGACGAGCACCCGCCCGCTCGTGGGGGTGAGGATCCCGGCGATCATGCGCAGGGTCGTCGTCTTGCCGGCGCCGTTGGGGCCGAGGAGGCCCACGACCTCGCCCGGGCGCACCTCGAAGCTGACGCCGTCCACGGCCTTCACGCCGCGGTAGTGCTTCACGAGGTCGTCGACCTGCAGCTCGGGGTCCGGCACCGGTCCGCTCATGCTGGGGGCAGATCCTATCGCCCGGGCGTCCGCGACCGGGGGTGGAGGGAGTACATTGGCCGCCCCCCCTCCGGAGGCTCCGTCGTGCCCGTCGTCGACCTGCTGCCCGAGTTCGCCGCCATGGTGCGGCAGGCGCGGAGCGAGGCGCAGTTCAAGGCCGCGTTCTGGAGCTGGCTCGACGACCAGTACCAGGGCGGCCCGCTCTCGCCCATGCTGCACGACTTCACGCACCTGTGGTCGGGGACGCGCCGCGCCCCCACGCTGGCCGAGGCCCACGACGTGGCGGAGAAGGTCGCCGCGCAGGGCTTCGCGCGCCGGGCCGAGGCGGTCCTCGACCGCTTCGCCGAGGTCGTGGGCGTCCGGCCGACGAACACGGTCGTCCTCGTCGTCGGCCTGGGCGCGCCCGAGGGCTACAGCCGCTTCGAGCGCGGGCGCAACACCATCTTCGTCGGCCTCGACCACAAGTCGAACCTCGCCCACGCCGACCACTTCGAGGTGATCCTCGCCCACGAGTTCAGCCACGCCGTGCGCGACCCGTCGCGCGCCGTGCTCGCCGACTACGGCGGGTGGCCGGAGATGAGCCACGACGACTTCGTGGCCCGCTATCCGTTCCGCGAGCATCTGGTGAGCGAGGCCCTGGCGACGGCGATCTCGGAGGCGGTCTACCCGGGCCGGCCGCCCGAGCGCTACGTCTACTTCGAGCCGGCGGAGAACACCTGGTGCGAGGAGCACCGGCAGGTGATCGCCGACCGCATGCGCCGGGCGATCGACGCGGGCGAGGACTACCGCACCTTCTACCGCGAGCACGCCGTCTGCCAGGGGGCGCCCGCCTGCTGCGACTACTACTTCGGCTTCCACCTGGGGCGTCACGCGCTCGAGCACGAGCGGCCCGACGCCCTCCTGGCCATGCCGGCGCGCGCCCTCCTCGACCGGTTCCTGGGCCCGTTCCTGGGCGAGTTCCTCTCCGGGCGCGGCCCGGCGCGCGCGGTGCGGCCGGCCGCGACGCCGGCGGCCCTGACCTCGGGCGTCCAGCCGCTCGAGGGGCCGTCGATGCCGGAGCTGCCGCTCCTGCCGCGCCCGGTGCGCCGCGTCTACCGCGACCTGGTCGCCGCCCTCGACGACGACCCGGCGGCGGCCGCCGCCGGCGCCGACGCCTTGCAGGTCGCGGTGGGCGAGGCGGGGCTGCTCTACGCCGGGGCGCCCTACGAGGTGCAGCCCTTCCCGCTCGTGCTCTCGCAGCGCGACCTGCACGCGATCGGCTGGGTGGCCCGGCGGCTGCTGCGGGTCGTCGAGAAGGTCGTCGACATCTACCTGGCCGACCCCGAGGCGCGCGCCTACTTCGGCTTCCCGCCGCACCTCGAGGAGCTCGTCCTCGTCGACCCCGGCTACCGCCGCCACGTCAACGTGGCGCGCTTCGACTCCTTCTGGGACGGCAAGCACCTGCGCTTCCTCGAGCTGAACACCAACGGCACGGCCGGCATGTCGCTCTCCGAGCGGCTCGGGCGGCTGGCCCTCGAGGTGGGGCCCGGGCGCGAGGCGCTGCGCCGGCACCGCGCGCGCGCCCTACCGTTGCGCGAGCGGCTGCGCGAGGCGCTCCTCGACGCGTGGCGCGAGGCGCGCCACGCCCGGGCCGGGGAGCTGCCGGGGCGGCTGGCGATCGTCGACTGGACCGGCGTGCCCACGGAGGCCGAGTTCTTCGACCTGCAGGCCGACTTCCGCGCCCACGGGCTCGACACGGTCGTCGTCGACCCGGGCGAGCTCGTCTACGAGGGCGGCCGGCTGCTCGCGCGCGGGGCGCCGATCGACCTCGTCTACCGGCGCTTGACGACGCTCGACTGGCTGAGCCGCGCGCCGGCCCTCGAGCCGCTGGCGCGCGCCTACCGCGACCGCGCCGTGGTCATGGTCGGCTCGTTCCGCGGCGACGTGGCGCACAGCAAGAAGCTCTTCGCCTTCCTCACCGACGAGCGCTGGCGCGACCACTTCACCTACGCCGAGCGCGCGATGATCGACGCGCACGTGCCCTGGACGCGCGTCCTGCGCCCCGAGAGGGCCCTCTACGGCGGCGAGCTGCACGACCTCGAGCGGCTCGTCGTCGAGCGGCGCGAGGACCTCGTGCTCAAGCCGGCGCAGAGCTTCGAGGGACGCGGCGTGCTCCTCGGGGCCGAGACGCCGCCCGACGTGTGGGCGCGCGAGGTGGCGCAGCGGCTCGACGGCACGCACATCGTGCAGGAGCAGGTGGCCGCGCCCACGCGCACGTTCGTCTTGCCGCGCGGCGGGCGCGTCGAGGCGGTCCCCCAGCATCTGCATCTGGGCGAGTACATGTTCGGCGGGGCGCTCGCCGGCTTCCAGGCCTGGGCCTCGCAGGAGCTGGTGATCTCCATGGCGTCGTCGGAGCGCGCCGTCCCGGTGCTCGCGCTGCCGCCGCCGCCCGAGGATGAGGATTAGCGTGGAGTTGCTCGCCAACCTCGTCGTGCTCGTGGTCGCCTTCAAGGTGTGGCGCTGGGCGCGCCGGCAGGCGCGCGCCAGCCGGACGGCCTGGCGGCGGCGCGTCGGGCTCCTGTTCCTCCTCGCGCCGATCGCCCTGACCGTGGCCCGCGCCGGCGGCCTGCCCGACGCCATGCTCATGCCGCTCGAGGCGGTGGCCTGGGTCAACCGGGGGCTCGACCGCGCGCTGCAGGCGCTCGTGGGCCTCACGCAGGAGCACCTCGACGGCCTGTGGGCCGCGGCCCTGCGCCCGCTCTGCTACGCCGTCGTCTACGGCGGCGTGGGCGTCCTCGTCGGCTGGCCGCTCGATCGGCTGCAGGCGGCGCGAGCGGCGGCTCAGCCGCCGTCGGAGGGAGGCGACGCCCCGCCCGGCGAGGGGTCCTCACCGGCGTAGGTCACCTCGAAGCCGCCGACCTCGCGCGCCTGGAACGAGAACAGGTAGGTCGGCCCGTCGTCGGCGAAGCGGACCGCGGCGAAGCCGGCGCGCAGGCGGGCGTCGGCGCCCGTCAGTCCTGCGAGCGCCGAGGCGAGCGCCCGCTCGGCGGCCGTGGGCGAGGGCGGGTCGTCGACGTCGACGTGCCGGACGACGGGCGCGCGCTCGACCGCCAGGTAGGTGACCCCATCGAGCAGCACCTCGGCGCGCGGCACGCCGCGATCCTACCTGCCTGGCGCGGCCTCCTCGCGAGGGGCATCCTGCCTCCGTGCAGCGCGTCGGGCCCTACGTCGTCCAGGGTCAGCTCGGGCAGGGCGGGATGGGCCGCGTCCTGCGCGCGGTCGACCCCCGGACGGGCGCCGTGGTGGCGGTCAAGGTGCTCCTCGGGCGCGACGGCGCGCCGGCCCAGCGCCTCGCCCGCGAGGCCCACGCGCTGTCGCGCCTCGTGCACGAGAACGTGGTCCGCGTGCTCGACGCGGGGGTCGCCCAGGGCGCGCCGTGGCTGGCCATGGAGCTGGTGGAGGGCCGGTCCCTCGAGGACCGCCTGGCGGCCGAGGGCCCGCTCCCGCTGGCCGAGGCGGCGCGGCTGGCGCGCGACCTCGCGCGCGGGCTCGAGCACGCGCACGCGCAGGGCGTCCTGCACCGCGACGTGAAGCCGTCGAACGTGCTCCTCCCCGCGGACGGCGGCCCGCCGCGCCTGGGCGACTTCGGCCTGGCCGCCCTGCTCGACGAGGGGCACGCGCGGCTGACGCGGACCGGGGCGGTCATGGGCTCGCCGGGCTACTGGGCGCCGGAGCAGGTGACGGGCCAGCGCGAGGAGGTGGGCCGCGCCACCGACGTCTACGGGCTGGGCGCGACGTTCTACGCCGCGCTCACCGGGCTGCCGCCCTTCGTCGAGGCGGAGCTGCCGGCCTTGATGGTGGCCACCACCAGCCAGCCGCCCCGGCCGCCCTCGGCGCTGCGGCGGGAGGTCGACCCGGCGCTCGACGCGCTGGTCCTGCGCTGCCTGGCGAAGCGGCCCGCCGACCGACCGGCGTCCGCCGGGGCCGTCGCGCGCGAGCTCGGCCGCTGGCTCTCGGGGGCGCCCGGGCGGCGGGGCACCGAGACGGGGGCGGCGCCACGTCGCTGCGCTCGCCGAGCGTGGCCGCCGCGGCGATGGCGCTACGCAACTCGTGGCCGCCAGCCGGCCTGCTGCCGGACGCCGTCGCCCCGGCCGCGCGGCCACCGCCCCGACGGCCGTGGCCGCGCCCGGAGCGGGAGAGCCGGCGTCCCCGGCCGAGTCCACGTCGACGACGGCCGCGACGGCGACGGTGGAGGAGGCGCGGCGCCTCTTCGCGCAGGGAGAGCGCGCGGCGGCCCGCCGCCTGGCCGACGAGGCGCTCGCGGCGACGCCCGACGACGCGGCCGCCTGGCTCGTCCGCGGTCAGGCGCGCATGGCGCTCGGGGACCCTGACGGGATCGACGACGTCGGCGAGGCGGCCCGCCGCGCCCCCGAGGATCCGTCGGTGTGGGTGACCCTGAGCGCCGCGCGCTGGCAGCGCGGCGACCACGCCGCGGCGGCGGCGCACGCCACCCGCGCGCTCGAGCTCGCCCCGGACCTCGCGGCCGCCTGGCGGCTGCGCGCCGACGCGCGGCGCCTGCTCGGCGAGGCGGCGGGCGCGCAGGTCGACATCGAGCGCGCCCTCGCGCTCGACCCCACCTCCGTCATGGCCCTGGTGACCGCGGCCGAGCTCCGCCGGGGCCAGGGCGACCTGGACGGCGCGCTGGAGCTCGCCGAGCGGGCCTGGGCCGTGGCGCCGGACGACCCCAGCGTTCTGGCCTGCCGAGCGCAGGTGCGCCTGGTCCGGGGCGACCGGGCCGGGGCGCTGGCCGACGCCGAGCGGCTCGTGATCCTGGACCCGCGCCAGCCGCTCGGCTGGCGCGTGCGCGGGCTCCTGCGCAGCGCCCGGGGCGACCACGCCGGCGCGCTGGGCGACCTCGGGCGGGCCCTGGAGCTGGCCCCGAGCGCGGTGGCCTGGGACGACCTGGGGCAGGCGCGGCTCACGGCGGGCGACGAGGCCGCGGCGGAGGCCGCGGCCCTGCGGGCGCTCGAGCTCGACGGCGGCCTGGCCACGAGCTGGGTCCTCCTGGGCGACGTCGCCGAGCGGCGCGGCGCGATGGACCTCGCCGTCGAGCGCTTCGAGCGGGCCCTGGCCCTGCGTCCCGGCGACGGCCGGACGCGGACGCGCGCCGCGGCCGGGCGCCTGAACCAGGGCGACGTCCCCGCCGCCCTGGCGCACCTCGACCGGGCGGTCGGCGACGCGCCCGCCTTCTGCGAGGCCTGGTCGACGCGGGCGCTGGCCCGCGCCCGGACGGGCGACCTGGCCGGCGCGCTCGAGGACGCCGCGCGCGGGGTCGCCCTCGGCCCGGACGTCCCGACGACGCACCTGTCGCTCGCCCACGTGCGGGTCGTCAGCGGCGACCACGAGGGCGCGGTCGCCGCGGCCACCCGGACGCTCGAGCTCGAGCCGGACGGCGTGAGCGCGCTGTGCGTCCGCGGCCAGGCCCGCCGCGCCCTGGGCGATGCGGCCGGTGCGGCGGCGGACCTCGCGCGCGCGGCGGAGCTCGCGCCGGACGCCTGGACCTGGCGCGAGCTGGCGCTGGCGCACCTCGACCTGCGCGACGCGGCCGCGGCGGAGGCCGCCGCCGACCGGGCCGTGCAGACGGAGCCGGAGGCGGCGGGGAGCTGGTGCATCCGAGGCCACGCCCGGCTCCTGGCCGGCCGCTGGGCGGATGCGCGGGCCGACCTCGACCGCGGCGTGGCGCTCGACGGCGACCTGGCGTCCGCGTGGTTGCTCCGGGCCGAGGCGCGCCTGCGCCTGGGTGACCCGACCGGCGCCGCCGAGGACGCGAGCCGCTGCCTCGGCCTCGCGCCGGGGACCCCCCGCGCCCTGGCGCTGCGCGGCCTGGCCCGGCGCGTGACCGACCCGGCAGCCGCCGCGGCGGACCTCCGCGCCGCCCTGCGGGGCCTCCCGGCGGACGCGGACGACCCGCTCGCGTCGGAGGCGCGCGCCGAGCTCGACCGGCTGGGTCGTTGACGACCTCGCCGCGCGTTCATCACCGAGGCGGCCGCTCACGGGCCTCGGCCTCGAGGATCGCCCGCAGGCCGGCGCGATGGTCGGGGTAGGCGAGCGAGACCCCCAGGGCGGTCCGCGTGCCGGCGCCCGACACGCGGCGGCATTCGGCGTAGAACTCGAGCAGCCCCGGCGAGAGCGTGGGGGCGGCCTCCGTCCAGGGCTCGAGCGGGGGCGGGGGCACCCCGAGGAGCTCGCAGGCGTAGGCCACGACCTCCGCGTGGGGCGAGGGCGCCTCGTCGGCGAGGTCCCAGACCCCGCCCGGCGCCGGCCGGTCGAGCGCGGCGATCAGGGCGGTGACGACGTCGTCCACGTGGATGCGCGAGAAGACGTGCCCGGGCTTGTCGAGGCGCCGGGCGCGCCCGGCGCGCACGGCGTCGAGGGCGCTGCGCCCGGGGCCATAGAGCCCCGCCAGGCGGAAGACGTGGGCGCCGAGCGCCCGCCAGTCCGTCTCGGCCAGGAGGCGCGCCCGGCCGCGCGGCCCCGGCGGCGGCAGGAGCGCGACGGGCGTCGAGGCGTCGACCCAGGCCCCGCGCTGGTCGCCGTAGACGGCCGTGCTCGAGAGGTAGCCCAGCCAGGGGACGCGGCGCAGGTGGGCCTGGTGCTCGTCGAAGACGGGGTCGCCGTCGTCGTCGGGCGGGACGCTCGACAGGACGTGCGTGACGCCCTCGAAGGCCGCCCCGGGCAGCGGGCGCCCTCGCTCGAACGGCAGCGCCTCGACGCCGAGGCGCGCGAGCGCCTCGAGGCGCGCAGGGTCGCGCGCCGTGCCGCGCCCGCGCCAGCCGGCGCCCAGGAGGCGCCGGACCAGCCGCTCGGCCGTGTAGCCCAGCCCGAAGCACAGGAGGGTGCGCTGCACGCCCCCCAGCCTACGCGGCGCGGGCGTCGCGGCGGCCAGTCGAGCGCTCTCCGGCCTGCGAGGCGGGACACACCGCGTCGCTCTCTCCCGGGGCGCCGGCGGCCCGTGCGTGCATCCCGGCGAGCCGGCGAGGGTTATCGAGCGGACCGCCCCGAGAGCTCGCGATGGGGCCTTCGAGTAACGGCCGTGAGTCCGCTAGGAAACGCAGACATTCGCCAAATCGTCATTCGACGAAGCACCGTGGAGCCGCCCCCCGCGTCGACCTCCCCGCCGCGCCGCCCTGACGTCCTGGGCCTCCTAAGTCCGGGAAGGAGGCCAGAAAGCGAAGGTCGGGCGGCCGCTGACTTGCGTCCGTTCATTCGCAGTTCATATCTTCCACGTCGCCCAGCAGGCCTCCCGGACGTCGGGGTGGCCGCTGGATGTGGGGAGCGTTCGCTACAGTCTCGCTGCCGACATCGACCGGGGAAAACCCATCCCGGTCGGGCATGCAGAGCGCCCCCCAGCGGAGACTCTCCATCCACTGGCGGGCGCCAAGGAGCCTCGCCGTGGAGGAGTCGTCAACTTCATCAACCGTCCAGGTCCAGAGTCGTCGCGGTCGGGGCTACTACTTCCCCGACGCCACCGACGAGCAATGGACCGACTGGCGCTGGCAGTTCCGCCACCGGATCACCAGCCTCGATGAGCTGCTCCGGTTCCTGCACATCCCCGAGGACGAGCGCGCGGCGCGCCGCGAGGTCCTGCGCGACTTCCGCATGGGGATCACGCCTTACTACCTGTCGCTGATCGACGCCGACGACCCCGACGACCCGATCCTGCGCCAGGTCGTCCCGCTGCAGGACGAGGTCTACAACCGCGAGGTCGGCGTCGAGGACCCGCTGGGCGAGGAGGCCTACTCGCCGGTGCCCGGGATCACCCACCGCTACCCGGACCGGGTGCTCATGGTGATCTCGAACTCCTGCGCCATCTACTGCCGCTACTGCACGCGCAAGCGGATCATGTACGAGGACGCCGTCCCGGACATCGAGATCGACCGCATGGTCGACTACATCGCGCGCACGCCGCAGGTGCGCGACGTCGTCGTCTCGGGCGGCGACCCGCTGAACAACTCGACGCCCAAGCTCGAGCGCATCCTGTCGAAGCTGCGCGCCATCCCGCATCTCGAGATCATCCGCATCGGCACGCGCGTCCCGGTCGCGCTCCCGCAGCGGATCGACGACGAGCTGTGCGAGATGCTGCAGAAGTACCACCCGCTGTGGATCAACGTGCACTTCAACCACCCGCGCGAGGTCACGCCGGAGGCGGCGCGGGCCTGCGACAAGCTGTCGCGCGCGGGCGTGCCGCTGAACAACCAGTCGGTGCTGCTCAAGGGCGTCAACGACGACGTCCCGACGATGAAGGCGCTGGTGCACGGGCTCATGCGCATGCGCGTCCGGCCCTACTACCTCTACCAGTGCGACCCGGTGCGCGGCTCGGAGCACCTGCGCACGACCGTCGGCAAGGGCCTCGAGCTCATCGAGGGCCTGCGCGGCCACACGAGCGGCCTGGCGATCCCCACGTTCGTGATCGACGCGCCCGGCGGCGGCGGCAAGATCCCGGTCACGCCCGACTACCTGCAGTCCTATGACCCGGTCGCCGGGCGCGCGGTCGTGCGCAACTTCCAGAAGAAGGTCTTCGTCTACGACGACCCGCGCCCCGTGTCGTCCGCCGAGTGGAAGGCCGCGCACGGCGCCGGCGCCAACGGCAACGGCAACGGCAACGGCAACGGGCACGCCAACGGGAACGGGAACGGGAACGGGCACGGCAACGGCAACGGGCACGCGCCGGCGACCGACCTCGAGGGCCGCCCGATCGTGGGCAAGAGCACGTGGGTGCATCGCGGCCACCAGGCGCCGGCGCCGACGAACCGCCTGCCGACCGTCGATCGCATCGACGGCGGCGGCAACGGCGACGGTCGGTAGGGTGGACGTCGGCATCGCCTTCGACCTCAAGGCGGACTTCGCCGGCCGCGTCGCCCAGGGCGGGCCCGAGGACCTCCTCGAGGAGTACGACTCGCAGCCCACGATCGACGCGATCGCCGCCGCCCTGGCGGCGCTCGGGCACCGCCCCCGCCTCCTCGGCGGCGGGCGGCGCCTGCTCGAGCAGGTGCTCGCCGCCCCGCCGGACCTCGTGTTCAACATCGCCGAGGGCTTCGGCGGGCGCTCGCGCGAGGCGCACGTGCCCGCGGCGCTGGAGATGCTCTGCGTCCCCTACACCCACAGCGACCCGCTCACGCTCGCGGTCACCCTCGACAAGGCCGTGGCCAAGCGCCTGGCCGCCGCCGCCGGGGTGCCGACCCCGCGCTTCGCCGTCGTCGCCGAGGCCGCGCAGGCGGCCGCGCTCGACCTGGCCCTGCCGGTGATCGCCAAGCCGCTGTGGGAGGGGTCGAGCAAGGGGATCCGCAAGTCGTCGCGCATCACCGACCCGAAGGCGCTCGGCGAGACCGTGGGCCGCCTGCTCGCCGATTACGGCGAGCCGGTGCTCGTCGAGGAGTTCCTCCCGGGCGCCGAGTTCACCGTGGGCGTCCTCGGCACCGGCCGCGACGCGCGCGTGATCGGCGCGCTCGAGGTCGTCCCGCGCCTGGCCCGGACCGAGGAGTTCGTCTACTCGCTCGAGGTCAAGCGCAACTGGGAGGTCGAGGTCGAGTACCACGTCCCGCCCCGGCGCCCGCCGGAGGTCGTCGCCGACGTCGAGCGCGTGGCGCTCGACGCCTACCGGGCGCTCGAGTGCCGCGACGTCGGGCGCGTCGACGTGCGCCTCGACGCGCAGGGGCGCGCCAGCTTCCTCGAGGTCAACCCGCTGCCCGGGATCCACCCGGTCACGGGCGACCTGTGCATCCTGGCCCGGGGCCGCGGGATGACCTACGAGGAGCTGATCGGGGCGATCGTCGCGTCGGCGCGCGCGCGCTGGGGGTTGTGAGGGGCGCCGCCCGCGAGCGACAACGCTTCCTCCCCCCCGACGCACCTCGAGGCTCACCCCATGCGCATCGCCGTCCTCTACAACGCCGACGACAACCTCGAGCGCGCCGCGCCGGCCGACGCCCTGGCCGTGCAGGCCGTGCGCGACTGCGCGCGGGCCGTGGCCGACGCCTGCCGCGAGAGCGGCTGGACGGCCCTGGAGCTCGCCGCCCCCCGCGACCCGGTCGAGCTGGTCGGGCGCCTGCGCGACGCGCGCGCCGACGTCGTGTTCAACCTCGTCGAGGCGCTCGACGGCGACGCGCGCCTGGAGGCCGCCGTGGCCTGGCTGCTCGAGCTGGCCGGCCTGCCCTACACGGGCTCGCCGCCGCGGGCCATGACGCTGGCCCTGGAGAAGCCGCTGGCGCGGGCCGTCCTGGCCGCCCAGGGGGTGCCCGTGCCCGCGGGCGTCACGCTCACGCGGGGCGACGAGCCGCTCGACGGGCTGGTCTACCCGGTGATCGTCAAGCCGGCGGCCGCCGATGCCAGCCACGGGATCGCCCTCGAGAGCGTCGTCGCCTCCGAGGCCGAGGCCCGCGCCCGCGCCGCGTGGCTGCGCGAGACCTACGAGCAGGCCGCCGTCGTCGAGGAGTTCATCGACGGGCGCGAGCTCAACGTGTCGGTCCTGGGCGAGGGCGACGGCGCCGAGACGCTGCCGCTGTTCGAGATCGACTTCGACGAGGACTATCCGGCCGGGGCGCCGCGCCTCGTGACCTTCATCTCGAAGTGGGGCCCCGAGGACCACCCCGAGTTCAACGGGAGCTGGTCGGTCCCCGCGCGCGAGCTGCCCCCGGGCGTCGCCGAGCGCGTGCGGGCCACGGCGCTCGCCGCCTACCGGGCGCTCGGGCTGCGCGACTACGGCCGCGTCGACATCCGCCTGCACCCGGAGCGCGGGCCGTTCGTCGTCGACGTCAACCCCAACCCCGACATCTCCCCGTGCGCCGGCCTGAACCTGGCCGCCCACGAGGCGGGCCTGTCGCACGCGCAGCTCATCGGCCGCGTCGTGCGGGCGGCCCTGGAGCGGAGCCATGCGCACGCGCTCGCTCTCCCCCGCTGACCGCGCGCCGCTCGAGGCGCTGCTGGGGGCCACCGGCGCGTTCACGGCCGAGGAGGTCGAGGTGGCCCTCGAGCTCATCGACCTCGGCCTCGGCGACCCGCCGAGCCGCGACTACCTGTTCGTGGTCGCCGAGGACGACGGGCGCGTGACCGGCTACGCCTGCTGGGGGCCGGTGCCCCTCACCGAGGGCGTGTTCGACCTCTACTGGATCGCCGTCGACCCGGGCGCCCAGAAGGGCGGCGTGGGCCGGCGGCTGATGGACGAGGTCGAGGCCGCCGTGCGCGAGACGGGCGGGCGCATGGTCCTCGTCGAGACGGCGGGCAAGCCGTCCTACGCGCCCACGCGCGCCTTCTACGAGCGGATCGGCTACCGCGAGGTGGCCCGGATCCCCGACTTCTATCGCCGCGGGGACGACAAGGTCATCTACGGCAAGGTCGTCGAAGCAGGAGATCGTCCATGAAGCCGCTGCCGGTGGTGGTCGACAACGCCTCCAGCGCCCGCTTCGAGTGCGTGTTCCCCACGTGCGGGGGGATCTGCTGCAAGAACGGCCGCCCGCCCGTCGAGCCGGCCGAGGAGCGGCGGATCCGCGCCAACCTGGGGAAGTTCCTGCCGCACCTGCGGCCGGCCGCGCGCCGGCGCGTCGAGCGCGAGGGCTTCATGACCCGGCGCGTGAAGGAGGGGCTGCACACGCTGGCCGTGAGTGAGGGCTGGTGCGTGTTCGAGCACGGCGGCTGCGTCCTGCACAAGGTCGGGCTCGAGGAGGGCGAGGCCTTCAAGTACAAGCCGTGGCGCTGCGCCGTGTTCCCCTACGAGCGCCTCGACGACGACCGCTGGTACGTCAGGCAGTGGGGCGAGCACGGCGAGGTCTGGGACCTGTTCTGCCTCGACGCGAAGGCCTCGCCGAAGAAGGCCGTCGACACGTCGAGGGGCGAGCTGGCGCTGCTGCGCGAGTTGACGCCGGAGGGCAAGGAGGGGTGGCGGTTCAAGACCCCGCGCGGCTGGAAGCCGGCGCGGCCGGGCGACGATCGGCGGTCCTGACTCGCCTCACGGCAGGTACGGCAGGGCGTCGGTCCGCGCGGCGAACGCCTCGAGCGCCCGCGCGACCTCGGGACGCGCGAAGAGCGCGCAGAACGTGTCGACCTCGGCCGCGAGGTCGTCGGCCAGCCGCTCGGGGCGCTTGAACAGGCGCTTGGCGGCCGCCAGCGCCTCCGGGTCCTGTCTCATGGCCTGCCGCACGGCGCGGCGGGCGACGTCGACGTGAGCGCCGGGCGCGGTCACCTGGCCGACGAGGCCGGCGTCGCGGGCGCGCGTGGCGTTGAGGCTCCGGCCGGTGAGCAGGAGCTCCCGCGCGTGGCCCTGGCCGACGTCGCGCAGGAGGCGCGCCAGTCCGCCGAAGCCGGGGACCAGGCCCAGGCGCAGCTCGGGGAAGGCGAAGCGGGCCGTGCGGTCGGCGACGCGCAGGTCGCAGGCGAGCATGAGCTCGAGGCCGCCGCCGAAGACGACCCCGTGCACGGCCGCGCACGTGGGCCCGGGCCAGGCGTCGATCGCCGTGAGGGCGGCGCCGATCCGGCCGAGGAAGGCGCGGACGTCGTCGACGACCGCCGCGTGACCGCGCGCCGCGATCGCCGCGTGCAGGGCCCGCAGGTCGGCGCCGGCCGAGAAGCCGCCCGGGAGCGCGCTCGTGAGGAGGAGGCCCTGCGCGTCGGGGAGCCGCGCGACCAGGCCCTCGAGCTCGCCCAGGAGCTCGAGCCCGAGCTCGTTGAGCGGCGGCCGGGCGAGCGTGACCTCGAGCAGGCCGTCGACGAGGGAGGCGCTCGCGAGGCCGGGCGTGCCCGAGGAGCGCGGGCTCGCGTCCTCCTTCATGACCCGACCGCGACCCGTGCGCCGGCGTAGAGGCGCTCGAGGTCGGCCGCGAAGCGCTCGAGGATCGCCGCGCGCCGGAGCTTGAGGTTGGGCGTGAGCAGGCCGCTCTCGGTCGTCAGCGGGGCGTCGAGGACGTGGAAGGCGTGGACGCGCTTCTTCGGCTCGGACGCCGCGTTGTGGCGCGCGACGGCGGCCGCCGCCTGCTCGCGCGTGGCGCCGGCGATCAGCGCGGCCAGGTGCGGCCGCGCCTGGCCCACGAGCACCACCTGCGCGTCGCCGGCCCCCTCGGCGGCGAGCAGCAGGCGCAGCCCGTCCTCGACCGGCTCGGGCGGGACCTTGTGGCCGGTGGCGAGGACGAGCACGGCCGAGCGCCGCCCGGTGATCCGCCAGCGCCCCTGCGCGTCGACGTCGCCGAGGTCGCCCGTCTCGAACCAGCCGTCGCGCAGCCCGGTCCCGGGCGGCCGGCGCCAGTAGCCGGCGAAGACGTTGGGCCCGCGGACGACGAGCTGCCCCTGCTCGTCGGTCTTCATCTCGACGCCGGGCAGCGCCGGCCCGACGAAGCCTGCGCGCACCTGGCCCTCGACGTCGAGGGTGCACAGCGCGGTCGTCTCGGTCAGCCCGTAGCCCTGGTAGACCTCGACGCCCAGCAGGGTGAAGAAGCGCTGGTGCTCGGGGAGGAGCGGCGCCGAGCCGCAGATGATCCCGCGCAGCGACGGCGCGATCCGCGCGCGCACCTTGCGCAGGACGAGCCAGCGGCAGAGGCCCACGACCGCCCGGTCGCGGAGCGACCGCCCGCCCTCGTCGAGGCGCGCCCAGGCGGCCTCGGCCTCGACGAGCAGGCGGCCCGGGGCCGCGCCGCGCGCGGCCACTCGCTCGTGCACGGCGCGGCGCATGCGCTCGAGGATCAGCGGCACCGTGAGCGCGTAGTGCGGCGCCTCCTCCTCGAGGGCCGCGCCGAGGCGCTTCGGGTCGGCGACGAGGCGCACGCGCGCGCCGCGCTGCAGGCTCGAGAGCAGCAGCACGCGCGACCCGGCGTAGCACAGCGGCAGGACCTGGACGACGCGCTCGGCGCCCCAGGGCTCGCCCGAGAGGCGCGCCAGGCGCATCGTCGTGTGCTCGAGCATGAAGTCGAGGTTGGCGCGGGTGAGGACGGCGCCCTTCGGCTCGCCCGAGGTGCCCGAGGTGTAGATGATCGTCGCCGGGCTCGTGCCCGGCAGCGCCGCGGGCGCGGTCCATTCGGCGTCCTGCGCGGCCAGGGCGTCGACGCTCACGGCGCCCGGGAGGCCGGCCGCGGGGTCGAGCGTGATCACGACGCGCGCGTCGGCGTCGGCGAGGAGGCGCTGGCGGTCGGCGGCGTCCTGGCGCGGGTCCAGCGGGACGAGCGCCGCGCCTTCAGCCAGGACGGCCAGGTCGCAGGCGATCCAGTCGGGTGCGTTGCCGCCGAGCAGGGCGACGCGGTCGCCCGGGACGACGCCCCGGGCCCGCAGGCCGGCGCGCACCTGCGCGGCGCGTCGCAGGAGGGCGCCGGCGGTGACCGTCGCCCCCTGGTCCTGGACGACGGCCACCCGCGCGGGGTCGCGGGCGAGCGCGTCGACGATCACCTCGAGGAAGCTCATGGGGCGCGCATTCGACCATCCCGGCCCGCCGACCGCGAGGTCGTCCGCCGTCGCCCTGGGCCGTGCCGCGGCAGGTGTCGGGTGGCCGCCGCGATGGCATCCTGGGGGCTCGACGAGACGAAAGGCTCCGTCCGCGGTCGCGGGCGCGTGAACCCACGGTGACACGATGTCGGACGAACGGCTCCGGAGGCTCGAGCGCGCGGCGGCGGACGATCCGGCGGCGCAGGTGCGCCTCCTGCGCGAGCGCCTGCGCGCAGGCGCGTTGTCGGAGCAGGACCTGCGCCTGGCCGGCTACCTCGGCCACGCGCCGGCGGCCGAGGCGCTGGGCGAGCGGCCCTTCCCGCCCGGCGTGCGCGACCTGCAGGCGCGCCTGATCGGCCTCTATGACTACGGCCTCGAGGCCGCCCTGCGCGCGCAGGTGGCGCTGGCGCGCACGTTCCTGCCGCAGTTCGAGGCCGAGCGCCCGGGCGACCGCCGCCCGCACGCGGCCCTGGAGGCGGTCGACGCCTGGATCGCCTGCCCCTGCGAGGAGCACGGGGCCCCGTGCGTCCTGGCGGCCGAGCAGGCGCTCGAGGCGGCGCGGACGGCGACGCGCAGCGCCGCCTCGGTCCACGCCGCCCGGATCGCCGCCCAGGCGGCCGCGCAGGCCTTCGAGGCCAACGCCTCGCCGCTGGGGCGCGCGCACGCGACCCGCTGGGTCGACGCCCTGCGCGAGCACGGCCTGCGCGAGGACGCGCTCTGGCGCGAGATCGTCGCCGACGTGCTCCCCTGGGTCCTCGAGGGGCGCGCCCGCCCGGCGCGGCGCTACGTGGCCAGCGAGGCCTTCGACACGGGCGAGCGCCTCGAGCACCCGACCTTCGGCCTGGGCGTCGTGATCGCCGCGACCGAGGCGATCGTCACCGTCGACTTCGGCGGCGACACGGGGGAACGCAAGCTGGCGCATCGCCGGCGCCCCGCGACGGCCCGGCTGGCCGGCCAGGCCGCCCGCCCCGCCGCCGGCGCCGGCGCGCCGCGCGGCGTCGGGTCGGCAGCCGAGGGCCGCTGGGGGGCGCGGCGAGAGCGGCAAGCTCGCGCGGCAGGCGTCGGGGCGAGCACGGCGCGGCGGGACGGCCGGTTAGCCCCCAGCGCGGCGCAGCCAGTAGAGCGGTCGCTGACGATCGTGCGCGAACGCGATGACGTGCACGACCTCAGGCAAGTCGAAGAAGACCACCTTGTAGGGGTACCGGCCGACGTGCGCCTGCCGCGCCGGAAGGTCCTCGGGAGCGCCCGGGACGAGCGCGTGCACGGCCGGCATCCGCTGGACGCGCTCGATCGCCTCGGCGACCGCCGCCATGAACTCGACCCCGAGCCCTGGGCGTTGGGCGTCGTACCAGGAGGCGGCGGCCGCGAGCTCGTCATCCGCCTCGGGCTCGACGCGCACCGGCTTCATGGACGTCGGAGGCGCCCCTCGATCCGGGCCCGGACCTCTTCCCAGGGACGTCCCTGGCTCTGTCCCGAGAGGACCCGCCGCCCGCGCCGCTCGATCTCCGCGAGCCACGCCGCCTCCGCGTCCGCGTCGTCTTCGCCATCGATGCTGGCGAGCACCTCGGCCGCGAACTCCGCCCGCTCGGGCAGCGGTAGCCTGAGGACCTCGGCGAGCAGCTCGCGTGAACGGTCGGTCATGGGGCTCCTCGATGACCCCGACATCCTACCCGCGTGCGCGCTCACGGCGCCACGTCAGGCATGTCCGAGCTCGGGCTCAGCGAATGCCGGGCGAGGACGCGGAGCACCACGTCGAGGCTCAGCGCCTCCCGCTCGGCCGTCTCGAGGGCGAGCCTCAGCAGATCCCAGGCGCTCAGGGGACCCGCCAGGATGATGTCGAGGCCGCGCAGGTCCAGCCAGGCGGCGTGCGCCCGCACGAGGGCGCCCTGGTCCTGTGCGCGAGCAGATCGCGGACGCAGCGCGGCCTCGGTCGCGCGACACGCGAGGCTCGCCGCCGTCCGGGTCGCCGCGTCAGCGGACGTCTCCTCCAACGACGCCGCGATGGAGCGAACCGCCACGAGGATGAGCCGGTCTCCTACACCGGTCAGGGTCCGCGCCAGTGCGCGGTACGTTTCTGGTGGAGACGCCGCCTGCGTCCCGCACGCCAGTCCTGCGGCGCGATGACCGCAAGCGGCGGCGAGCTCGAGGTGAGCGCGGCCGAGCTCCCCCGACCGGCGGCGCGCGGCGAGCCAGGCGACCTCGTCGTCGAGGGACCCGGACTCCCGCCAGCGGCGCTCCAGCTCCCGCAGGCTCGCGTCAGTCATGGGTCAGGTCAGCAGCGTCGCCAGCCGCGGCGACAGCGGCGGCAGGTAGGCGCGCCAGTCGTCGTCGCGGCGCGCGACGCGCGGCAGGTCGGGGTAGCGCGCGCGGACGTGGCGCTCGAGCGTCTGGCCCATGCGGCCCATGGCCTCGAGCTGCCGCGGCAGGCTGGCGAGACTCTCGCCCGAGACGCGCTCGCGGTCGCGGTCGAGGCGCTCGAGGCCGTGGGCCACCCGCTCGGCGAGGTCGGGGTCGTCGGTGCGCAGGACGAGGTGGCCCTGGCCGCGCTCCTCGAGCAGGTTGGCGATCCGCTCGTCCATCGTCACGCCGAGCGCCGGCACGCCGGCCGACGTCGAGCAGACGATCGCGTGGTAGCGCGACGACACGAGCCAGCGCGCGTGGCGCAGCACGCGCACGAGCGCGTGCATGTCGTGCTCGCCCGAGCCGAGCACCGGCGGGCGACCGCCGAGCGGACCCTCGAGGCGCGCCGCCAGGCCGTCGCAGGCCTCGCGGTCGAGGCGCTCCATGCCGACGACCGCGACCGCCGCGCGCCGGGTGCGGGCGAAGCGAGCCACGCCGTCGGCGAACGCGTCGAGGTAGGCCTCGAAGCGCGCCCGGTCGGCCGCGCCGTAGTCGTGGTAGTAGAGCGAGCGGTAGTGCGTGCCGGTGGCCCGCCCGAGCAGGCGGTCGACGAGGGCCCGGCCGACCTGCGGCCGCACCGGCCACCAGAAGGGGTTGATCGGGCAGGCCACCAGGAGCGGCCCGGGGGCCACACCGGCGGCCGCGAGCGTCTCGGCCGCGTCGGGGCCCGGGTCGGGCTCGAACGTCCAGGCCGTGTCGGTCCCCGGCGCTGTGCGCACGCCGAGGCCCTCGAGCACCTCGCGGCTGGGGTCGTTCCTGCACACGACGAGCGCCCCGCGGCAGTAGCGGGCGACGAGGGCCCGCAGGGCAGGGTCCATGTCGCCCGCCTCGGCGCCGTAGCCGACGGCCACCTTGTTCTGGCTCACGGCCATCCCGAGCGCGCCGGTCATCAGCGTCGTGAGCGCGTTGGCGAACGTGCTCTTGAACATGGAGCCCTCGCAGGCCACGACGCCGTCGTGGCGCAGGGTCTCCTGGTAGAGGAACGGCACGAACAGGTCGGGCAGCTTCACCTGCCGCACGCCCGGGAAGTAGCCGGCCGAGAGGCGCGCGTCCGACGTGACGACCGTCGCCTCGAGGTGGTCGTCGCCGAAGATCGTCGCGAGCTGGCGAAGCATCTCCGCCACGCGCACGTCGGCGCCCGTGTTGCGCGTCCCGACGTAGCCGACGAGCAGGAGCTTGAGCGGCCGGCCGGGCGCCCAGGGCGCGTGGTCGGCGAGGGCGTGGCGCACGCGCGACGCCTCGATCGCGGCGGCCATGGCCGCCTCGAGGGCGAGGTCGGGGAGGGCGGGCGGACGGGAGAGGAGGTCCTCGAGCACGCGGCGAGGCTACGCGGGCGGCGAGGCGTAGGCAACGTCGTCCCGTCTACCGCGAGGACACGGGCGCCACGTCCGCCCGGGGCGGCGCCGGGCCGGACGCCGCGGGCCGCGACAGCCACCACGCGACCTGCAGCGGGACGGTCAGGGGCAGGAGGAGCGTGTCGAGCCCGAAGCTCAGGGGCAGGTCCAGGGCGCCGAGCACCCCCCCGGTCGGGGTCCCGCGCTGCATCAGATAGACGTCCAGGGCCACGCCGCAGTAGACGGCCCCGAGCGGCCAGGCCCGCCTGGCCGACCCCGGCGGGAAGGCCAGGCCCGCGCCCGAGCCGGCCAGGACAATGGAGGCGATCGTGCCGCAGCCCCCGAGGAGCAGCGGCGCGAGCGCCAGGGCCGCCGGCGCGGCGCGACGGCGCGCCTTCCCGCCGGTCACGGCCCCTCCGCCTCGCCCGCGTCGCGCGGGCGGAGGAGATGCACCAGACAGGCGCTCAGGAGGAGCGCCGTGCCGGAGAGCAACAGGTGGGGGTCGACGAGGAGCGGCACGGCTGGCATCGGACGCCCGGCGCGACCCCAGAGGAACCAGCTCAGGCTGGTCCCCAGGAGCCACGGCCAGAGGGACAGGCCCAGCGTGGTCAGCAGGGCCCGGCGGAGGCTCGGCTCGTGGGGGCGGCTGCGCACGACCAGCCACCAGGCGCTCGTCAGCAAGAAGAAGATGGACCCCAGCCACGCTGACGCGGCGAGCGCGGAGCCGTCCATGTGCCAGCCCACCGGGGAGGCCGCGTCCGGGAAGCGCCGCAGCACCTCGGCCTCGAGCGCCGGCGTGGCGTCGACGACCTCCGGGGGCGCGTCCGGGCGCAGGACCTCGACGTGCCACTCGACCCGGCCGCGGCGGAAGGGGCCTGACGGCGCGCCGAACAGGTGCACGCGACCGCGCACCTCCCCGAGGACGTGCGCCGGCTGGCCGTCGCCCATGTCGTACTCGGTCATGGACCACGTGAAGGTGCCCACCGACTCACCGACCGGGGTGCCGCACGCCCACAGCGCGCTCGCGAGCGCGAAGCTGGTCACCGCCAGCCGGTGCTCGCGCAGGCGGCGGTTCACTCGCTAGCCTCGGCGCCGGCCCTCGGTCGCAGCGCGAGGACCAGCCCGAAGCCGAGGAGCAGGGCGGTCCCGGCGATCGTCGCGCCCGGCCCCACGAGCTGGGGCGTTCCGGCGAGCGGCTGCCCGGCGAGCACCCAGAGCTGGGCGAGGAGCAGGGTCAGGGGGAGCCACGGCACGAGCGCCAGGCCGAAGGAAGAGATGGCGGCGTGAGCGGGTCGCCCGCGCAGGTCGAGCGGCGAGCGGCGGACGAGCACCCACCACGCCGACCCGAGCAGGAACAGGAGCAGCCCCAGGGGCGCCCTGATCACGAGCTCGCGCCAGGCGATCGACCAGCCGTCGGGTTCGCGCGCGAGCTCGTCCGCCAGGTCGGGCCACGCGCGGAGGAGCTCGGCCCGGTCCTCTTCGGTGCCCGGCACGGGCCCGGACGCGGGTGCGCCCGCGCGCCACAGGGTCGAGCGGATGTGGACGATGCCGTAGGCGCGCGTGGTGCGATCGACGTGGAGCTCGCGCGCCGTCGCGCCCGCCTCGTCGAACTCGAGTCGGCTGCGGCTAGAACTCTCCCTCGTCTGGTCGAGCGGGAGGGCCAGGACGCCGGCGGCGCAGAGCAGGGCGAGGCAGGCGAACGCGCGCCGGTGGCCGCTCACACGACGACGGCCTGCGGCTCGAGCGCCGCCGTCGGCGCTGGCCGGTGCGGGTAGCGGAAGCCGCCGTCGACGGCGAAGCGGAACAGGCCCGGGCAGTAGTCGGGGAAGCGGGCCGGGACGAGGCCGGTCTCGTCCGTGACGCGCCGGTTGTCGAACACGACGTCCCAGGCCAGGTAGGGCCAGAAGACGTCGAGCAGCGCCGCCAGCCGCGCGACGGTCGAGCGACCGCGCGAGAGCGTCCCCAGGGCGGCCGCGACCGGGGCGCCGAGGCGCGGCAAGTAGACGGGGCCGCGCCGGCCGCGAGCGCGGGCCATCGCGTCAGTCACCTCGCGAAAGGTGGGCGACGCCGTCCCGGCGGCGAGGTGGTAGATGCGGTGCCGCGGCCGCTCGGCGAGGTGCAGGCGCACGAGCGCCTCGGCCACGAAGTCGGCGGGGACGATGTCCAGGCGGGCGGCCGGGTCGAACGGCAGGGCCGGGCTCTGGGCCAGGCGCACGAAGGCCTGGACCATGTCGAACTGCGTCGTCTCGGGGAAGCGCGAGTCGCCGAGCACGATGCTCGGGCGCGCGATGACCACGCTGGCGCCGGGCAGCAGACGCGCCGACAGGTGCTCGGCGAACTTCTTCGTCCGCGCGTAGGGGTCGAAGTCGGAGCGCTCGAAGCTCGCCGCCTCGTCCTCGCCCACGACCTCGGCCTGCCGGCGCCCGGCGACGGCCACGGTCGAGACGTGCGTGTAGCGGCGCAGGCGACCGCGCTCGAGGAGCGCGCGCGCGACGAGGACCACCTCGAGGCCGCCGCGCAGGTTCACGTCGAGGCACACCTTCTCGGAGCGCCGGTTGAGCGACGCGGCCACGTGCAGGACCGAGGTGACGTCCTCGAGCGCCGCCGGGTCGAGGCCCAGCCCCGGCTGGCGCAGGTCGCCGCGGGCGACCGCGAGCTGACCGGAGGCGAGGCGATCGCCGAGCCAGCGCGCGGCGGCGGCCGTGTCGCGCGGCAGGTGCAGGTCGAGCGCGGTCCACAGGCGCGCGCGGGCCTCGGCGTCGTCCCGCGCGCGCACGAGCGCCAGGACGGGCTCGCCGCGCTGGAGCAGGCCGTGGAGCGCGTAGCCGCCCAGGTAGCCGGTCGCGCCCGTGAGGAGCGTCCGGCCGCCCGTCACGCCGACACCTGCACGGGCACCTCGAGCGTCACCGGCCGCCGCGGCAGGCGCTCGAGCGGCTTGCCCTCGAGGCGCGGCCAGATCCAGCGGCGCAGCCCCGGGACGTGCGCCTCGAGCCAGTAGGTCCGCCAGTCGAGCGCGGCCGGGTCGAAGCCGAAGGCGTCGCGGTCGGCCGGGTCGAGGTCGGCGTGCAGGCGCGCGATCGCGTCGGTCGCGAACACCGCGTCGTGCGAGAGGAAGTGGCGGAACCGCTCGACCGTGTCCGCGAGGTCCCCCAGGCGGCGCTCGGCGCGGGCGGCGTCGCGGGCGAGCGCGCGGGCCCGGTCGGCCGCCGTCGCCAGCAGGCCCTCGTCGGGCAGGGCGCGGCCGGCGGCCGACAGCAGGTCGCGCGCGCCGGCGGCCAGGCGGCGCAGCAGCGGGGCGGACGTCAGCCGGTAGGCCAGGTCGCCCGTCACGTCGGCCGGCGGCGCGAGGAGCCCGCGCCAGCCCTCGGGCGCCTCCTCGCGGCCGGCCAGCGCGGTCAGGTCGACGGCGCGGCGCACGGGCAGCGGGTTCGTGGCGGCGCTCGACAGGTGCACGACCGGCGGCGCGCGCCCCTCGAGGAGCGCGGCGGCCACGAGCGACACGCCGCGGGCCACGAGGTCGACCGGGATCACGTCGAGCGCCACGTCGGGCCGCGCCGGCACGCTGCGCAGGGGGCCGCGCGCCATGGCCCACGTGAGCGGGCCCGAGGTCTCGAGCCCCTCCTTCCAGCCGGCGAACGGGAAGGCCACGGCGCCCTCGACGATCGACGGGCGGACGATCGTCCAGGCGAGGCCCTCCTCCGCGGCCACGACGGCCTCGGCCAGCGCCTTGGAGAACGTGTAGACGTTCGGCCAGCCGCGCGCCCTGGCCCGCGCCCTCGCCGTGACGTCGGCGCGCTCGCGGACCCAGCGGTCGCGCTCGCGGGCGAGCCACTCCGCCTCGTCGTCGTCGGGGCCGCCGTGGCGGCGCAGCGCCTCGCGGGCGGTCCGCCGCAGGACCGCCGCGACGTCGGGCTCGTCCGCCTCCTCGCGGGCGCGCGCGACGGCGCGGCGCAGGGCGTCGACCTCGGCCGCGGCGTCGAGCGCTTCGCCGGCCGGGCAGGTGGCCTCGACCCGCTCGGCGACGTCGCCGCGCCGGCGGCCGGCGACGTAGGCCGTCGACACGTGCAGGAGGCGCGCGCCCGTCCGCCGGGCGACGTCGGCCGCGTGGCGCGCGCCGTCGACGTTCGTGCCCACCGCGCCCTCGACGTCCGGATCGAGGTCGGTGACGCCGGCCATGTGCACGACGAGGTCGAGGCCCTCGAGGCGCGCCAGGTCGTCGGGCGAGAGGCCGAAGCCCGGTCGCGCGACGTCGCCCGCGAGCACGTCGAGGCGCGCGCCGAGGAAGCGGCCCAGCGTCGGGCCGTGGCGCTCGTGCAGCGGCCAGAAGGCCGGCGACGTGGCCAGCAGGTCCTCGAGGCGCGCGCGCGCGCCGCGGCGCCCCGGGCGCACCAGCAGGTGCACGCGGGCCTCGGGCACGACCTCGAGGAGGTGCGCCAGCCACACCTTGCCGAGGAAGCCGGTCACGCCGGTGAGGAGGATCCGGCGCCCGGAGAGCGTCCTTCGCGGCGAGAGGACCATGAGGGCGGCGACTCTAGCACGGGGCCAGGCCCAGGACGGGTGGACGGGCCGCGCGCGGGACGTGACGATGGCCGGGTGCCCGCCGCCCGCGTCACCTGCCCCGCGACCTCCGCCAACCTCGGCCCCGGCTTCGACGCCCTGGGCCTGGCGCTGGCGCTGCACAACCGCTTCGTCGTGACCCCGCGCGCCGAGGGCTTCGTCCTCCGCGCGCGCGGCGGCGAGGGCTCGGGCGCCGAGCGCCTGGGCGAGGACCCCGAGGGGAGCCTCGTCGTGCGCGGCTTCCAGGCCGCCCGGGCGGCGCTCGGCCTGGCGCCCGCGCCGGGCCTCGAGGTCGAGGTCGAGGTCGAGGTGCCCACGGGACGCGGGCTCGGGTCGTCGGCCACGGCGGTCGTCGCGGGCGTCCTCGCGGCGAGCGCCCTGAGCCAGGCCGAAGGAGGCCCGGCGCTCGATCCGGACCGGGCGCTCGACCTCGCCGTCGCCCTCGAGGGACATCCCGACAACGTCGCCCCCTGCCTCCTCGGCGGCGTGTGCGCCGCCCTGCGCGGGCCCGACGGGCGCGTGGTCCACGCCCGCGCGGCGCCGGCCAACCTGCCCGTGGCCGTGGCGGTGATCCCGCTCGACCGCGAGAAGTCGACCGAGGTCATGCGGCGCCTGCTCCCGGCGAGCGTGCCCTTCGCCGACGCCGTCGACACGGTCGGCCGCCTGTCGCTCCTCCTCTTCGCGCTCCTGACCGACGCGCCGGCGCTCCTGCCGCAGGCGCTCGAGGACCGCCTGCACCAGCCCTACCGCGGCCCGGCGGTCCCGGCCTTCGACGAGGCCCGCGCGGCCGGGCGCGCGGCCGGCGCGCACGGGGTCGTGCTCTCGGGCTCGGGGCCCACCCTCCTCGCGCTCGCGCCCGACCGCGCCGCCGGCGCCGCGGCCGGCCAGGCGATCGTCGAGGTGTGGGCGCGGGCGGGCGTGCGGGCGGTCGCGCGCGTGGTCGACGTGGACCTCGCCGGGGCGCGCGTGACCGTCGCGCCCTGATCAGCGCTCCAGGCGACGGCCGGCGGCGCGCGTCAGGAGCGGGCCCGCCAGGCACGTGGCGAAGATGAGGAGGCTGACCGCGTCGACCACCTCCTCGCCGAGCAGCCCGGCGCGCCGCGCGCTCACCGTGACGGCGAGGGTCGCGGCCGCCTGGGGCGCCGTCAGGCCGGCGACCAGGAGCCGGTCCATGCGCGGGTCGCCGAACCAGGACGGTCGCGACCAGCAGCGTGAACTGCAGGACCGGGTCCTGGAGCGGGAGGTCGAGGCGCACGCCCGCTGGCCCGCGAACCCGGAGCCAGGCCCATGGCGCGGCCGGAGGCGCGCGCGCGGGCGGTCCCGACCCCCGGCGCCGCGACACGGTCGTCCCGCGGGTCACGGCTGACCCCCGGCGGGGCGCTGACTACTGCGTCGGCGGCCGCTCCAGCGTGACGCGCGCCTGCTTGCTCGACTCGAGGTGCTCGACCTCGGTGAGGATCCGCTCCTGCGCGCGCAGGAGGGCCTCGTGCTGGTCCCAGGTGATGAAGCCCTTCTTCACCAGGACCTCGCCGATGCGCAGGCGGTTGCCCGTGCGCTGCTGCACCTTGAGCGCCAGGTCCAGGTCGCCCTGCGACACGAACCCGTTCTTGAGCGCCAGCTTGCCGTAGAGCGTCTCGACGCTGCGCTCGTCATAGATCTGCTGCGCGCGGAGGACCGCCTGCACCTGGTGCTGGCCGAGCAGGTCGAGGCCGACCATGACCTCGCCGAGCGTCGGGTCGCCGCCGGCCTCGCGCGCCTCGCGCTGCGCGCGCAGGGCGCGGTCGAGGTCGCGCCGCGTGGTCATGAACAGGCGCACGGCGATCTCGCCGAAGAGCCGGTCGGCGTTGACCTCATTCGGGTTCGTCATGACGCTGAACATGGTACGCCTCCGATCGCCCGTGGACCACGGGGGGGCGGTATCCTACGAAGGCCCGGGCGGCGCTGGAAGCCGCGCGTCCGGGCGCGGAGCCATGAGCAGCAAGCCGGACCGTCAGGACCGCTCCGAGGAGCAGATCGCCGCCGCCCTGGGGATCGGCCGCTACCGGCGGCACATCCTCTACTGCACCGGCGGGAGCTGCGCGCCCGAGGGCGAGGGCAACGTCGGCTGGACGCACTTGAAGGCGCGCCTCAAGCAGCTCGTCGACCAGGGCCGCCTGCCGCCCGACGAGGTGTTCCGCACCAAGGTCGGGTGCCTCAGGATCTGCCGCGGCGGGCCGATCCTGCTCATCTACCCCGAGGGGACGTGGTACCGCGGCGCGACGCCCGAGGTGATCGACCGGATCCTCGAGGAGCACTTGCTCCAGGGGCGCGTCGTCGAGTCGAACGCCTTCGCCCACAACCCGCTCACGTGCGAGCTGGAGCCGCCGGCTCCGTGACGGGCGCCCGCAGCAGCAGGTAGCACAGCGGCGCGATGCTCCCCAGGAGCGGCGTCGCGGCCACGTAGGGCCACACCGTCGCGCCGCGCCGCCGCGCGTCGCCGACCATCCACACGCAGACGATCGTCAGCGCGATGCACAGGTCGAGGAACTCCTGCGTCCAGACCGCGTCCGTCCACGGCCCGGTGAAGAAGCGCGCGTAGCCCTCGCGCCAGGTGACGACGGTCGAGAAGACCGAGAACGGGACGAGGACGGCGGCGACGGCGAGGCGCGGGATGTTCATGCGGCCAGTGTCGGCCGCTCACACGAGGCGCGCCAGCACCCACACCGACGTGACGACCGAGGCCAGCATGAGCACGAGCGCCGTGATCGACAGCGCCGGGACGGCGACCGGGTGGCGGTCGATCAGCGCGTTCCAGCCGCTCAGGCCGCGCTGGATCGCCGTGCCGGGGCACACGACCGGCGTGTTGCCCTCGAGCCAGCCCTGCAGGGCCGCCTCGAGCTCGCCAGCCGTCTGGAAGCGCTCCGCCGGGTCCTTGGCCAGCCCCTTGCGGCAGATGCGCGAGAGGATCCGCGGCACGCGGCCGTTCTTCGGGTGGGCGTACGACTCCGCGTCGAGCGGCGGGCGGCGGAGGATCGCCGCCACGAGGTCGCCCATGCGCGGGCCGAGCGGCTCGAGGTAGTGGTTGAGCGTGAGCAGCTCGTAGAGCACGGCCGCGAGGCTGTAGAGGTCCGTGCGCGCGTCGACCTCGTGCTGCCGGCCGAGGGCCTGCTCGGGCGCCATGTAGGCCGGCGTCCCCAGCCACTCGCCCGCGCGCGTCGCGTTGCGGTTGAGGCGGTCGCTCGGGCGCACGAGGTCCTCGTCGCGCACCGCGGCGGGCGCGGCGCGCCGCGCGTCGGCCTGCAGCTTGGCCACGCCCCAGTCGACGAGGAACACCTCGCCGCAGCCGCCCAGGACGACGTTCGCCGGCTTGATGTCGCGGTGGACCACGCCGCGCTGGTGCGCGTAGGCCAGCGCGTGGCACACCTGCTGGACCACCTGCACGCGGCGCTCGAACGTGTAGAGGCGGAAGGCGTCGTCGTCGCCCGCGCGCAGCCGCTCGATGACCTCGGCCAGGGTCACGTGGCCGCGCACGAGCTTCATGGTGAAGAAGACCTCGCCCTGCTCGTTCACGCCGAAGTCGTGGACGGGGAGGACGTTAGGATGCTGGAGCTGGCCCGTGACCTGCGCCTCCTCGATGAACCGGCGCAGGGCGTCGTCGGTGAGGTCCTGCGGGTGGAGGACCTTCATGGCGACGTCGCGGTTGAGGTCGTGGTCGCGGGCGGTGACCACGCGGCCCATGCCGCCGCGGCCGATCTCCTCGCGCACGTCGTAGCGGGGCTCGTCGTCCTCCGGCGTCGCCAGCTCGGGCGGGGTTATGAGCTGCTTGAGGACGCTCCGCGGCGGGGGGAGCGGGGCCACCGCGCCGGCCGCCCCCAGCGGCAGGCGCGTGCGCACGGCGTCGCGCTCCGCCGGCGTCGGCGGCGGCCCCCACGAGCTGACCCCGCGGCGGCTGTCCTCGGCGCGGGGCTCGGGCGCGTCGTCCATGGGCTGCATCCTCGTGAGCGGCAGCCCGCCGGGCAAGGGGCGGGGGCGCCGCCTGCCTTGCGGCCGCCGCCCCGGCGGGCTACGACACACCCGGCGCGCGCGCCGGCCGGGCCGGGGTAGCGGCGGCGCGCCGGGGGCGCGATGAGCGGCGAGGCGATAGCCGGGGGCCCTTCCAACGGCGGCGCGCGGGCCGGGCGGGTGCGGCTGGAGAAGATCTCCAGCCAGAGCTTCGAGCACGAGGCCGACCGGGCCGCGCTCGAGGCGCTGAAGAAGACCGTGGGCTTCGACCAGCTCATGAAGGCGATCTCGCGCCTGGGCGCCGACAAGATCTGGCAGGTGATCAACGAGTCGACGAACATCCGCCTGTCGGAGCGGCAGGTCGGCTCGATCTTCGAGATCCACCGCCAGGTGGCCCGGACGCTCGACCTCGACCCGGCGCCGCCGCTCTACCTGCAGCACGACGTGCGCCTCAACGCCTACACGTCGGGCGTCGACGCGCCGTTCATCGTCCTCACCTCGGGCCTCGTCGAGGGGATGACCGACGACGAGATCGCCTGCGTGATCGGCCACGAGATGGGCCACATCCTCGCGGGCCACGTCCTCTACGGCATGGTCGCGCGGAGCATCGGCCTCCTCCTGTCGATCGTCGGCGACCTGACCCCCATGGGCGGCATGATCAAGCTGACGCTCTTCTCCGCCCTGCAGTACTGGAGCCGCTGCGCCGAGCTGACCGCCGACCGCTGCGGCCTCCTCGCCGTGCAGGACCCGCGCGTGGCGCTGTCGGTGGAGATGAAGCTCGCGTCCGGGCCGGGGGCGCGGATCGCGCGCGAGCTGGACCTCGACGCGTTCATGGAGCAGGCGCGGCAGTTCGAGGTCGACGACGGCGGGCGCCTCGACCGCTTCTGGCGCGCCGTGCTGGAGAACGACCGCAGCCACCCGTGGCCGGTCGTCCGCGCGCACGAGCTCGACCGCTGGGTCCGCGCCGGCGACTACCAGCGGATCCTCCAGGGGCAGTACCAGCGACGCGCGCGCAGCGTGATCGCCTCGGGCGCCCGCCCGGACAGCGGCGCGACCCCGGGCGACGCGACCGAGGGCATGGCGGCCGTGGCCGAGCTGGCGATCGGCGCGGCGCTGGCGCGCACCTACGGCGTGCACGTGGCGCCCCGGATCCCCGAGCAGCCGCTGCACCTGGCGCTCGGGGCCTACGCCGACACGCTCGAGCCCACGGAGCGGGTCGTGGCCCTCTACGACCGCACGCTCTCGGGCCACGGCGACAAGGGCGTCCTGCTCACCGACCGGCGCGTGTGCTCGAGCGCGCGCCCGCGCCAGGGCGTGTGCTTCCGCGACGTGCGCCAGGTCAAGCTCGCCTCGGGCGGCCTCCTGGCCGACCCGGGGCTCGAGGTCGAGGGCCTCGACCTGCGCTTCCACACGCGCGCCATCCGCGACGCCTTCGCCGCGGCCCTGGGCGAGGGCGTGCGGGCCTTCCGGGGCGAGGCCCCCGAGGTGGTGTGACCGGCTCCCCCCGGGGCCGGCCCGTGACGTGATCGTGACACTTCTCCGCCCCGATCCGCTCCACTGGTGGACTTCCACACCCGGGAGGGGCGATGGCACGGATCCGACGGACCCTGGTCGCGGGCGCGGTCGTCGTGGCGAGCGGCTGGGCCATCATGGCCTGCGGCGGCGGCGGCAGCGGCGGCGGCGGCGGCGGCTTCGGGTCGCTGTTCATCGGCTCGGCCGTCCGCGCCGACCTGAGCGGCCAGCAGTCGGTCATCACCGGCGACCTCGGCGCGGCGAAGACGATCACCTTCCCGGCGATCAAGGGCGCGACGTACTCGATCCAGCTCCAGACGAGCAAGAGCGGCGAGGACGTGGTCTTTGACGTCTACGGCGAGAGCGGCGCGCACCTGCGCTCGAAGACGGTCACCTCGCACGGGGGCTTCCTCTACCGGCACGAGACGAAGACGCAGCACGTCCTCGTCGTCGTCCGCCCGTGGAACCCCTTCGACACGGGGATCAGGGTCCAGAGCCTGACGGTCACGGGCGTGGGCCCGTACGCGCAGGACCGCTTCCACGTGAACTTCTTCGTCGTGGGCAAGTTCGCCGGCTACGGCGCCCACGGCGACCTGGTCACGCAGGCGCAGCAGGGGGCCTTCACCGACGCCGTCATGGCGCGGGTGCGGCAGCTCTTCCAGCAGACCGGGATCCAGATCAGCTACGAGGGCTTCCACTACACGGCCGACCAGATCCGGGCCGTCGACCCGGGGCTCATCGGTCCCGACGACCAGGCGATCTGCAGCGCGGGCGAGTGGGTCGGCGGGACCGGGGTCCAGCAGGTCGCCGTCGACGGGCTCGACCGCTACGCCGCCTTCGGCTTCCCCGCCAGCGCCCCGACGGTGAACCGCGCCAACGGCATCGACGTGTTCCTGGTCCACCACTTCACGAACGACGGCACGGTCGGGCTGTCGCCGCGCCCGGGGCTGATGTCGGGCAACGGCCCGGACACCGCCCTGGCCGTGGGCGCGTTCCTGCAGCACCAGGGCGCGCTGATCCCGCGCACGCCCGACCAGGTGGCCCTGGTCCTCGCGCACGAGCTGGGCCACTTCCTCGGCCTCGTGCACACGACGACCTTCGACCCGTCGCCCGTGAACCCGTCGCGCGCGATCGACGACGGGATCGCCGACACGCCGCTGTGCACCGTGCTCACCGACAACAACGGCGACGGCGTCGTCGGGCTGGGCGACGGCTGCGAGGACGAGGGGAACATCATGTTCTACCAGGCCGGCGCGCAGACGATCTTCTCGCCCGGCCAGACGTCGGTCATGCGCGCGCTCCTCTCCATCCAGGAGCATTGAGTCCGGTGGACTGGGAGCGGCTCGGCCGGATCCTGCGCGGCCTGGCGTCCGGCGGCCCAGGCGCGGGCCGGCGCCTGGCCGACGCCGACCCCGACGACGTCCTGCGCGACGCCGGCGCGGCGCCCCCCCGCGCAGGGGGCCCGGCGCGGCCGGCGCCGGGCGGGCTGCCGCCCGACGTCGCCCGCGCCTACGCCAACCTCGAGCTCACGCCGCCGGCCTCGCTCGAGGAGGCCAAGGCCGCCTGGCGCAAGCTCATGGCGAAGTACCACCCCGACCGCCACCAGGACGACCCGAAGAAGATCGAGCTGGCGACCAAGGTCGCCGGGCGGCTGACCGAGGCCTACCGCGTCGTGCGGGAGCACCTGGGCGGGTAGCGCCTCCGCCGGGTGCGGGACGCGGCGGCGTCACACCAGCAGGTCGAGCCGCCCGTCGAGCACGTCGCGCGCGACCACGCCCACGTGCACCTCGTCGGGGCCGTCGGCGATCCGCGCCGCGCGCGCGAAGCGGTACCAGCCGGCGAAGGGCAGGTCGTCGCTGTAGCCGCGCGCGCCGTGCATCTGGATCGCGTCGTCGAGCACCTGGCAGAGCGCGCGGGCCACCTGCACCTTGGCCATGGACGAGTAGGGCCGCGCCTCGCGCACGAGCCCGCGCTCGAGCAGGACGGCGGCGTGCACGGTCATCAGGTTGCCCGCGTGGATCGCGGCCGCGCCGCGCCAGAGCATCTCCTGCACGAGCTGGTGGTCGGCGAGCGGGCGGCCGAAGCTCACGCGCGACCGGACGTGCTCGCGGCACAGCCCGAGCGCCCGGTCGGCGAGCCCCAGCCAGCGCATGCAGTGGGTCAGCCGCGCCGGCACGAGCCGGCGCTGCGCCAGGCGCAGGCCGGCGCCGACCTCGCCCAGGACGTCGTCCTTCCCCACGCGCACGCCCTCGAGGCGCAGCTCGGCCTCGCGGTGGGCCAGGAGCGGCTCGGCCATCGTCGGCACGTCGCGCACGTGGACCACGCCCGGGGCGTCGCGCGGCACGAGGAACAGCGTGGCCGCCCGCGCCGGGTCGTCGCTCGTGCGGCAGAGGACGAGGAGCACCGCCGCCTCGCCGGCGCCCGTGGCATACCACTTGTGCCCGTCGAGCACCCAGGCATCGCCGTCGGGACGGGCGCGCGTGCGCAGGTTCGCCGGGTCGGCCCCGGCGCCCGGCGCGGGCTCGGTCATGCAGAAGGCGCTCGTGACCTCGCCCCGGGCCAGCGGCCCCAGCCAGCGCGCCCGCTGCGCGTCGCTGCCCGCCTGCAGGAGCAGGTCCATGTTGCCCTGGTCCGGCGCGTCGCAGTTGAAGACGCGCGGGCCGACGAGCGAGCGGCCCATCTCGCGGAAGAGGAGGCACATGGCGTGCGCGCCGACGCCCTGGCCGCCGTGCTCCCGGGGCAGGTGCGGCGTCCACAGCCCCTCGGCCCGGGCCTCGGCCTGGAGCGCACGCAGGACGGCCCTGCGCGCGCCGTCGCCGGGCCGGCGGTCCTCGGCGATGACCTCGGCCTCGCGCGGCAGGACGCGCTCGTCCATGAAGGCGCGCACGCGGGCGCGCAGGGCCTCCACCTCGGGCGGCGGCTCGAGCAGGCGCAGGGCGGTCACTCCACCTCCGGCGAGAGGTCGAACCCGGGCGCCGTCGCGGCCAGGCGGGCGCGCAGCCCCTCGGCCACGGCCGCGCGCACGCGGGTCAGGTCGGCCGGGGCGAGGCCGGCGCGGACGCGGTCGCACAGGGCCCGCTCGACCGTGCGCAGGGCGGCGCGCCGCTCCGACTCGGAGGGCGTGGCGCCGTCGAGGTCGTCGTCGCGCCCGTCGAGCGCGGCCAGCACCCCGCGCAGGCGCGTCAGGTCGGCCGCCTCGAGCGCCTCGGCCGCGCCGGCCTCGGCGGCGAGCGCGCGCAGGAGGGCGGCGCCGACGCGGGCGCGGAAGGCCAGCGCCGGGTCGGCCAACGCGGGGTCGATCAGGGCCGGCCGCGCGTCCTCGTCGAGGAAGCGGGCCACGGCCAGGAGGAGCTCCGGCCCGTCGGGCGCGCTCACGCGGGCCCCCGCTCGGCGAGGTCGATCAAGCGCAGGGCCTCCCACTCCATCTCGGGCGCGCGCCGGGCGATCGCCGCCAGCTCCAGGTCGGGCCGCTCGGCGTAGCGCGCGCCCTGCGCCAGGCAGCCCAGCGCCCAGCGCACGTTGCCGAGCACCTCCCAGGCGCGCACGGCCGCGCGGTCGACCGCGACGCCGGCCGCCGCCTCGTAGGCCCGGTAGAGCGCCTCGCGCGGCGCGACGCCGCCGGCGGCCAGGCGGAGCTGGCCGAAGCGCCAGTCGCGCACGCACAGCCAGGCGAGGTCCTCCTCGCGCGCGCTCCAGCGGGCGAACTCCCAGTCGAGGACGGCGACGAGGCCCTCGGGCGCGACGACGAGGTTGCCCGTGCGCAGGTCGCCGTGCGCGAGCACCGCCGGCGCCGGCGCCGGCCGTGCCCCGAGCCAGGCGAGCGCCACCTCGACCGCCGGCCGCGCGGCGCGCAGGGCGTCGGCCAGCCCGCGCAGGGCGCGCACCTGCGCGGCGAGCGGGTCGGGCGGCGGCGCGCCCAGGGCGGCGACGAGGGCCGGGCAGCTCGCCGGCGTGATCGTGTGCAGCCGCGCGAGCTCGACCGCCACCTCGTCGATCAGGCGCGTCCTCGCTCCGGCCAGGGCCGGCGAGGCCACGACCTTGCGGCCGATCGCCTCGCCGTCGACCCAGTCGAGGAACAGCGCCGTCGCCCCGGGCCGCACGAGGTCCGCGGCCGGCCAGCGGGCGGCGGGCGTGCGCACGCCGGCGGCCCGGGCGGCCTCGATCACGGCCAGCTCGCGCCGGCGGTCGATGCTCCCCGGCAGCGGCCGCGCGGCGTCGCTGCGCAGGACGAAGCGCGGCGCGTCGAGGCCGGCCACGTCCACGCGCAGCAGGTCCTGCACCGCGCCGCCGCCGAGCGGCGTGACGCCCGCGACCTCGACGGGGCGCCCGGTCGCCGCGCGCAGGTGCGCCTCGACGCGCGCGCGCAGCGCCTCGCCCCGCGCGGCCTCGCCCTGTGGTACGGTCCCGGCGCCCATGGAGACGCCACGATGCCCGTGACGCCGGTGCGTGTCGAGAGGGTCGGGGCCGTGACCACGGTCGTCCTGGCCCGGCCGGAGGTGAAGAACGCCGTCGACCGCGAGGCGGCCGACGCGCTCGACCGGGCCTTCGACGCCTTCGAGGCGGACGAGGCCGCGCGCGTGGCCGTGCTCTGGGGCGAGGGCGGGACCTTCTGCGCCGGGGCCGACCTCAAGGCGGTCGCCGCCGGGCGGCCCAACCGGATCGAGCCCGAGCGCGGGCCGCTGGGGCCGACGCGGCGGCTGCTCGCCAAGCCGGCGATCGCCGCGATCGCGGGGCACGCGGTCGCCGGCGGCCTCGAGCTGGCGCTGTGGTGCGACCTGCGCGTCGCCGAGGAGGACGCCGTGCTGGGCGTCTTCTGCCGCCGCTTCGGCGTTCCGCTGATCGACGGCGGCACGGTGCGCCTGCCGCGGATCGTGGGTCTCGGGCGCGCGCTCGACCTGATCCTCACCGGGCGGCCGGTCGGAGCCGAGGAGGCCCTGCGCATGGGCCTCGTCGACCGCGTCGTGCCGCGCGGGCAGGCGCGCGCCGCGGCCGAGGCGCTGGCGGCCGAGATCGCGGGCTCGCCCTGGACCTGCCTTCTGGGCGACCGGCGCTCGGTCTACGAGGGGCTCGACCTGCCGCTCGACGACGCCCTGCGAAACGAGCACGCGCACGGCCTGCGCGCCCTGGCGGCCGAGTCGCTCGAGGGCGCCCGGCGCTTCGCCGGCGGCGCCGGCCGCCACGGGGAGCGCGCGTGAGGCCCGCCCCGGTCGACGACGCGCCGCTCTCCGACGCGGCCCGCGCCGCGCTGGCGCGCAACCTCGCGGCCCTTCGCGGGCGGGTCGCCGCCGCCTGCGCGCGCGTCGGGCGCGACCCGGCCTCGGTGGCCCTCGTGGCGGTGACCAAGTACACCGGCGCGCACGTCGCGCGGGCGCTGGTCGACCTGGGCCAGCGCGACCTGGGCGAGAACCGGGCCGACCGCGTCGAGGCCCTGGCCGGCGCGCTCGCCGACGCCGCCCCGCGCTGGCACATGGTCGGGCACCTGCAGCGCAACAAGGCCCGGCTGGTGGCCGGCCACCTGTTCGCGCTCCACTCGCTCGACAGCCTGGACCTCGCGCGCAAGCTCGACGCGCTGCGCCCGGCGGCGCTGCCGCCGCTCGAGGTCTACGTCGAGGTGCGCCTCGGCGACGGCGAGGGGCGCAGCGGCCTCGACGAGGCCGCGCTACCCGCGTTCCTGGCCGGGCTCGAGGGCCTCTCGCGCCTGCGCCTGGCGGGGCTCATGGGGCTCCCGCCCGAGGGCACCCCCGAGGAGGCGCGCCCGCACTTCCAGCGCCTGCGCCGCCTGCGCGACCAGCACCTGCCGGGCGGCGGGCTGTCGATGGGCATGACGAACGACCTCGAGGTCGCCGTGGAGGAGGGCGCGACGGTCGTGCGCGTGGGGCGAGCGCTCATCGAGGGCCTGAGCTCGGCCGGGTGAGCGGACCGTCGATCGCGCTACCGCGCTCGCGCGGGCGCCACCGCCTTCGCCTGGCCGCCAGATCTGTGAGTCCGGGTCCCAAGTGAGCGACTACTGCCGACGGATGGAGGTGATCGGTGCGAGCTACGGGAAGCGGGCGCGCCTCATCACCCGGTTCGACGCTCCCGTTGGCGCTGAGATCCGCGTCATTGATCTTGGGGAGCCAATCCCCGGTGAAGGCGAGGGTAGCCGCATGATGGGCTATGTCCCGACTGTGCGCCGCCCTGGCCTCCTCGGGTGGCTGGTCGGCTGGCCCCTGTGCGGAGTCAGGCTCGATGAGATCGTCGAGTTCGTGCCGCTGGAGCTGGAGTGACTCGCACCGGCGAGCAGGTAGAGAGGCGCCCTGAGAGGCCTCCGCCCACCGACGCTCCCGCGACCACCTGCCGGCGTGGCATGATGCACGGATGCCCGACCCAGAGACTCCGCCCGAGGCGTCGCTCGAGACGTTCGCCGACGCCGCCCTCCGCCCCGAGCTCAAGGCCGCCCTGGCGGCCCTCGGCTTCACCCACCCGACGCCCGTCCAGTCGGCCTGCCTCGCCGCCGGCCTGGGGCACGACCTGCTCGTGCAGGCGCGCACGGGCTCGGGCAAGACGATGGCCTTCGGCCTGCCGCTGCTCGACGGCTTCGACGCCGCCGTCCAGAAGCCGCAGGCGCTGGTCATCGCGCCCACGCGCGAGCTGGCCCTGCAGATCGCCAAGGCGCTCAGCCCGCTGGCCCGCGCCGTGGACGCGCGCTGCGTGGCCCTCACCGGCGGCGCGGACATGCACGCGCAGCTGCAGGGGCTCGCGATCCCCCGGCCGGCGCTGGTGATCGGCACGCCGGGCCGCGTGCTCGACCACCTGCAGCGCGAGAGCCTCGACCCGTCGGCGCTGCGGGCCGTCGTCCTCGACGAGGGCGACCACCTGCTGGACCTGGGCTTCAAGGACGAGCTGGACGCGATCCTCGCGGCCACGCCGCCGGAGCGGCGCACCCTCATGTTCTCGGCCACCCTGCCGCCCGAGGTCGAGGCGCTCGCGCGCCGCAACACCAAGGACGCGCGCAAGGTCGTGATCGACGCCGCGTCCGTGGCGCACGCCGACATCGAGCACGTGGCCTACGGCGTCCCGGAGCAGGGCAAGCCCGAGGCGCTGGCCAACCTGCTGCTCTACGAGCGGCCCGAGCGCACCGTCGTGTTCTGCGCCACGCGCGAGCAGGCGCGCGAGCTGTCGGAGCGGCTGCCGCTGCTGGGGATCCCGGCCGCCCTGATCTCGGGTGAGCTGCAGCAGCGCGCGCGCAACCGCGCCCTGGACGCCTTCCGCGAGGGGCGCTGCCACGTGCTCGTGGCCACCGACGTGGCGGCGCGCGGGATCGACGTGCCGGCGACCAGCCACGTGATCCACTTCTCGCTCGCCGACTCGCACGAGACCTACATCCACCGCAGCGGGCGCACCGGCCGCGCCGGGCGCAAGGGCGTGGCCCTGTCGCTCGTCGCGCAGCGCGAGCGGACCGGCTACGGGTTCATGACCAAGCGCGCGCGCGTGAAGGTCGAGTGGCGCGACCTCCCCGGGCCGGGCGAGATCCGCCGGCGGCGCGTCGAGCTCCTCGCCGAGCGGCTGCTGGGCGAGGGCGTGATGGAGCGCACGCCCGAGGCGCTGACGAGCGCGCGCCGCTTGGTCGAGTCGACGCCGCACGCCGACGGCCCCGTCGGGCTCGTGGCCCGGCTCCTCGACGCGGCCGCCGACCTCGAGGGCGAGCCGGGCTACGACCTCAGCGGCGCCTTCGCCGCCGAGCGCGCCCGGGCCGAGGCTCGCCGCGAGCGTCCGGCCGGCCGGCCGGGCCGCTTCGGCCGGGGGCCGCCGCGCGCCGGGGTTTCGACCGCGACTTCGCGCGCCACCCCGAGCGTGACGACCGCCCCCGCCCGCCGCGCGGCTGCCTGACGACGGACCCCGCCCGCCGCGCGGGCACGCGATGATGACGGCCCGCGCGCCCGCCGGGCGCAGCCGCGACGCGGGCGAGGCGCCCGCCGAGCCGCGCCCCGCTCCCGCCCGCGTGCGCGCGGCCAGCGAAGAGCCCCGCCCCGAGCGCGGCCGTTCGGGCCGGACCCGGCGCGAGGCTGCCCCCGAGGGGCGCGGCCGCAAGGACGACGGCCCCCCCGAGCGCCCGCGCAAGCCGAAGCGCGCCCGCCCAGGCGACCTGCCGCGCTAGAGGGCCGGCCGGAAAGCCGCTTCGCGGCCTTCCTGCCGACCCTCTAGCCTCATCGCTGATGCCGGGGGATCCGTGTGCTCGGCCGCTGCTATCTCACATCTCGAGGACTAACGGGTGGATCGGCGGTCGAGCACAGGGACCCCCGGCCGGAGTCGGCCCGGCCCGCCCGTCCGAGGCAGCAGCCTGGCGCATTGCCGGCCGGGCCTCTAGGGCCTGTCCTCAGACGCGCAAACGTGTGATCGACACGCTCGAACCCGAGTGGAATGGAACCGCGAGCGAGGCGAGGGCGCGCCGGCCGAGGCGAGGGGGGAGCGCGCGCGGGTCGTATCGATCGCCGGATCCTACGACCCGCGCGCGCCCCCCCTCGCCCGGCATCCGCGGCCGCAGCCGTCGATCACCCGGGCTTCACCCACACGCCCAGGAGCGACTTGCCCACGCGGTGGCCCAGGCGCGCGTCGAGGCGCCGCGACAGGGGCACGAGCAGCGCGTCCCACACCGCGAGCTGCCGGGCCGTCGGCAGCGCCTGGCGCAGGAGCGCGCGGTTGAGCGCCGAGGCGAGGAGGCCGGCGGCGTCCAGGTGGTCGAGCCGCAGCGTGCGCCAGCCGGCCGGGGCGGCGGCGGCCAGGGTCGCGCGCGTGTAGCGGCGCACGTGGCCGACGGCGGCGTCGAAGGGCGAGAACAGCCAGGGGTGCGCCGGCGAGAGCACGACCAGCCGCCCGCCCGGGACGAGCCGCGCGCCGGCGCGCGCCAGCTCGCCCGCGTCGTCGTCGATGTGCTCGAGGACGTCGAGGTACAGCGCGGCGTCGAAGGCCGGCGCCGGCGGCAGGTCGGCGACCGTGCCCGCGCGGACCTCGCAGCAGGCGGGCAGCCCGCCCGCCGCGCGCAGGGCCTCGATCCGCGCCGCGAGGGCGGGGTCGGGCTCGAGGCACACCCAGCGCTCCTCGTCGCCCGCGCACAGCGCCTGCGCGCTGGCCCCGACGCCGGCGCCGACCTCGAGCACCCGCCGGCCCAGCGCCGGGCGCAGCTCGGCCCGCAGGTAGTCCTTCCAGCGGCGCGCGCGGGCGAAGAGGTCCAGCTCCTGCCCGACGTAGGCGCTCACGCCGCGGGCCCTGCGGGCGGGTGCACCTGCCGGGGGGCGTCGTGAAAGAAGGCGTGGTCGCGCGCCGGCAGGAAGGTCGCGCCGCCGCGGCCGGAGAGGACGAGCAGCACGAACGCGGCGGCCGTGCAGGCGGCCTGGAGCGAGAGCGCCAGCGCGGCGGCCAGCGCCCACGGGAGCCAGGCGGGCGCCGTCGCCGGGGCGAGGGCGACGAGCGCCAGGCCGACGCCGGCCAGGAGGCCGGCGGCGCCGCAGGCGAGGACTAGGCGCACGCCGACCGCCTCGCCGAAGACCGAGATCGCGCTCAGCCCGTGGGCGACCAGGTCGACCGTGTTCATGCGCGAGGCGCCCGCCAGCCGGGCGCGCCGCGCCACCGGCACGACCTCGCGCGGGAGGCGCAGCTTGTAGACGGCCGCGGCGTAGTGGTTCCACGTCTCAGAGGCCACCGCGAGCTGGCCCAGGGCGGCCGCCGGCAGCACGCTGAAGTTGCCCACCCGCACGCGATGCCCCGTGAGCAGGCGGTGGACGAGCTTGAACGCCTGGTAGCCGGCGCGGAAGGCCAGCCCCTCGGAGCGTCGCGCGCGCCCGGCGAAGACGACCTTCGCCCCGCCCTCGGCCGTGAAGCGACGCAGGAGCGCCAGGGCGTCCGTGGGGTCGTCCTCGCCGTCGCCGTCCATGACGAGCACCGGCAGCGCGGCGCCCTCGTCGGCGAGCACCGCGAGGCCCAGGGCGATCGCCCGCTGGTGGCCGAGGTTGCGCCGCAGGCGCAGGGTGCGCACGCGCGCGAGCGCCGCCGGGGCGGCCGGGACGAGCCGCGGGCCGGGCGGCGTGACCGAGCAGTCGTCCACGACGAGCACGTCGGCGCGCCAGCCCTCCGGGGCCAGGGCGGCGTCGAGGCGCGCGAGCAGCGCCCCGGCGGCGTCCCAGTCCTCGTACGTGGGGATGAGCACCTGCAGGCTCGGCGCGGTCACGGCCGCATCCTCTGCCGGCCGGGCGGGCCTGGCAACCGCCCCGGCGTCACCGGGCGGGGCGCTGGTGGAGCGACAGGAGCGGCACGCCGTCGCGCTCCCAGCGGCGCACCTCGCGCGCGCCGGCCAGCAGCGCGCCGACGTCGCGGCCCAGGGCCGAGGTGCGGTTGAGGAGGAGCACGAACTCGCCGTCGACGCAGGGCACGACGTCCGGGCGCAGGAGGCCGAGCGCCTGCAGCCGGGCCGGATACTCGACCGGGAAGGGCATCGACAGGCGCGCGCCCGGCGGCAGCCCGGCGTTGAGCTCGTCCAGGACCTCGGGCGTCACGGCGTCGAGCCAGTAGGTCGGCTCGAGCCGGACCTGGTGGTAGGCGCCGGAGAGCCCGCCCACGGCCCCGCTGAAGGTCGACAGGAGCAGCGGCCGCTCGGCCCAGGCCACGCGCAGCCCGGACGCCGGCAGGAGGAGGACGCAGGCGGCGCCCAGCGCGCGGTGCGGGGGCGTCGCGCGCGCGAGCCAGGCCCGCGCCTCGAGCCCGAGCCCCAGCCCGCCCGCGACGCCGAGGAGGACGAAGAGGTGCAGGGCCTGGCGGATCCCGTCGTGGCGCGGCGTGAAGGGGAGGAGGAACAGGAGGGCCAGGAGGCCGCAGGCGACGAGGAGGTGGACGTGCAGGCGGTCGGGCGCCCTGCGGGCGCGTGCGGCCAGGGCCAGCGACCCGCCGACGAGCGTCGCCGCCACGCCGACGGGCGGGACGGCCACGAGCATCACCGGCAGCCAGGTCCAGGGCGGCGTGCCGGTGTGCCAGCGGCCGAGGAAGTAGACGGTGAGCGGGTTCGAGCGCGCGTGCTCGTCGACGAGGGCCAGCAGGGCGCCGAGGCGCCAGGGCGGGTAGGTGAGGGCCATGAGCGCCAGGCCGGCGGCGGTCGCCAGGCCGAGGTGCAGGAGGAGCCGCGGGCGCCGGGTGAGCAGGCAGCCCGCGCCGAGGACGGCGGGCAGGAGGAGGCCCGTGACCTTGATCCAGGGCGCGGCGGCGACGGCGACGTAGAGGAGCGCGAGGTCGCGGCGGCGGCGGTCGGCGTCGGCGCAGGCGAGGACGCCCACGAGGAAGGCGCAGGCGAGCGGCGCGTCGGTGGCCAGGAACGACCCGTGCGCGAGCACGCGCGGCTGGCCGGCGACGGCCGCGACGGCGGCGAGCGCGGGCAGCCAGCCGTGGCGGCCGAGGAGGCGGTGGAGCGTGAACGCCAGCGTCGCCGCCACCAGCGCGCACGTGCCCAGGCGGCAGGCGACCGTGAACGGGACGGCGTCGGGCGCGAGCGTGGCCGCGAGCCAGCCGACGAGCTTGAACAGGTGCGGGTGCCGGTCGTCGCCGGCCAGGCCGTGGTCGACCCCCGCGCGCGTCCAGGCCGTCGCGTCGCCCGCGGCCGCGGCGCGCGCCCAGCCGTCGAAGCGCTGCACCCAGGGCAGGTAGTCGCGCGCCTCGTCCCAGGTGATCCCCTGCGCCCCGGCCAGCCAGGCCAGGGCGAAGAAGGTCAGGAGCCCGAAGGCCAGGGCGGCCGCCAGGCGCGGCCGCGGGTCGACGGCCAGGTCCGGTGGCGTGACCGCGTCGGCGCCCGAGAGATCGCGAGTCGGCGCCTCG